>DASRLI010000415.1:0-10437 GCA_035648535.1 Occallatibacter sp. | reverse complement strand
TCATGGAGCCATTTTCTGGATGGGCAGCAACTCGGCTTTGAACGCTGAGCCGTTTGCGCTGCGCGGCCAATCGCAACAGCAGCCGGCATCCGGAACCAATCGCTTCGGTCTGACGTTCATGAGCGCGCCCTACATTCCACGCCTGACCAAGCCCAGCGGCAAGGATACGGTTTTCCTCACGCTGAGCGGCACGCGGCAATCGACTCCGCAGGGCGACTACGCAACCGTGCCCACCGATGCGGAGCGGGCCGGCAATTTTTCCGCAGCCGGTTTACCGCCGATCTACAACCCGACCAATTTTCAGCAGTTCGCTTACAACGGAAATACGAATGTGATTCCGCCGACCTCCATCGTGGCGCCGGCTGCTGCGCTGATGAAATATTTTCCTGAGCCCAACCTGGTTGCCGGCAGCGCAAACAACACCTATAACTACCATCTGCTCACCACCGCGCAGACCAACTCGACGCAGGTTGGTGTGCGCTACATGCGTAGCCTGGGCAAGAACGCTACTCAGCCGGGTGGCGGCGGGCGTGGCGGCGGAGGCGGCGGGCGTAGGGCGCAGGGCCAGAATCAAGGGTTGCGGCAGAGCTTCAACGTCAATTACAACTGGAGCCGCTCAGCCTCAGACAACGTAAATATCTTTCCCCAGTTGGGCGGCAAGAGCTCGTCGGATTCAAACTCCGCGCAGGTTGGCTACACGGTTGGTTATCACAAGGTCACCAACATCTTCAACGTGAGTTGGAATCGCAGCCAGAGCCAGACTACGAATTTTTTCACCAGCGGAACCGATATTGCGACGCGGCTCGGAATTCTGGGCCCCGGTGGTGTTGGCCTCAACTCGAGCCCATTGAATTACGGCCTGCCCAGGGTCACCATGAGCACCATCTCCGGGCTGAGCCAGCAGCAGCCCAACTTTTCTGTTGCGCAGACCACGTCGGCCTCAGAGGTGTTGAGCTGGATTCACGGCAAGCACAACCTGCGCTTTGGCGGCGACTACCGGCGCGTGCATCGCGATTTTCTTGGTGGCTCAAATGCCACCGGCAGCTTTACGTTTACCGGCCTGTTTACTGAAGACTCGGCCGGAGATCAGACGACCGGCTCGCCGCTCGCAGATTTTCTGTTGGGGCTTCCGCAGGCGACTACCATCGACTCGTCGGTGGCCAAGAGCTATCTGCGCGACAACGTATACGATGCTTTTGCGCAGGACGACTGGCGTGCGACATCGTCGCTCACGCTGAACATCGGTCTCCGGTACGAGTTCTTCGCGCCGTATACAGAAAAGTTCGGACACATTGCTTTCGTTGACACCAATCCCGCAGCAGGATTCACTGGACAGACCGAAGTAGTGGCCGGAGCCACCGGTCCCTTCAGCGGCAAGCTGCCGGGAGCTCTGGTGTTTCCGTATCACAAGGCGATTGCACCAAGGCTGGCCTTTGCCTGGCGTGTGCCCAAGCTGAAACAAACTGTAATTCGCGGCGGATACGGGATGAACTTTACCGTGGGCCAGTACGCAGGCTTCGCAACATCAATGGCGCACGAGCCGCCGTTTGCCAACGAGCAAACCAACGAAGCGGCCACCGCCAGCGGCAACGCCACATCGGCGTGCGCGCGCAGTGCGACAGCGCCCTGCTTCACGCTCGCGCGGGGATTTCCGTCGCCCGACACAACGGGCAACTATGCGGTCGATCCGCACTACCCGCTGCCGCACGTGCAGGCGTGGAACCTGGACATACAGAAGACGCTGCCGTGGGGCATCGTCATGAACCTGGGGTACAACGGATCGAAGGGCAGCAATCTCGACGTGAAGAGCGCGCCGCGCGCGACGCCGAGCAGCCCCAACACCGACCCGACAAATCTGATCTTCACTTACGACCAGGCGACCGCGTATTCCCGGTTCAACGCAGGCACGATGCGGGTGAACAAACGGCTGTCGAACGGGTTTGCGGTAGGAGCGAACTATCAGTATTCGCACTCGATCGACGATACAGTTGCGATGGCGCAGAACTGGCAGGCACTTGGCGCCGAAGAAGCAAGTTCAAGTTTCGATCAACGCCACAAGGTCAGCGGGACCTATCTCTACGAATTACCGTTCGGCAAAGACAAGTCCTGGGTTACAACCGGAAAGGCCTCGCACATTCTGGAGGGATTTTCAATCTCGGGTAACTTCACTTTCGCTACCGGATCTTCGATTTCACCGAGTTATCAGGCGGCAGTGGCCGACGTGGCGCGCGGCACGACGGGAACGTTGCGGCCGGACCTGGTGCCGGGTGCTTCGATCACCGCTGGCGGCGGATCGTTGCGGAAGTGGTTCAACACCGCGGCTTTTGCGGCGCCTGCGGGATTGTATGGAACAGCGACGCGCAACTCGATTACCGGGCCGGGGACGATTTCAAACAGCATGGCGCTTTCAAAAACGATGCAATTGGGCGACACGCGCAGCTGGGAGTTTCGCGCCACGGCCAACAATGTCTTCAATACTGTGCAGTATTCCGGCGTGGACACGAATGTAACTTCGCCCACCTTTGGACAGATCACTTCAACTGCAGGGATGCGTTCGTTTCAATTCACTTCGAGGTTCAGGTTCTAGCGGAGCTTGATGACCGCTGTTTAAGTAGATGTCTTGAAAGGGCACGACTTTAATCGTGCCGCAGACTTGATGACCTTTGTTAGGTAGATGTCTTGAAAGGGCACGACTTTAGTCGTGCCGCAGACACGGCAAAACGAGACTGGGCTTTAGCCCCTGAGGGAATGTTGGGAAGGGAACTGATGACGGGTTGGTTGCGCAAAGTCGGAGCGGGAATGGCGGCGATGGTGCTCGCGGTTCCGGGTGCGGGACCGGCGCTTGCGCAGGAACCGACGCAGGTCTCGAACGCTCCGCAAGGCGGCTTCACGCTGAAAGTGAACAGCGACCTGGTGCTGACCAACGTGGTGGTGCGCGACTCGAAGACCGGCGAAGTGGTGAAGGGGCTCAAACAGAGCGACTTCAGTGTCTACGAGAACGGCAAAGAGCAGCACATAGATTCATTCGATTTTGAGAGCGTTGACATGGCGACGCCGCTGAACGAGGCGACGGTGAGCGGCCTGGCGGTGGGGCCGAGCGTCAGCGGGCCGAAAGCAGTGGTTGTGGCCAAGCCTGAAGACCTGCGCAATCACCGGCTGATTGTCATGTTCTTTGACCTCACCTCGATGCAGCCGGAAGACCTTGACCGAAGCGTGCAGGCGGCGCAGGCGTTCTTGAAAACCGGGATGCAACCGGCCGACCTCGTGGCGCTGGTTTCGCTTGGCGACACGCTGAAGGTGGACCAGGATTTTACCGCCGACAAGAATGCGCTGATCAACGAAGTAGGTGTTTACAACGGCACCGAGAGCACGGGCTTTGCAGCTGGCGCTACAGCGAATGCGAACCAGGTTGAAGACACCACCGGTTACACGCCCGACGAGAGCGAGTACAACGACCTCAACACCGACCGCGAACTGTTTGCTCTGCGCGCGGTTTCGCAGTCACTCGCAAAGATCAATGAGAAAAAGTCGCTGCTCTATTTTTCCGGTGGCATTACGCGCGACGGCATTGAGAACCAGGCGTCTCTGCGCGCGGCCATCAACGCGGCGGTGCGCGCCAATCTTTCTATCTACAGTGTGGACACGCGTGGCTTGCAGGCGATTGGGCCGTTGGGCGATGCATCGACCGGCAGCCTGCGCGGAAACGGCGCTTCGAACGGCGGCGCGCTCACCAACAACATGAACGCCAACTTCGCCAGCCAGGAAGTCATGGCGACGCTTTCCAGCGATACCGGCGGCAAATCGTTCTTCGATTCCAACGATTTTGCTCCGGCGTTTGCGCAGGTGCAGAAGGATACGTCAGCCTACTACGCCATCGGCTTTCATTCGTCGAACCCGGCGCGTGATGGCAAATACCGCAAGCTTGCGATCAAGGTCAGGGCGCCGGGAGTCAAGCTCGAATACCGCCAGGGCTACTATGCGCCGGCGGACTTCAGGCACTCCGGCCGCGAAGACCGCGAGCAGGAGCTTACCGACCAGTTGGCCAGTGATCTGCCCGCGACCGATATGGCAATGTATCTCGACGCCATGTACTTCCGCCTCGACGAGAATCGCTACTACATGCCGGTTTCGCTGCTGGTGCCGGGCTCGCAGATTCCGTTTGTGAAGGGCGGCGACAAGGACAAAGCGACCCTCGATATTCTCGGCGAAGTCATCGACGAAGTGAAGCGGCCCATCGGCCACGTGCGCGAGACCGTGAAGCTGAACCTCGATCCCAGCCTCAACGCGCGGCAGAAAAACATTCAGTACACCACCAGCTTCAACCTGCCGCCGGGCAAGTACCAGATAAAGTTTGTAGTGCGCGAAAACCAGACCGGACGCATGGGCTCGTTTGTGGCAAATGTTACGTTGCCGGACTTGAAGAAGGCTCCGCTGAAAATGAGTTCGATTGTGCTGGCAGCCGCGCGTCAGTCGAGCAAGAAGCAGGACCCGCTGGTGCGCAACGGCGAGGAGTACGTGCCCGACATCAGCCACGTCTTCCGCCAGG
Organism: Occallatibacter sp.; assembly: GCA_035648535.1. Lineage (GTDB taxonomy): Bacteria > Acidobacteriota > Terriglobia > Terriglobales > Acidobacteriaceae > Telmatobacter. Next base: position 5,891 of record DASRLI010000415.1, on the reverse strand, counting down.
ACCAGCACATGTATCTTCTGTACGAGGTCTACAGTCCCGCGCGCGAAAAGGCCGCCGAAAACGCGCCCAAGGGAATCAAGCCCGGCATCAATCTGCTGAGTAGCCTCGAACTCATCCAGGGTTCAACGAAAGTGTACGAGACGCCGCTGGTGCAGGCAAAGGCGATGAACGTCGACGGGCGCGACGCAGTGGCGATTGAGATGGATGTGCCGCTGGCAGGGCTGAAGCCCGGCACTTATCTGTGCCAGTTGAATGTAATCGACGATGCAGGCGGCAGCTTTGCGTTTCCGCGCTTTGCGGTAATGGTCCGCGAGCCGGTTGCCACGCCGCCAGCAGCCGGAACCGCGCAGCCTCAACCCGCGGGGAGTGGCGGATCGGAATAAGTCAGGGGACCGCCGGCCGTTCACCCCAAAATGCTGTCATCCTGAGCGAAGTCCGCCGCAGCGGACGAAGTTGAAGGACCTGCGGCTGTTTTTTCGTTTTGCCCGTCAACGCCATACGGGCAATGCCTGCATCCCGAGCCGCAGCAGAAGCCGCGCTTCAGATGATACGCAGCAGTGAAGACCAGATTCGGCCCCTCGAAGTAGTAATCCTCGGGTTCCAACTTGGCGGGCTGCGCTGGCGAGTTCTGGGCAATGCTTTGGTCGTCGCTGCGGCTCATGCTTCCATTTTCTCCTGAGCAGGCGCCACGCGCGCAAACCGGCCGCTGCGAATAGGTAGAATTGAAGCATGAACGTTTCCGCGCAGGATCGCGCCCGCAAAATTAAAGTCATTCTTTTCGACGTTGACGGCGTCCTAACCGACGGTGGCATCTGGCTGATTCCAGTCCCAGTAGTCGTGGACGGCAAGGCCACTACCAAAATGGTCGAGGCCAAAGGCTACAACGCGCACGACGGCACCGCGATTTCGCTGGCTCGGCTCGGCGGCCTCAAGTGCGGCATCATCACCAAGCGCATCTCGGAGACCGTGGCCCTGCGCGCCCGCGACCTGAAGCTGGAGTTCGTCTATCAGGGCCAGGCCTTCAAGATGAAAGCCGTGCGCGACATCATGGAAAAGGGCGGCGTAACGCTCGAGGAAATTGCGTACGTCGGCGACGACGTGATCGACCTGCCTGTAATGCGCGCATGCGGATTTGCAGTGGCCGTGGGCGATGCGCGTGAACGCGTGAAGGCTGAAGCCCATTACGTGACGTCGGCCCGCGGCGGCCGCGGAGCAGCGCGTGACGCGGTCGAGTTCATCCTTGAAGCCAAGGGCGTGCTGACCGAGTGCGTCGAGGCATACATCGACGAAGACAATCCGATTTCGCCTTCAATGGATATCGGCAAAGGCGGCGACCTGGCGTGAGCGCACCAAGAAAAGCGGTAGTCCTGCTCAGCGGAGGCCTCGACTCGGCCACCGTGCTGGCCATTGCGCGCAGCCAGGGCTACGAGCTTTACGCGCTTTCATTCTCTTACGGACAGCGGCACATTTGGGAACTGGAAGCGGCCAAGCGGGTTGCCGCGTCCATCGGTGCTGCGGAGCACAAGATCGCGCAAATCGATCTGCGCGTGTTTGGTGGGTCGGCGCTGACCGATGACATTGCTGTCCCCAAGGGCCGCGCGATGGACGAGATGGGGCACGGCATTCCCATCACCTATGTGCCCGCACGCAACACCATCTTTCTTTCCTTTTCTCTCGCGTGGGCGGAGGTGCTGGGGTCGAGCGATGTTTTCATCGGCGTCAATGCGCTGGATTACTCGGGCTACCCCGACTGCCGGCCGGAGTTCATTGAGGCGTTTGAGAAGATGGCAAACCTGGCGACAAAGGCCGGAGTCGAAGGTCGCCAGGCGCTGAAAATTCACACTCCGCTGATTGCCATGTCGAAGGCGGAGATTATCGCCAAGGGAATCGAACTGGGCGTCGACTACGGGCTCACCAGCAGTTGCTACGATCCGTCACCGACGGGCGAGCCCTGCGGGCAATGCGATTCCTGCCTGCTTCGCCAGAAAGGGTTTCGCGAAAACGGGCGCGAAGACCCGCTGCGATATCGGAAAAGCTAGCTGTCAGCCTTCAGCTGTCAGCTTGTTTTTGCCGCATCGATGGGCCGTACCGCGCAATGAAATCGGAACTGAGAACTGAGAACTGTTTTATGAGCTACGCGGTCAAGGAAATCTTTTATACGTTGCAAGGCGAAGGAGCGCAGGCGGGACGAGCCGCGGTCTTCTGCCGATTTGCGGGCTGCAATCTCTGGTCGGGCCGCGAGCAGGACCGCGCGACGGCAGTCTGCAAATTCTGCGACACGGATTTTGCCGACACGAACGGACCAGGCGGCGGAAAATTCGAAACCGCTGAATCGCTCGCCGCAGCGATTCAGGAGAAGTGGCCTTCGGGCTCGACATCAGGAAAGCGATTCGTGGTCTGCACCGGCGGAGAGCCGTTGCTGCAACTGGATACGCGCTTGATCGAGGCGCTGCACGCCTGCAATTTCGAAATCGCAGCGGAGACGAATGGCACGATTGCGGCTCCGGACGGAATCAACTGGGTGTGCGTGAGCCCCAAGGCCGGAGCTGCTCTCGTTCAAAGGAGCGGCGACGAGTTGAAACTGGTGTTTCCGCAGACCGGCTTCGAGCCAGAGGATTTTGGCGGCCTTTCATTCCGGCATTTTTTTCTTCAGCCCATGGACGGACCCGATCGCGTGGCGAATACGGAACTGGCGCTCAGGTATTGCATGCAGCATCCGCAGTGGCGGCTGAGTCTGCAGACGCACAAGATCCTCGGGATTCCCTAGAAGCAGGGAACAAGGGAACGAGGGACCAAGAGGACGAAAAGACCAGCGTTTTGCGAATGATGGCTAGATTCCCGAATTTGCGATTTCTTGTTCCCTTGTTCCCTCGTTCCCTTGTTCCCTGACTTTGCTGGCTTCCGCCTCCGCCAGCCAACCGCGGCGCAACTTCTCCGCCGGTATGCTCGACAGGTACGGCTTGATGTCCAGAATCGGCGTGCCGTTCAGCATGTCGACACCGCGCACGCGGAGTGAGGCTCCTTCACGGCCGAGCAATTCGACAACAGTGAGCGCAATTGGATTCGGGCGGCGCGGCGACCGTGTGGCAAACACGCCGTGCGGTCTCTTCTCATCCGTAGGTGGGTGTGCGATGAGGTCGAAGCCGTCGGCGCGGTCAAATGCCCAGATCACGTAGAGATGCGAAAAGCCCTCGATATCGAGCAGGCCGGTTTCAAACTCACTCAGAATCTCAAGCGTGCCTTCTGCATCGTGTTTTGCGCCAAGTCCGCGGGGAATCGCGGACGTTTCGTTGTACGGACTTTTTACGAATCCAATTGGGCGAAAAGTAAACATTGTCTGTGGCGCCTCCGGCTCTAATCATATTCGCGCTGACAGCTATCCCCGGCATGGTCTAAACTGGTCGGGCTTTGGAGATATACGATTAGCAGGCAAGTTCGCCGGAGCCGCATCGCCATCGCAAACGCCAAACCGGACCAGAGGGGATTGACCATGTGCATCAAAGCCGACAACCACGCGCACACCCATGAACACAACCACGACGACAACTACACGCATTCGCATAGCGCGGGTGGCCAGACGCATGTCCACTCCCGCAATCACGATTCCGGCGTGGATCGCACGTCGCGGCGCGACTTTCTTCGTGTGCTGATGGGCGGCGCTCTGGCCGGCGCGTCGGTAATGGAGTTGGCTTACCATCGCGCGGCGTGGGCGCGTTCCGCGGCTCCCGAGGACGACGGCGACCTGTTCGACATTCAAAAGGCGGCTAACGGCGTTTACTTCGCCCATGCACGCCCGCAGACGGTGATCAACTGCAACGCGGCAATCTTTGTGCGCTCCAAAGATGTGGTGGTGGTCGATGCGCACTCCAAGCCTTCGGCCGCCGCGTCCATCATCCGGCAGATCAAGCGGCAGGTCACCGAGAAGCCGGTGCGTTACGTCATCAACACTCACTTTCACTGGGACCACACGCAGGGCGACCACGCCTACGCCATGACCGGCAGCAAGGTGGACTTCATCGCCAGTTCCATGACCAAGCAGTTGATGGAGGAGTTTGCGGTTGCGCGAATGAAGGCATCGCGCGACGCAGTGCCCGGACAGATTGAAGCAATGCGCAAGCGGGCCGAGGCCTCTTCGTCGGACGCGGAGAAGGCTTTCTGCGCTGAGCAGATAAAGCACCTTGAGGCCTACCAGGCAGATATCAAGGACTATCACCTGGAACTGCCGATGATCACCTTCGACAAGTCGTACCTGCTGGCCGATCCGGCATTCGATCTGCATCTGGAGTTTCACGGCCGCTCGCATACGGCGGGAGATGTCTTCGTCTTTTGTCCGCAGCAACAGTCGCTTGCAACCGGAGACGCGATTCACGGCTGGCTGCCGAATATCGCCGACGGCTATCCGCGCCTGTGGCCGGGCACCATCGATGAAGTGGCCCATGCCGACTTCAAGTACATGATGGGCGGGCATGGGCCCATGCAGGCGGACCGCACGGTCATGACGAGCCAGCGCAACTATATCGAGGAGTTGGCCGAGAAAGTGGATGCAGGCAAGAAGGCCGGTCAGAGCCTGGCGGAGTTGCAGGCGCGCCTGACCGTTGCCTCGCTCAAGTCGATGCAGTCGAACGGATATCAGGCGTTCCTGGAGCGGACGCTGGCGGCGAGCCATCCGCATTTCGGCAAGATGCCCCCGCTGCAAAATGATGTGAACGCCAATATCAGCGACGTGTACAAAAACCTGGACCGGGCTTAGAGCAAATTCATAGGATGGCCGCGTGCGTCGTTAAGGCACATGCGGCTCCGCGTTTGACGATGCAAACGCTCGGGCCCGAAGTAAGATGGATTTGTTTCGAGGAGGTCGAGACAATGCAGGCTGCAGTCGTCAATGTTCTGGGCCAGGCGCCCAGATATCTGCAGTTTCCCGAGCCCGTGGCCGGGGAGGGGGAGGCTCTTATCCGGGTGCGGGCCGCGGGGCTTCACCCGATTGTGAAGGCGCTGGCCAGCGGCTCGCACTACTCCAGCGGCAGCGAGGTTCCCTTTGTGCCGGGCGTCGACGGCGTGGGGCTTCTGGAGGACGGAAGCAGGGTCTATTTTGTCTTTGCCCGCAAGCCTTGGGGAACCATGTCGGAGCGCACCGTGGCTCCGCGGTCCATGTGCATTCCATTGCCCGACGGGCTGGACGACGCGCATGCGGCGGCTATTGCCAATCCCGGAATGTCCGCTTGGATGTCGCTGAAGGAGCGTGCCGGCCTGGCCCAGGGTGAAACCGTGCTGGTGCTGGGAGCGACGGGAGTGGCAGGACAGATTGCTATTCAGGCCGCGAGGCATCTGGGGGCGAAACGGGTAATCGGCGCCGGCCGGAACGTTGAAGCCATCGCAGCGGCAGATGTGGATGCGACCATCGCCCTGGGCCAGCCGGAAGAGGCTGTGCGGGAGGCGTTCGCTGCCGAGGCCGCCTCAGGAATCGACGTGGTGATCGACTACCTGTGGGGCAGGCCGACGGAACTGCTGCTGGAGGCCCTGGCCAAGGGTTTCAAAGCCAGCGCGACCCACCGAACGCGCCTGGTGGAGGTGGGCGAGAGCGCAGGAAAGACGATTGCGCTGCCCGGCGCGACGCTGCGCAGCATCGATCTCACGCTCCTGGGCAGCGGATTCGGCTCCGCATCGCTCGACAAAATCTTCGCTGCCATTTCGATCCTGTTTTCGATGACCGCCGCCGGGAAGCTGAAAATTGACGTCGAACCAGTCCCCCTGGCTGAAGTCGAGGGGGCGTGGAACCGGGTAGAAAAGGGACGCCGGATCGTATTCACGGTCTAGAGCATTTTCGGAATACACGTAGACTTTTTAAGAGCATTGAAATGTGGCTTTTTCTTGAGGAAAAAGCCACTTAGCAT
>DASRLI010000414.1:0-4544 GCA_035648535.1 Occallatibacter sp. | reverse complement strand
CCATCGGATGTATCGGCGCAGGCCGCATCTCGCGCGGCCACGATATGGCACTGCTGTTGCCCTACGACCGGGCAAGAATCATGGCAGTATGCGATCTGGATGCGCATCGCGTCGAGGACGGCAAAAAGTTGATCAACGACTTCTACGCGAAGAAGACGGGCCAGCCCTACGACGGCGTAACCGGCTATGCGAACTATCGCGAGTTGCTGGCGAACAAGGACGTCGACGCTGTAGTAGTGAGCACGCCGGACCATTGGCACGCGCTGATCGGCGTGGATGCCGTAAGAGCGGGCAAAGACGTTTACTTGCAGAAGCCGGCGTCGCTTACGATTGCGGAGGGCCGCGCGCTGAGCAATGCGGTTCAATCCTCGGGCCGAATTCTGCAGATTGGCAGCCAGCAGCGCTCTACGGTGCAGTTTCGTTACGCGGCGGAGTTGGTGCGCAACGGCCGCATCGGCGACCTGCAGCGGGTGGAGGTGGGTTTGCCCGGCGACCCGGCGGGCGGCGACAAGACTCCCATGACGGCTCCCGACTGGTTCAACTACGAGATGTGGCTGGGCGAGACACCGTATGTGTACTACACGGTAGAACGCGTACATCCGCAGAAGGGCTATGACCGTCCGGGATGGCTGCGCTGCCGGCAGTTTGGCGCGGGCATGATTACCGGTTGGGGCGCGCACCACATCGACAGCGCGCACTGGGGCATGAACACCGAGTACACAGGGCCGGTCGAAGTCTGGGGCCACGCGGAATTTCCGGATCACGGCTTGTGGGATGTGCATGGACCGTTCAAGACCGAGGCACTTTACGCCAACGGTGTGCAGATGAGCGTGAGCGGCGATTACACAAACGGCATCAAGTTCTACGGAAGCAAGGGCTGGATCTTCGTTTCGCGCGGCAATGAGCAGGTGACGAAGAGCGACCCGGTGGCCAAGCTGAGCGATGCAACCGCACTGGCCGCGAGCGACCCCAACATCATCAAGTCAGTGATCGGGCCGGACGAGATTCACCTCTACGAGAGCATGGAGCAGCACGGCAACTGGCTGGATTGCATCATCACCCGCAAGGCGCCGATATCGCCTGTGGAGATGGGTCATCGTGCGTGCTCGACCTGCCTGATTCACGATATGGCAATGGTGCTCAAGCGCAAGCTCTACTGGGATCCGGTGAAAGAACGGTTCAAGAACGATGACGAGGCGAACAGCATGCTCCGGCGGCCGCAACGCGCGCCTTATATGCTGTAGCAGAGTTCATTCACAAGAGAGGAAATGATGATTACGAGACGCGATGCACTTGTGGGGCTTCTTGCTATGCCTGGCGCTCTGAATGCTTTTGCCGCTGCGGCGCCGGGCGAACAGCCGATTCTCGGACCGACCGTTTTCCATTGGGAAGACATGAAGCCGGTGAAGACGAATGTGGGCGAGGTTCGCTCGCTGTGCAAGTCGCCGACGGCGACAGTGGACCAACTGGAGATGCACATATCGACGCGGAACCCTGGGTTGGAGTCGCATCCGCCGCACCGGCATGTGAATGAGGAATTGATCATTCTGCGCGATGGCGAGTGCGAGACGCTATCGGACGGCAAATGGGTGAAGGTGACGCCTGGCTCAGTAGTCTTCAACGCGTCAAACAGTCTGCATGGGTTCCGAAACGTCGGAACAATTCCAGCGACTTATCACGTCATCAACTGGAGCCCGAATAAAGACATGGCCGCGAAGACGTAGGTGCGTTGAAGCGTGAGAGGCCGAATCGTGACTCGGCCTTTCGGCTTTTCGCTGGCTTCAGCTCTTCGTCACGATTCGCTTCGTTTTGCGCTGGCGCCACGCCAATACAGCAAGATACCTATCAGAATCGAACCCAGGGTGCCCGCAACCAGCGTCATAAAAAATCCCAGCTTGTCGGGTGTACCCCCCGGCGGCACCAGCGAAAGTTCTATGCCGCCGAGAACGACAACGAATCCCAGGCCTCCGCAAATCCAGACGCCCGGAATGCCTCCCGGTACTAATACCGCGTGCGGATTCTCGTTGCGATCTTTGCGGCGCGCCAGTTTGATGACTGCTGCGAACATGTAGAGAAATGGAATGAAGTAGAGAATAATCCCGGCATCGATCAGCTTTTGATAGGCGCCTTGAGTCGTTTCATTAATCTGGCTTCCCAGCAAAATCGCCGCCGAGATTGCAGCCTGCACCAGAATCGAAACCCACGGAGTCTTCCAGCGCGGATGAATCTTGCCGAATGCCGCGGGAAGATAACGGTCGACTCCGACAACAAAGGGCACCCGGGCAATACCGGCTACAGTACTCCCTACCCCGCCCGCGTTGCCCGCCGTAACCAAAATGGCAGCAAGAATCCCGAGGAAGCCGACCTTCAACGCGACCGATCCAACGGTGATTGCATGAAACACGCCGCTCTGAGGGTCAAGATCGGCGGCAGGCACAAGGGCCAGAATGGCAAACGTGCCCAAAATGTACATCAGGGCAATGAGCGCCCCAGCGCCGAAGACAGCCCGCGGCAGCGTCCGCCTTGGGTCGCGCACCTCTTCGCTCATGGCCGAGACAAGTTCGAGGCCCGTAAACGCAAATGCGATCTGCGACCAGAAGTTGACCGTGTCCCAATTCCACGTGGGCAACATGTTCGAGATGGTGAAATGCGTTGCCGAACCGTACCGCCAACTCACAACCGCGGCTACGCCAACCAGCACCATCAGCGGCACATAGGTTCCCACTCCGCCCGCATTCTGCAACCATTTGCCGATGTTCAGGCCTATTATGTTCAGCACCACAGCAACCGCGAGAATGGCCAGGGAAACCGTTAGCTGGTACGTTCTATCCTGCGCGAGCACCGAACCGCGCCCGCCAATAACGTAAGCGCTCATTGAAGCGCTGGCGAGTAGCAAACCAGGAAAATAGAAGAACGTGTAGATCCAGTATGTCCAGCCAGCCACGAATCCATGAAAAGGTCCGAAGGCCTCCCTGGACCATGCGTACAACCCGCCTTCCTCAGGGAAACGCGAAGAGAGCTCGTTGATCACCAGCGCACCGGGGACAAAAAAGAACACGGCGGCAAGGACCCACAAACTGATCGATGATGGGCCGTTGTGGCCCGCAGCCGCAATCCATCGGGGTCCAAGCACCGTGGCGATGTTGAACAACAGAACATCCCAGAAACCCATCGTCTTGCGTAACTGCGATTTCGAGTCAAGCGGAGTGGGCGCAGAAGACGTCATCGAGTCACCTGGGCTACCGGAAGCATCTGGGGCTGCATTCGGAAATGATAAAGGACCGGGCGCGCGGCTATCTCCAGCACAGCCCACGACAAGAAGGCTTCAGCCGCACAGAGTGGAGTTTTACCAGGTATTAAGCTCACTCGGTAAAGGCGCAGAAAGCGCTTCAGGCGCCTTCAAATGACCAAAGGAGAAGGAAGCAGTTCACGCTTGGTCCGCACCAGTCGGTTCACGATTTTGTACCGATCTCCTCGATAGACCGACTTCACGTGTTCAACCGGCTTACCGCTTTCAAGAAAAGAGAGCCGCGTGAACAGGAAGACCGGGCTTTGTGGAGCAATCTGCATCAGCCGGGCCTCTTCGTCGCTTGCCTTGCCCACTTCTATCACTTCATTTGTCACCGTCAGGTGGATTCTGTACTGCTCCGCCAGCTTCTGGTAAAGCGAACTCTCTGGATCGAAGGTCTCGAGCAAGTCCGGACAAAGATTCACAGGAAGGCAACTGCACTCGATCCCCATGGGCAGCGAATCCGCATATCGAACCCGGCGAAGGCGGAAGATCTTTTCCTTGTGATTCAGAGCCAGGGCCTCCCTTGTTTCCCGGCTAGGCATCTGGATTCGGAACGAAATAAGCCTGGAATGAGGTGTCGCGCCACGGGCCCTGGTCTCCTCGCTGAATGAAAGCACTTGGCGAAAGTCTCTCTCCAGTTTGATTCTGGAGATGAACGTTCCCTTCCCCTGCTTGCTGTAGATCACCCCGAGCTCGCATAGGGACTTGACCGCCTGTCGGACGGTCATCTGACTGACGCCCATCCGCGTTGCTATCTTCTGAATCGACGGAATCGGCTCGCTCGGCTTGAGCACTCCAGACTGAATCTGGTCAAGCAGACGCTGTTGAATCTGGTGGTAAAGCGGAATCCCGTTCCTGCGATAGAGCGGCGACGAGTTTTGTATTTCCTGTTCGTTCATCAGCATCCCTGATACACCAGCGCTGGAATCATAGTCAAGCTCAAGCGTGAACGATTGATGAATCCAGTTCTCGCTAGCCTCTAAATCTATCAGTCATCTATACCACTAGACTATTTTCCCGCACGCGAACCTATTTTGGCGCCTCGAACCACTTTGACCTCCCGTGGGTTTGGTCGGGTTTCCCGGCGCGAGGCGGCCAGAATGAGAACGGCCCGCGAATCCAGGAAAGACTCGCAGATCACACTAGCCTGGACTCTAGATACTGGAGCGAATGGACCGCAAAAATCAACAATATCCCCTCCGCAGCAGTTGAAATCGTATTCATTTAGGCTGCGACGCCTCACCGCGGCCCG
>DASRLI010000413.1:0-7409 GCA_035648535.1 Occallatibacter sp. | reverse complement strand
GGCCACCCGTTGGGCCTCCTGCTGAGCCTGGTCGCGAACTGCCTTGTCCGGCGCCACAGAATTCAACACCCCCGCTTGTGCGCCCGCAAGGCTAAGCTGTTCGATGGCCTCGTCAAAGAGGCGAAGTGTGTTTTCCGTGGTGCGCGGCCCCTCGACGGCCAAAAGCACGGCCAGGGCAGCTTCGTGCGCCGCCAGGCGGGCACCTACCCAGGCGGAGAGTGCCTCGGCGGAAGCGGCTCCGCCTGCCTCCCAGGCGCGAAGGGTATTGGTTTGGGCGGTGGCATCGTTCTGAGTCGGCATGTCGGGGAATTCCTCCAAAGCTCTAGGTTGCCATAACCGGGCGGCGTTCGGCCGCGGCCCAACAGCAGAGACGCCAGCAGAATTCACAAAATTCTATTGTTGCATCCGTGACCATTCGCGCTTAAGATGCGTCAATTGATGGCTATGTCTCCCATCGAATCCAACACGCTTGATTTTGCTCCCGCGCCGGCGGTTCCCCGGCCGCGGCTGGGGAAGCTCTGCGTGGCTATCCAGGCCGCCACGCCGGCGGAGATGTGGGAGCGGGGGGCGGCGGCGGCCGAGGAGACGAAATTCCTTGAATTCCGGCTGGATGCGCTGGCAAAACCGGCTGCGGCGCTGCCCGGGCTGAAGGACTTTTTGGCCGCACACCGGGACGTGAGTTCGATCGTGACCTGCCGGCGCAAGGCGTTTGGCGGCCACTTTACCGGGTCTCTGACGGCTGAGCTGGAAATCCTAGGCAAAGCAGCCGAGGCGGGCTGCTCGATTGTGGACCTGGAAGTGGAGTCGGCCGAGGAAGCCAAAGCGTCGCAACTGGCCAAGTTCCGCAATGGGTTACGGGCAGCAGGGACGGCGCTGCTGGTCAGCTTCCACGACTTTACCCGGACGAAGGGATTGGAGCAGGCGGCGAAGCGGATCGAAGCATTCGAACCGGACTTTGTAAAGGTGGTTTCGACCGCGCGGACCCTCGCAGACAATCTTTCAGTTTTGCGGCTGATTGAAGACCACTCGCTCTCGTCGCACGTGGTGGGCATCGCCATGGGCGAGGAGGGGCTGGTAAGCCGCGTGCTCGGGCCACGCGCCGGGGCCGCGTTCACCTTTGCCTCCCCGGACGAAGGATCGGAAACCGCTCCCGGACAGGTGTCTGCGCGAACCATGTTCGACCTCTACCGCTTGGATCAACTGGACCAGGCGACGCGAATCTTCGGTGTGGCCGGAAATCCCATTGGCCACTCCCTCTCGCCGCTGATGCACAACACGGCCTTCCGCCGCGAGAGCGTGAACGCGGTCATGCTGCCATTGAAGGTGCGCGCGCTGGACGATCTGCTGACTATGGTGCGGGATCTGCCTCTCGGCGGCGTTGCCGTCACCATGCCTCTCAAGCAGGAAGTGCTGCCGCACCTGGCCAATATGGACCCGCTGACCGCCCGCATCGGAGCCTGCAACACGCTGCGCACCGGTGCGGACGGCAAGATCTATGGCTTCAACACCGACGTAGCCGGTGTAGTGAGGCCGCTCGAAAAGCGGATGCGCCTGAAGGGTGCGCGCATCGTGGTTCTGGGCGCGGGCGGAGCGGCGCGCGCTGCTGTCTTCGGCCTGGTCGGGCAGGGAGCAGAGGTCTTTGTCGTCAACCGCACTCACGAGACAGCGGTGGCGCTGGCCCGCAAGGCGCATGCCAAGTCTCTCAAGCAGGAACTGCTCGCAAAAAACAGGTTCGATGCGCTCATCAACACCACGCCGTGCGGCATGGCGGGCGTCAAACAGGCGCTGCCCATTAAGGAAAACGAGCTGAACGCCAGCCTGGTCTTCGACATGGTCTACAACCCGCTGGACACTCCGCTGCTCAAGCTGGCGAAAGCCCGCGGCCTCGCGGTAATTAGTGGACTGGAAATGTTTGTGCAGCAGGGCGCTCGCCAGTTCGAGATCTGGACCGGCAAGCCCGCGCCGGAAGCAGAGATGCTGCGCGTCGTCGAGCTGGCCCTGCGCAAGCGGGCCTAAGCCTGAAAGTCATGCATTATCGACATCAAATGATGCTATAATCAATGCGTGGAGGCAGTATGAGAACTACTCTTGCGCTTGACGACGACTTGATCAGGCTCGCCCATGAATTCACCGGCATATCCGAGAAAACGGCCCTGGTTCGGGAGGCACTCAAGTCTCTTATCGAACGCGAAAGCGCCCGCCGGCTGGCAGCGCTGGGTGGAACCGCGCCGGAAATGAAGCCCATTCCCCGCCGCAGAGCAAACGCGAAATGATCCTCGCCGACACATCGGTCTGGGTGGACCATTTCCGCTCAGGGGATGACGAACTACGAAAGCAACTCATCAACCAGCACATCCTGATGCATCCATTTATTGTTGCGGAACTGGCGTTGGGCTCCCTGCCTCAACGCGCGAAGACCCTGTCATTCCTTGAGCAACTGCCGAGCTTAACCGTCGCGAGGCTCGATGAGGTGCGGAAGTTGATCGAGGTCCGTTCCCTTTACACCCGCGGCATCGGTTTGATCGACACCCACCTCATCGCATCGGTCTTCCTCAATCCGTCTACCGTGTTGTGGACAAGGGATAAGCGGCTCTCAGACATTGCAAAGACTCTCGGAATTCACGCCAATCTTCCCTGAAAAACTGCACCCTCAGCGCTTCAGGCCCACCGTAGCTCCCCACTCCTCCGGGCTCACGTCCCGCGCGTGCTTCGAGAAGAGCCAAAGGTGGCCATCGAGGTCCTCGGCTCCATACTGCCGTTCGCCGTACTCGGTCTCGTGGAGTTCCTCTACGACCCTGGCTCCTGCTTTTTTGGCCTTGGCGTAGTGTGCGTCCACGTCCTCCACAAAGACCGTCAGATTCTGCGTCCCATAGCCAAGCCGCGCCGGAAGCATGCACCCCTGACGGGCGTTGCGCAACATGACGTACGCCTGGCCCAAGTACATCTGGACACCATTCACAGGGTCGCCGTAGCGGTACGCCTCTTTGAATCCGAAGACGCGGCCGAGCCATTCGCAGGCCTCAGCCACGTTCTGATAGCCAATGTGCGGCAGCAGAGTGTCGACGGGAACGGAGCGATTCTTCATGCTCAGATAATAGAAGAGCGAACAAAACAAAACCGATCAAAAGTAATCGAACGCGAAGAAGAGTCTAGAAGCTGCTTAACCGGAAGTATCTCTTAGCCCTCGCCACATCCTTGAAGATCTGCGCCTTCAACGCCTCCAGCGAAGGCCACTCAATTTCCCCGCGCAGGCGTAGCAGAAACTCAAGCTCAATCGGTGTCGTGTCGCTTATCTCGATTGGCCCAAAATCCAAAATGTGCGACTCCACGGCAAACGAAGCCTCGCCGAATGTCGGCCGGTTGCCCACATTCGTCACTGCCTGAAACGCGCGCCCACCCACTTTCAGCCGGGTTACATAAACTCCGAAGGCTGGCAGCAGTGCGTCATACGGCGCCAGGTTCACCGTGGGAACCAGCAACCGCGTGCCGATTCCGCGTCCGCGAGCCTGTATGGAGAGCACTGCGAAAGGCCTACCCAGCATCCATCGCGCCTTGCGCATGTCGCCCGCGGCCACCAGCGCCCGGATAGCCGAACTGGAAACCTCCAACCCGCGCACCCGCACCGCGTCGTGTACGCGCACTGCAAACCCCAGTTCCGCGCCAAGCTCTTTGAGCTCTTTCACGCCAGCTTCCGCACCGCGGCCAAACCGGAAGCTGTGCCCCTCGTGCAGTGCTCGAACGCCCAGCGCCCCGGCGAGAATCCGATGCGCAAAATCCCTGGCCGAAAGATTCTTGAGCGCCGCGTCAAAAGTCAGCGCCACAACCGCATCTATGCCTGTGCCGCCCAGCAGCCGCAGCCGCTCGGGCATAGGCGTCAACAGTGGCGGCGCATGTTCGGGCCGCAAGTACTTTTCCGGGTGCGGATCGAACGTGATGGCAACCGCGCGCGCACCAGACGCCCGCGCCTCTTCCACCACCGCCGCAAGAATCTCGCGATGGCCCAGGTGCACCCCGTCGAAGTTGCCGATTGCAGCCACCGAAGGGCCAAAGCCCGCGGGTATCTCCGCAATCGAATTGAATACGGAAAACCCGGGATTTTCGGTCGTCATGCTGGAAGGGCCTTCGTTCATAGGTTCACAGGCTCACGCTCACGGGAATCGTCAGCCCGTCGTAGGCCAGCCGCACATCATCCGGCAGCGTGCGGCTAGTCTCTTCGTGGCCCAGTTCATGGGCGATGTGGGTAAACCAGGTGTGCCTGGCTCCGATGCGCCGCGCCCAGCCCAGCGCCTGCTCCAGCGTTGCGTGGCTGGGGTGCGGCTTGTGACGCAGGGCTGAGAGCACCACATGCTCCAGCCCCTCCAGCAGCGCAAAGCTTGCTTCGGGAATCGCGCTGACGTCGGTCAGGTACGCGGAATTGCCAAAGCGAAATCCCGAGATCTCCATATCTCCGTGCATTACCGGAACGCGCACAAACTCCACGCCATGAACCTTCGTCCGCTCGCCAAGCAGTTCCAGTTGCACCCGGGCGCGATTGGAATACGTAGCCTCCGGCGAAAAAGTGTAATCGTAGATTTGCCTCAACACTTTCGCCGTGTCCTCGGTCGCATAGAGCGGAATAGGTCCGCCCTCGCGAAAAGCTATAAAGCTCAGCGGCCGCAGATCGTCCAGGCCCAGAATGTGGTCAGCGTGCGCGTGCGTATAAAGCACAGCATCAATGCGTCGGACCCCGGCGCGCAGGGCCTGTTCGCGGAAGTCCGGGCCGGTATCAATCACCACCACGCGCTCGCGCCCGCTCCCCACAAGCGCCCCGTGGCCCATCCTTTCCGCTTCCTTCTCCGGAAAGGGCGGCAGGCTAACAACCACTTCGTCTGGTTCATTCCAGCGCAGCAGCACTGAAGGCCTCAGCCGCCGGTCATGCGGGTCGGCCGACGTGCACACCGCGCACGCGCACCCCAGCGTCGGAACTCCCATCGAGGTTCCCGTTCCCAGAAATGTCAGCAGGCCTTCCATAAGTTCTCGCAGAAGCAACTTCCCGCCCATGGCCACAGGACGGCAGCTCTAGTCCCTAAGTCTCTGGTCCCTAGTCCCTGTTTTTCTACTTTTTCCCCGGCGGCGGTGGCGCCGGCGGCTGCATGGCCTGCAGGTTGATCATGCTGGTCAGTTCCATGAAAGCCATGCGCGCCTCAAACAGCACCGTTTGCAGAGTGCGATTGTCGGCTTCGGTTAGGTTTCCCTTGGTCTTCTCGGCCAGCACGCCCAGCAGGTCGATGGTGGTGCGCGCGCCCAGAATATCCACGCGCGGGCGTTGCCCGTCCTGCGTTCCGGCGCCCATCTGGATCATGGCGGAAACGTAGAACTGCTGCACCAGGTGCTCGAAGCCCACGGGCGGCTGAGCGCCAACGGCGGGATTCTGCGCACGAATCAGTTCTTCAAGCCGCTGCGACGAAGCATCGTAAGCGGCCTTCTGTTCGGTGCTTTCCTGGGCTGTCGGCGCGGGAGGCAACTCCTGTTCTTCCTCCGTCGCTCTTGCGCCTTGCTGTGGTACAACGGCGCCAGGATTCCGGCCCTCGTTCACCACCAGCCGCGGCCCTGCACCGGGTTCTGCCGGTGCGCTCGGCGTTTCAGTTGGAGCCGGCGGCGCCTGCGCGCCCGCCTTTTGGCTTACCTGCTCTTCTTCCGCCTTCATCTTGCGGCGGTCAATCACTTCAAACTTCGGGGTTTCGCTCATGGCTCCTGGTTTCCAGCCGGTCTTGCTGGCTCGCTAACGCTTCTTATGCTCCAAGTCTGGTCCGACGCGGCGGATGCAACCTGGGATCTGCTTCCCTATGTGTTGCCGACTCGCCTCAAAGGGTTGGCGGTTCGGCCAGAATGCGGGCTGAGCCCGTGGCCGTTCCCGCCGTGTAAGAAAATGTCTGGTTCTTTGCTTCGGCTTCGGCGCGCACCATGCCCAACGCAAATGTCCTGGTGCTCCCGCCAAATGTCAACTCCGCCGCGCTGGTTATCTGCCCGGCGGTCGACCCGTCCTGCTGATGCATTTCCGTCCCGCTCTCCGGAACCAGCCCGGTAAGTTCGAGCGGCCGCAGGTGTCGGTGAACGCTCCCGCGCGAACGGATGCGCTCCACAATCTCCTGGCCCAGATAGCAGCCCTTGCTGAAATGCAGAGCCCGCATCTGCGAAGTCTCCTGCGGAAGATCGCGTTCGGCAATATCGATACCGTAGGCCGGAATCCCTTCGGCAATGCGCAGCTTCTCCACCGCCTCACAGCCCACCGGAGTTGCACCGCCAGTGCGCAACCCCCTCCACAGCGACCCGAGTTTTGCCAGTGGCACCCAGAGTTCATAGTGCGGCACCAGCACGCCGTAGCCGCGCAGAATCCTCATTTCAAGCCCGTTCCACTCCTCATACTTGCCCATCATCGAGTGCGCAAACACCGGCAGGCCCAACCGCTCCAATACCTCATTGGCCAGGGGACCGGAAAGGCCCACTACCGCCAGCGAGGCCGGCTCCACCAGCTGTTCATCGCCCAGCAGCACCAGTTCCACATCGTCCATGATGATGAATTGGTTCAAGTGCGCCATCAGCTTTTCGTACTGATCGGCCGCAATCTCCAGTTCCAGTCCCGACTCCCCGGCGAAGGGTGTTCCCCGCTCAGGATCGGGTTTCCCAGGGACGGCGGCAACAGGATTTCGCCGGACCGGTGAAAGCTCCTCGCCCTCCCGCCACACTGTCAGGTCGCCCTGAATCCGCCCCTGCGCGTTCAACACCAGGTTCCATGCCCCGGTATTCGGAAACAGATCGTTGACTGAATTCGTCACCATCCCGCTCAACCAGCGGAAGCGATCTTCACCACGCACGGCCACGCGCCGCATCCAGCCCAAGTCGTGTATCGCGGCTCCCTGAACAAGCGCCGCTATTTCACTCTCCGGCGCGTCAAACAACCGTGGCGTAAGCGCGCCGCGGTAGGCGACAAGTTCGTGAGGACTAGGCGATGATCCCAGCAGCGTGGCCAGCGCAGTGGGCTGTATTGTTACGGCAACGCCGGTATCGGTCATAGGAAAACTTTTCTGCCGTCCGGTATAGTTTTTCCGCTCGAACTTGGCGCCGGACCGCATCCTGATTATAGCCTTGGAGTAGATGCTCCGGGGCCGGCCAGAACGACCTGAAGCCCGGCAAGACCCCCAGCCGGGCAAAAATTGGAAATCAGGCAAACAAGCAGCCACACCAAAGGGAGATGACTTGGGCGAATTGACGAGCAAGAAGCAGGCAACGGCCTTGCAGGATCACCGCCAATGTGCCGTTTTCGTATGCGGACACGTATGTGCCTGGGCGGTAACCCTTTGCCTTGCGGCCAGCACCGCCGCCGCGCAGCAAACGACCCCGCCCACCAAGCAGGAACCCGCGCCCAGACC
>DASRLI010000412.1:0-3204 GCA_035648535.1 Occallatibacter sp. | reverse complement strand
CTACAAGGATTCCAACGTCGCAGCGGCCGAGAAGGGCTTCCAGCATATTCTCGACCGGAACCCCAAATCCGCGCTCGCCGAGGCCGGCATGGGCAGCGCCTACTTCACGCAATACAACACCACGCACGATCCCCAGCTGCTGGCTCTGGCCAAGTCGTTCACTTCCAGGGCGATCGAGATGGACCCCTCCCTCGCGCCGCCCTACGTCACCGAGGCGCGTATGTCGGCCGCGGCCGGCCAAACCGCGCTTGCCACCGAGCAGGCCCAGAAGGCCCTCAGCCTCGACCCCCGCAGCGCCGAGGCCTACGGCGCGCTCGCGCAGGTCTACCATGCACAGGGCCGCACCGGCGACGCAATCACAGCGATCCAGAAAGCCATCGACCTCGCCCCCGAGGATTCCGCCTCCATCTGGGTCGTGAAATTGGGCAGCTACTACTATGCCAAGGGCGACCTCGCCAACGCCGCCGCGCAGTGGAAGAAGGGCCTCGAAATCGACCCGGCCAACGTCAACGCCCGCTACAACCTCGGCCTCGTCAACATCCAACTCGGTAAACTGCAGGACGCGCGTAGCGACTTTGAGAAAGTCGTGGCAATGCAGCCCAGCGCGGCCAGCTACAGCGCCCTTGGCAGCGTGCTCATGCTCGAAGGTAAATACGCCGCCGCCATTGCGATGAACCAAAAGGCGGTCGGACTCAATCCGAAGGAGCACACCTTCTGGGCGAATCTTGCCAGCGCCTACGAGTGGAGCGGCAACCAGGACAAGGCCCTCCAAAGCTACGCCAAAGCCATCGATCTCGCCGAGGCGCAACGCTCGAAGATGCCAAACGACGCCAATCTCTTGAGCGCTCTTGCCGGCTACTATGCATCGAGCGGCAAGCCGGACCTCAGTCTGCCTTTGGTCCGCAAATCGCTCGCACTGGCGCCCAACAACCCGCCCGTCGTCTATCGCGCGGGCGAAACGTACGAGCTTCTCGGTCAACGCGCCAAAGCCATCCCGCTGATCGCCCAGGCGCTCGCATTGGGCTATGACGCAAACGAATTCCAGCTTTATCCCAGACTCGCTTCGTTGCGCGCCGATCCGGCTTTCCAGGCCGCCCTTGCCAAAGCCCGGGCGGAGCAAAAAAAATAAGTGGACAATTCGAACCAACTCAACTAACTTGACGCTTATGGCACATACCAACCTCTCTCAAACAACGGAAAGCGAAGCGGCCTCAGCGGATAATTTCTCCTCCGCCGCCGATGGCGAAACGTCCACTGTGATGCCTCATGCGGTCGAGGCGGCGGCAACGATGTCCTCGGCAAGGGTCGGCACCGGCCCCATCCTCAATCCGCAGGGAGCCGATTAAAGCAATTCCCAGATGGTATAGAGAACTCTTTCGTGCGTGCCCTGCCGGAGTAGTAGCGGGCTTCAGCCCGCGGCAAAGCCGCAACGGAAGAATGGGCTTTAGCCCCGGCCCGGGCGGAACTCTACATCAAAGAGGAATTCGCTCTAACGAAGCCGCACGGACGGTAGGCGACGGGTTCACCCGTCCCATAGGCGCGGCAGGATCAATGCGGCCCTCAGGCCCTGAGGCGCGCCCCGCACACGGTCCGCCACAAAACCGCATTTTCGCGCAAATTCGTGCAAAAAGAACGCTAAGTCCACTAATTTCGTGAAAATGGCGCGAAGTGCCACACAAATGCCTCATTTCGTCGAAAAACGTCACTTTCGGACGCTATATGGCACATAAAAACGCGCTCCTGTAAAACCAGGCAACCAACTCCAACCGCCATTTTCCTCGGAAAAACGCGAATCCCTACGCCGCCGGCCCAACCTCATCCCTTTGCGTTGGCCCCCGCTTCGAAAACCGCGCCAGCAGGCTCTTCAGCAGCACATACAGCACCGGAATAAAGAACAGGTTCAGCAGCGTGGAAACCAGCATCCCTCCAACCACCGCCGTTCCGACCGAGTGCCGTCCCAGCGCCCCCGCGCCACTGGCGACATACAGCGGCATCACGCCCAGGATGAACGCAAAACTCGTCATCAGGATCGGCCGCAAACGCAGCTCGGCGGCAGTAATGGCCGCATCCACGATGGATTTGCCGAGATGCAGTTGCTGCTCCGCGAACTCGACAATCAAAATCGAGTTCTTCGCCGATAGACCGATCAGCATCACCAGTCCGATCTGCACATAAACATCGTCGTTCAGCCCCCGCGCCGCGATCAGCGAAAGCGCCCCCAGGATCGCCATCGGCACCGCCAGCAGGATGATGAACGGCAGGAAGAAGCTCTCGTACTGTGCCGACAGCGTGAGATACACCACCAGCAGCCCCAGGCCGAAGATGATGATCGCCTTGCCCGCCGACTCCTTCTCCTCCAGCGACAAGCCAGTCCAGGAGTAGGTCATTCCCGGCATCTTCGTTTTCTCGAAGAGCTTCTGCATGTTGTCCAGGCCCTGCCCGGAGCTGAGCCCATTGGCCGGCGAGCCATCGATCTCCGCAGACCGGAACAGGTTGTAGTGGTTGATCACCTGCGGGCCGGAGGTCTCGCTGGTCACCACCAGGTCGTCGAGCGGGATCATCTGGTTCGAATCCGAGCGGACATAGTACGACGCGAGGTCCTTCGCACTGCCGCGGAACTGCGCATCGGCCTGCACATACACGCGATAGGCGCGGTTGTTGAAGTCGAAATCGTTGACGTAGCTCGATCCCATGAAGGTGCTGATGGCCGTGGTGATCTGCGACAACGGAACGCCAATGGCCGCGGCCTTTTGACGGTCGATCGTGACCAGCAGTTGCGGGTCGTTGGCGGTGAACGTGGTGTTGAGGTTCATCAGCCCGGAGTCCGGCGCACGCGCCGCGCCGACCATGGTGTGCGCGATGCGGTCGATGTCGCCGAAGGTATTGCGCCCGCCGTCCTGAAGAATGAACTGGAAGCCGCCGACCGAGCCGATGCCGGCGATGGCGGGCGGCTCCGCGGCGAAGGCGATGCCGCCGGGGACCGCAAAGAGCTGCGGCGCAATCCGTCCGACGATGTCGTGTGCGCTGTGACCCTTGCCCAGCTTGGTGCGGTCGTTGACCGGCTGTAGCGGAGCAAACACCAGCCCGGAGTTAGGGCTGGAACCGCCTGAAAGCGAGAAACCCATCACCGAGAACGTGCCGAACACATCCTTGTCTTCGCGGACCTTGGCGGCAACCCGGTCGGCAAACTCGGACGTATAGCTC
>DASRLI010000411.1:0-3314 GCA_035648535.1 Occallatibacter sp. | reverse complement strand
CTAGGTGTGGAGTCTCAAGAGGTTGTTGCGATTCAGACCTGCGCGCGAGGCGGGTGTGTTGTGGTTGAGGCTAGCATGGCGGCGATGGAAGTTGTAGTCGTGCAGCCATGGGTCGAGTTGAGCGTGGCGTTCCTCTGAGTTCTGGTAGGTGCGGGCGTAGGCCCATTCTCGAAGCGTGGTTTGGATGAAGCGTTCTGCTTTGCCGTTGGTGCGCGGGGTGTAGGGCCGGGTGCAGCGGTGGCGGATGCGCTGCTGGAAGAGGAGCGTGCGGAAGCGATGGTGGCGATAACAGGGACCGTTGTCGGTGAGCACACGGCGGATGGAGAAGCCGAAGCGTGCGTAATGAGCGCGGGTCATGAGGAAGAAGCGGATGGCCGCCTGGTGGGTCTGGTCGGGCAGGATGGCGGCGAAGGCGATGCGGGAGTGGTCGTCGATGGCGATGTGCAGATATTCGTAACCGGCGGCGGCGGATCGAGCGAGCGCAGCCGGCTCATGCCGTTGCGGCGCAGAATCCGGCATACCGTGGCCCGGCTGAGACCAAGCGCCTGGGCGATCCTCCAGCCGTTGTAACGCAACCGGCGAAGAGCCAAGACCTTTTCTATGAGAGGAGAAGAGGTGGCGCGTGGGCAGTGGTGCGGACGCGAGCACCGGTCGCCCAGACCGGCACGCCCCAGCTCTCGATAGCGCCGCACCCATTTGGCCGCAGTCTTCGCGCTGACACGGAAGCTGGCTGCCGCCTGCTTCAACGTAAGCCCCTGCTCCAGCACCGCCACAGCCAACTGCGCTCGACTATGAATCACAAGTCGGGCATTCTGGTGATAGTCCATTCGGTCCCTCCGGGAACACTGATTCGTCGCAGAACCAGCTTCGCGCAGTCAGACCGAATGGACAACCTCTTGAGACTTCACACCTAGAGCTACATGCCCTTTTTAGGAGTGAACGTGAATCTCGAAGATATTCTCGTGGAAATCGACGCCGAAATCGCGTCTAACCCGCGCACGGCAGCTTTTGACGAAAATCCCAACGAAACGTGGTCCAGGCCGGCCCAGACTCGGCGAGGCCGCAACCGCGGCGCCCACACAGCGCAAGCGACGACGGATGAGCGCCGAAGGGCGAGCACGCATAACTGCTGCCCAAAAGGCTCGTTGGGCAAACGCCAAGAAAGCCGCCGCCAAAGGATCGTAGCGAGCAGAACCCGGTGCCCTTGGAGGATGCCTTTATCAAGCGAGCGTGGCTGCAACACTACGATCCGGAGGGCTACCTGCCGGAGTTCACAGTGACGTTTCACTGCTGGGACATGGCCAACAAGAGTGATGAGTTCAATGACTACAGCGTCTGCACGTTTTAGTAACAAACGGTCTAAATGGTTAATTGTAAAAGTTATGGCGGAGAGTGGGGGATTCGAACCCCCGATAGAACTTTTGGTCCTATAACGGTTTAGCAAACCGCCGCCTTCAGCCTCTCGGCCAACTCTCCGTACGTCCCCGCAGCTTCACAGTTCGAAGCGCCGGGACAACCAATCGATTATATCGTGAGCGGACAGGCGCGCCTCGCCCTGCTTGCCTTTTCATTTACAGTCACCTCTGCGGTCTCTGATTCCATCGTTTCCATTCATGCGCAAGTCATCCGGCAAGATGCGTCTGCTTCCGCTCGTCGCGGCGACCTACTTCATGGTCGCAGGAGGTCCTTATGGTCTGGAAGACATCATTGGCGGAGCTGGTTATGCGCGCGCGCTGCTGCTGCTGCTGGTCGTGCCGTTCTTCTGGAGCCTGCCTACTGCGCTGATGGTGGGTGAACTTGCCTCGGCCATTCCAGAGGAGGGCGGCTTTTACGTCTGGGTGCGGCGAGCGCTGGGCAGCTTCTGGGGATTCCAAGAGGCATGGCTGTCGCTCACGGCGAGCATCTTCGACATGGCGATCTATCCGACGACCTTCACGCTCTACCTGGGACGTGTGTTTCCGGAGCTGACAGCGGGACATCGCGGCCTGGCGCTGAAGGTGGCGATTGTCCTGATCGCGACGCTGTGGAACCTGCGCGGCGCGACTGCGGTGGGCAAAGGCTCAGTGCGGCTGATGGCGGTTTCGCTGTCTCCTTTTGTGCTGCTGATCCTGATTGCGCTGTGGAAGATTCTGCACAATGGCGCGCATTTCGAGAGCATGGGCTTTTCCCCCACGCGCGATCTCGGCACAGCGCTGAGCGTGACGCTGTGGAACTACATGGGCTGGGACAATGCGAGCACCATCGCGCAGGAGGTAGAAGATCCGCAGCGCAACTATCCGCGCGCGATGCTGGTCTCCGCGCTGGTGGTGATGCTGGTGTACATGCTGCCGCTGCTTGCGGTGTGGGCGTTTGGCATTCCATCGGCGCGCTTTTCCACGGGCGCATGGGCGGATGCTGCGGGTTTGATTGCAGGATCGTGGCTCGCGTTTGCGGTGGTGATTGCAGGCTCGCTCGACGGGCTGGGAACCTTCAGCGCGCTGACGCTGACTCTTACTCGGCTGCCTTACGCTTTGGCCGAGGATGGTTTGCTTCCTGCGGCGCTGCGGCGCGTGACATCGCGCGGCGTTCCGTGGGTGAGCGTGGTGCTGTGCGCGATCTGCTGGGCGCTGGCGCTGAACCTGACATTTGAGCGATTGATCTCGATCGATCTGGTCCTCTACGGTGCGTCGCTGTTGCTGGAGTTCATCGCGCTGGCGGTGCTGCGTGTGCGTGAGCCTGACCTGCCCCGGCCGTTCCGCGTGCCGGGCGGCTTGGCGGCGGCGATCGGGTGTGGAGTCGGGCCGGCGGCACTGATCGGGTTTGCGCTGTATGCGGCGCGCGATGAGCGCGTGGGGCCGATGCCGGCGCTGCTGTTTGCGTCGATCGTTGCCGCAGCTGGTCCGCTGGTCTGGTTGGTGAGTCGAGGGCTTTCGCGAGTTCGTGGAGATGGCGACTAAAGTCTGGTATCCCCCCACCCCCCTGATACCGATTTAGTGGGTCAAGTGCTGCGGTTTCAGGCGTTTCGCGAAGGTGCGCCGCTCCAAATTCCTCCAAGGAAAGGGGTTGTCTCCTAAATTCCTCCATCGATTGGAGTTAGCCAGAGCCGAATGGTGCCTCCTTCCAGGGTCCAAACCGGCGCGGCGGATAAAAGTACAGGATCTTGAATGCTGCCGGGCTTTTCCAGTCCCTACTTCTATTGTAGCTGGCGGGGCGTCGGAGTTTTGGCGTGTAAGTGGCGCGGAATGAGTAGGTTGAGAGAAAGAAGTTGACAGGTTTTAGACGACGGCGGCGCGAGCGCGGTTGAGGTCGAGGAGGCGGGAGAGGATTTCGTCGCG
>DASRLI010000410.1:0-10454 GCA_035648535.1 Occallatibacter sp. | reverse complement strand
GCTCAAGCACAAGTACCGGAAGCACTCGATAAATCAGCCTGAACCAGCCTGTGACAAAAGGGGTCTGAAAACGCCTCCCCTA
Organism: Occallatibacter sp.; assembly: GCA_035648535.1. Lineage (GTDB taxonomy): Bacteria > Acidobacteriota > Terriglobia > Terriglobales > Acidobacteriaceae > Telmatobacter. Next base: position 10,372 of record DASRLI010000410.1, on the reverse strand, counting down.
AAGCCCACAAAACAATAGGCCGGATCTGACCGATCCGGCCGTGTCAAAAGGTGTGGGTTTAGAAACAGACATGAAATGAGAAGTCGTGGTCATGTTGCGTCCTGCTCAGGGCCTCGCAGATCATTGCGGACGTGTGTAAATGGTCCTGCCGCTGCTAAGGATTGAGAGAAGGAATGGCGATTTGGCGTTTGCCGCTTCTGCAATTTCGGACGGTGTCGCAATCACCACATCTACGGGCGGAAAACAATCCGCAGCCAGTTGCTTCGCCCTTCGCTGATGGATAACGGGAATGCCTTCTACATTAGCAATGATCAGCAGGTCCACATCGCTGTTGTCCCGCACTGTACCTTTGGCATGCGAACCGAAGAGCACAACGCGCTCTGGCGCGAATGCGCGGATGAGGCGAGCCAGGGTGCGCTGAACGAGAGGCGGCAACGCCGGCGGTGATTGATCTACTTGCATCTCAGCTTGCGTCATAGTTCACCAATAGCACAACGTCGCCAATGAGGTTCTTCGTGAGGGAACGGAAGTCGGCGGCGCTGGCTTGTTTGATTTTAAAACTCCACGTTCCGAGAGGAGTGTTTGGAGGCATTGTTATTGTCGCAGCGCAAACGTTTGGTTCCGTGACTCCTGTGACTGGCGTCATGTTGACCGATGCAGTCGGTAGTGGAGCCTGCGCCGCGAGAACGAAGTTTCCGGACTCCCACGCGACCGCGAGTAGCGTAATCGAGGTGACGGAGATGGTTTTGCCCCTTGTCCATGCCGGGAACTTGGAGGGAGAAATGGCCAGAGTCAGGACCTGGTCGTTGTTTACCAGCGCGGTGCTGTTGAAGACTTCCCAGCGTTGCGTCCCGTCCGTCTGCATGACCGTGCCATTGAAGAGCGCCTTCTGCGTGGCCACAAGCGCTTGCCATGGAGTGAGGGGGTATGGGTTGTCGACTGTGGGTGTAGAAGCAGCGAAATCGTTCTGTGCGCTGAATGCCTTGATTCCCGACGTAGGCAAGTTGCTAGCATTGCTCGCTTCAACAGCCGTTTGGAAAGTTGCACCGCCATCGAGAGCGGTGTAGTAGAGGTGCAGCACAACATCGCCCACAGTCGATAGATCTATTTCGTTGTTGAGCTGCGGCATCTCAAGGTGCCAGGAACTGACGGCGCCTGCATTTTCAAACGGCAGATAGCGCTGGTCGGCGATGTTGCTTGCGATGGCGGTGATGAAGAGGCCTGGATCGTCCTGAGCGTTGCCCGTGGCGATCTTCTGCGGAACCGCTCCGTAGTTATAGACGAAGCGCGGATCGGCACCGACTGGGCTTTCGGCATAGTCCGATCCGTCCGGCTGAGCCTGCGTCGACAGCCGGACCTGATTGGAGACCAGCGTAAGCGTGGCCTTTACATTGTCGAATTTGCCGGGGCTGGGATAGACCACCGTCATGCTTACGCGTGTGAGACGGCGGTTGTAGTGGCCAGGGTAGTCTGCATCGAAGAGCGATTCGGGAAGGTTGAAATCGCACCAGCCGTTTACCAGTAGCCGCTGCAGCAAGCTGGGAGTGGTGGACGAGCCGGGATCGAGTGTTGACAGGGAGACGAAACGGCTCAACTCGTAGCGACGCGCATTTTGCTGCAGGTAAGAAGACTGCATGCGGCGCAAGTCGTGATTCAGCGTTTCTCCAGCAAGCAGGCCTTTATGCAGGCTATCCCAATAGCCGAATTTGATGAATGAGCTATCCAGAATTCCTAGCTCATACCGATAGCAGCGCTCCACCTGTTTGCACATCTGGTAGGCAAGTTGATAGCTCTGGAAGTAGGTGGCTGAAAGCGAACTGACCATCCAGTCGTAGAGACTGTCACTCGTGAATTTATCTGTCAGGAAGTCGATCTGTTTCTGGATGTTGTCGATCTGTTCCTGATGTGTGATTTGATTTTGATGCGCGATTTGAAGGGCTAGGTTGGCGCTGTTGAGTTGATCCTGCGCTTGCGCAATCTGGATTTGCGCTTCGGTTGCAGCTTCATTCCAATTGTCTTTCCGATGCTCCCAGTTGCCGATTGTGTTCGAGAGCGCCCCACCGGCGGCGAGAAGGTCCGCTATACCTGTAATTATGGAGTGCGCCGTGTAGTGAGCGGCTGATGCGGCGTGGACGCCACCGTCGTTCACAGTTGCGACGGGTGAGCCGCCGAACCCGGCAGCCCCAACGGTGAAGTTGGGAAGAACGGCGGCAACCGCTGCCGTCATCTGAAGCGCGCCCGCGACTGCTTTGATCACCGATGCAGTGGTAACGAGTGTTGTGCCGGTATACTCTGCTGCGTTGGCGAAGTCTTGCGAGTGATTAAAGTTGTATTTCTGCTGAGCCAGATTGATGCTTTGAGTGACAGCGTCAATGTTGCTCTGGGCCTGCTGGACCTGCCAGTCGAGCACCTGGTCGCCATCGATGAGCAACTGCTGTTGGGTTGTCTGCTGCAGCAGGGCGAGAGCGCCGGCATCGGTCTTCTCCAGGGCCGCTTGTAGCGATGCACCATAAGCGCGAACAGCGTTGACGAAGTCCAATGCTTGCGTGTAAAGAGCAGTGAATCGATAGTTGGGAAGTGAAGCCCCCAGATCGGTGAGCACACTGGAGAGGTCGACTCCGGCGGCCTGTGCCGCGATCAGCAGGCCAGGATCAATTGGTGCGTCGAAGAGCGCTAATTGGAGAGGGGCGCCCGAAATGTTCTGGCAGTGGCGCAGCTTGAAGAGGCGGTCAGCGACCGTGTCCCAGTACCCAAGCAATTTTGGATTGGACGGGATTTTGAAATAGAACGTCTGCGGCCCTGGAATTCCTTGACCGTTTCCGGTGGTTCCGCTTCCGCCTGAACCGCCGATGGCGTTTTCGATCTCAACCATGGCATTCGCAAATGCATCGAGAGAGGGCTCGAGTTGATCGTAGGACTCGTCCGCCGTGGGCGGCGGCGTGACTGCAACAGGGGTAGGTCCAAGGATTTCGTTGGCAACTACATAAAGGAGCGTTGCTTCGCTGAGAGCCTCGCGAGATTCGGTGGAAAACAGATTGTCACCCCAGGCGATCAGGTTGTCGAGGTAAGACATAACCGTGCTCTTCATGTACGGAACGCCTTTGCGGAGGTCGGCGAGCAGAAAGGGATTGAAGGAGTTCTGCCGCCAGTTCTCGACTTCAGCAACGGCGGTTGGATCGCCTTGGTTAACCGCCAGCAAAAGCTTGTTGATCTGCTGCGCCAGGATCCCTGCACCGGTCAGATTGTGGAGCGGTTTGGGAATCCAGAATCGCTGCGGAACCGGATCGCTGCCTTGCCGCGTTGGATTGAAGATGTAGTGAAACCAGGCCTGCGCATCTTCGAATTGCTGATTCTGACTGAGGAGTTGAGCAATGTAGAGAGGGATATGGTAGAACAACTCCCAGTTATAGACCGAGAAGGGCGAGTTGTAATTGAAATCGAGATACTGACGATCCTGCCCTGTAACGTCATCATGGTCCCACCACACCCGCGATGTTACCGGTTGGTACCAGTTCTTGAAGCTGAAGAAGTCTGCACCGCTTGGATCAATCTGATCCGGATTCTGTTGCAGATTCGGATCGTACAGTAGCTTGAAGCCGCCTGCACCCAGTTGATTCCAAATGAGGCGAGTGAATGGATGGTAAAACGGGTGGAAGACGTAGCGCACTTGGTAAGCGACCGTGCCGGGATCGGAAGGTGTCGCAGGCGACCACATACTTCCTGTCCAATAATATTTCTGACTTTCCACCCAATAACTGCGACGGGTGTCCTGAAAGAAGAAATAAGAGGCGGGGTCGAAGTTCAAATCTGAATCCGGCCCAACCACACGGAAGGGATACATTGCGGCATTGAGCAATGGACCAACATTCTGTTCCAGGGCTCCGATCGAAGTGAACGTGAGCGGCGCAATCTGGTAGTAGCCGGCGGGCACATTTGCAGGGCCTGTGATAAGTGCGCCAGCTTGCGGATTCAGGAACGGCTCCCCGGTCAAATCGGGATCGGGCGCAGAGAGAGGCAGCAGGGACTGGGCGTCGGGGCCATAGGTGCTCTGTGCCCAGGTAAGTAGTTCCTCTTGCACACCATAGATAGCGATTCCAAGATTGTTCAACTCGAGATCGCTGAATCGCCCATCAAAGACGGCTCGGCCCACGTGGACCGCTCGCGGTGAAATTTCGTTTGTCTCCAGTGAAGTGGCCACTTGTTCAAATGCGGCCGCAGTGGCTGTTTCGACATCAGCCGTGGCTTGGTCTGTCCCTGCCTTTGAGGCATCGGAGAGGAGCAGGCCAGCTTGGATTTCAAAGCGCTCGGCCATGGCAAGGATTCCGGCGTCATAGATGCCAAAGCGAAACACATCGAGCCAAAGGCCAGAGCCGTACCCTGGCGTAACCGGCGCTGGCTGCACCTTCAACGTATAGAGTGCTTCAACAGCCACGTTATTGCTGACTGTCTGCGAAGTCAAAAGCGGCTTGTCGAAGAGCTTGCCTTTTGACGTTTGCGCGGGAGACCAACTGCCGTTGCGGTATACGGAGAAGTAAAGGCTCAACGTGACGTAGCGCTCCACCTCCTGACTCGGAGGGTTGCTGCTCGGTTGCACGCTGGGGAGATTCTGGTGGGGCTCGGTGGAGATCTTTGCATCCATCCAGAAGAGGCAGACACGACCGCGATAGACGGCGGGGATTGCCTGGTGGGCTTTGATGTCTAACGGAATTTTCGTCCAGCCCGTCCATGCGCCGTTGATGTACGAACGAATATAGAAGACCGGCGGATCGGCATGGGTGCGCGCAACAACATAGATATTGCCGGAAGAGTCTTCGCAGGTTCCCGTGACCAACAGGTGCGCCAGCCCATCCAGTCGGTCGATGTAGTTAAGAACTACAGTCTCGAGGTAATCCGTTGTGCTCTGGCCTTGGTGAATCTCCTGCTCCAGGGTCTGGTAAATCTCAGTGCGGTTAGGGCGCTGCGATTCAATGAGCCAGTTTTCCGGATAGAGGAAGACTTCACGGTTGGCTTCCCAAACGCGATAGCGACTCATCCATTCCCACTGGTTCCAGGTGTCGTCCTTGGTCAGATCGACCACGACCGCAGGTGCCTCGAGATTCATCAGGCAACGCTCAACAAATATTTGAACTGCAATGTACGCCTGAACGACGCGCGAAGTAACTTGGCATGAACTCATCTGAACGTCGATCAGGAAATAATTGAAGAGGCTGTCTGTGTCGAGATAGATAAGGTTTCCGGAGCCGTCGCGTTGGGCCGTCAGGAACGCCTGAAGCGCTGCCGACCTGTTCTCGCGGATCGGGTTCATCAGCTTGGGTGCGAGCGACAGCCATGTTGCATTGCTCGATTGTTGCGCCTTTAGGGTTCCCAACGCGCTCGCCGCCAGACTCTCAGCACTGATCTCATCCTGAGGAACTGTGCCCCAGCCTACTATCTGGGCGGCAAGAGTTTGAGTCACCGATGCACCTGCAAGTGCACCCGATGCAACTGTTCCCTCCTGGCCGCGCACGACGGTCCACACTGTGTTGTCGGTACCACCCACGGCCGTCACTAACAAGATCTCGGCGCCAATGTATACGTAAAAGCCTGGCGCAGGGAAACCGATGTCGCTGGTGACTGTAATGGTAAGGTCGCCGGTTCCAATGGGTGACACCAGTTTTGTGCTGGGCGTTGCCAGTCCGGCGCCACTGGCATTCACTTTGCTGGACATGGCTTCGAGTGTGCGCAAGGCGTCATAGGTGGCTGGGCTCTTGTAGTTGGCGGGAAACGCCAACCCTAGCGCAGCAGCAAAGGCCTCAATATCCGTCAGTGGCCAGCCGGTAATCGTCGCCAATGCACTCTGTGTTGACGCAGCGTCAGGCAAGCTCGCGGTTCCGACTGCGGCAATGATGTCATACAGCGATTGGAAGGTAGACGCGGGCGCGGCCGCGGCCCAGAGCCGAGCTAGCTTGATCGTGAGCAACGTAGTCAGCAACGGCTGCAGATTCAACGCCGTTTGGGCGGTCGTTACTGGTAATTGAGTGAAATCAAGACCTCCATAAACGGCAGCGTTCGCAACCAGCCAGGTTAGATCGGTTGCAACAAATCGAAGGCTCCTTACCAGGACAGCAATTTTGTCGAAGAGTTGAATGGACACAAACTGGCTGGGGAAATTCGTTGACGTTACCGTGCTACTGGAACCTGTGAATTCAGGATCCGTAAGGACAGAAAGCAAAGTCTTGGTAGTGCCCGGAACGTTGAATGTGTTCAGAATGAATGCGCTCACGTCGTTCGCGAGCCCCGGCGAAGTCGCTGAGTGCGCATTCGCAGCAACAGCGGAGATCACGACACCGGCGACGTCGGCGCCGGTTGGGGTTACCGATGCGCCACTTGCCGCCGCGGCTGCCGTTGTCCCTTGCTGGCCCCGTGTTACCGCCCATGTGGTGTTTCCAACACCGCTTACTCCGGTTACAAGGAGAATCTCGGAGCCAATGACAACCGAGAAATTCGGTTGCGGGAATCCGGCTCCATTCGCCACTGTAATAGACGTCTGGACCGCGTCAATGCGGGCGGATAACGTGGTGCTGGCAGAAAGCAGTGTTATGACGGCCGACTGCACCGCGCTCAATGTAGATGCGATATTCGCCTGCGTCATCTGTGTGGTCGTTGCCCATCCCCCCGTAGTGGTGGAGGAGGGTGGTGTCAGCAGGTAAGTAAGCGCATCGAGTGAGAGCCCAGCCTTTTGAATTGTTGCGGCCTGCCCAAGAAAGGCCAGGGTGTCAGCAGGCGAGTTTAGAAGTGATGCCAAGGCTGCTGCAGCATTGGCCGCCGTTGGATTCAGCAGACCGGCAACGGATATCAAATTTGCGATGGAGAACTTCGATGCGATTGCCAGTTCATTAACTCGATAAATCAAACTAAGATTGCTAAGTGTCAGCGTGTTATCTGTAAGGGCGAAGAGCGCAGCCGCATCCGCGCCTGAAACCCCGAGAGCAGGTTGAATCGCCTTCAGGTGATCGCTGAGAATCGGGTCTCCAAGAGTGCCGCCCGTCGGGATCGCTGCCATGTCCGGATCTGGCGCAAGCCAGGCGACAGTGGGATTAAGGAAGATCTGCGCGTACAGCGAGGTCGTTGTACTGCCATCTGGATCGCGGTGAGTCGATGTATCGATGTCCTGATAAAAGGCCAGCAGCTGATCGACCGGGAGCCTGGTTGTGTCCTGCAGCTTACGGAAGGAGAGCATCGCAATTAGCGTCGCCTGACTCAGCGCGCCGTTTCCCACTTTAGGCGCATTCAGGAGAAGATCGAGCTCCCACATTTTGTATCCGGCGGCGAGCCGAAGACGAATGAAGCGATGAGCACGATCGAGGAATCCAGCGTCGAGCGGTGAGGGCGTCAGCGACTGGGTGCTTGTCATGCAAGTGTCGTCGATGCCTTGAATCTTGATACTGAGCCCGCCCTGCACCCAGGCCACGTCGAGTAATTCAAGTAGCTGCTCATAGGTCAAGCCTGCGGCCTGCAGGAATGCGGGAATTGGCGCAACGGCAGTTGCTGGGTTCGCGATATTCCATGCAACCGCTGCGGTGACAAAGTTCGCATTCACGACCAGGTCAGTCGCATGAGAAGACATCTTGAAGCGTTCCGCAGCAACCGCCAACTGCTGATCTGTAGTTGCTCCGCTCAGAGGCAAAAGCGCCTGGCGTAATTGCCATAAGGGAAGGTTCCATTGTTGAAGGTAAGTTCGAAGAGCATCGAGACCAGTGCTGTAAGGCAGAGACTGAGGATAGCTCGCCGTCGAAAGCGAAACGAAGGCAGCCTGGTTGAAGTATTCCGGTGCCGCTTTCAATTGATCGGTAGTGATGTCTGCCGAGGTCTGTTTCCAAATCGGGTTCGTAGTGGAATTCGGATCGGTTGGTGGGCTGATCTTGTCGGCGAGCAGTTCATTGACCAGATCGATGTAGGGCAGTTCGATGTCTGTATTCGGACAGTTGAGCAGCAGGTGCCGAATGTCAGGACGACGGTTGTCCAGCACATCGAGCGCAGTTTTGGGTCCCTGCGGATGGTTACGCAGCCATAAGAGGAGATCGCAGAGATACGCGGCGGGGCTCAGTATTGAGGTGCAGTCATCCGTAGCGCAGTAGTCCTGCGAACCGAAGAGCGTCGTCAAAGTAGGATCGCCTTGAACCACTCTCCGGATAGGCACATCGAGCCCACTGATGTTCCCCATTGCCTGGGGCCAAACTCCGAGCGCATCTCTGTTCAGTTGGATGTAACTCGCAACCAGACTTGCATATCGCTGCGAAGCCGCTTGATAGGCCTTGTTCGCTTCGGGTTTGGTGAGGCCTGCGGCAGTGGCCTTGATAAAGAATTGTTGGCTACCCATCGTGGCTATCTGGGTTGCGGAGCTGATGCCGAGCCCAAGTAGAGTCTGGGCTGCATCCGCGTCCGGCGCCACGCGCAGCACGCGCTGGAACTTCCGCGCATTGGAGACCACTGCGGCTTGCTGGTCCTTGCCGATACCGGTGAACGCCTTGTCTCCCTGGCTCGCAAGATAGGCAGGAATGTTGTCTTTGAGGAGTTCCATGCTGGGATTGTTCTTGAAGAATTGCACCAGCGGCGGCTGCTCGACCTGAGGCACGAGCGTCGAAGTTGTGATTCTGCTGGAGAGCGCCGCGGTCGGATAGGCTCGGGTGACTCGCGTATAGATCACACTGGCGAAGACTTCGGCAGGCGTCATGTTTCCGGCGGCATCGATGCTGGGCGGCGCGCCCGTTTGATTAACTAGCCGCACCCAATCTTGCTTACTGAGCCGCGCCAGATCCGGAAGTGCCTGATAGGTTCCAGATGAAAATCCCTGCAGAAGATTTTGCATCAGTGGTGTGAAATTCTTGACGAATGTTCCAATCGACAGCGTTCGCTCGACACTCGAAGCTTCGGCAGTCGTAAGGCCATGCTGTCCATCCCCGAGGGTGCGCCAGAAGTTTCGCATCGATTGGCTATTGGTCGCGAGCGCCTGGGCGAATGCCTGCTGCTTGGCCTGAGGAAGAGCAGCCACATCGAGTAACTTTGCCAGCGTTGTATTTCCGACCAGATAAGGCTGGTTGAGCAGGTCGGTGGTGTGATGGGCCTGCAATTCGTTCACGATCCGCGAAATCTGATCCGTATATTGCGCACCGATGTAATCGAGCGCAATAGCTGTTGTAAGAGTCTGTGTCTGGATTTGCGAAGACAAACCGAAAATCATCGAAGCGATGCTTTGCACGAGTGGATCGATCAGCGTGAAGTTCTGGCTAGCGTCAAGCAATGGTTTTGGCAGCGCCGAAGGGACTTGCTGGCGCAGAAACGCATAAAATGCCGGCGCTGGAATCTTGAAAGCGACTTCGAGCCGCGCCGAGAGTGTAACCCGCATGAGAGCTTCGGTACTCGTGTTGAGTTCTTGCGCGAGGAATGCAAGATCGTGTTGGCTGCTGTTCTCGACGAGCTCGCTTAGCGCGACGCCGGCGAGTTGTGGTTCAATGGCGCGCACCAGCTTTGCCCAGTCGGACTGATCGGTTGGTTCGAAGCTGAGATTGATTTTCTGCTTTTGTTGAGCCTGAGTGAGTGGTGAGAGGAGAGGCGCATCGAGGTGTTCCGAAAGTGCCTCGACGACTAGAAGTAATGGCTGAGGCGCGTCTTCGCGGACTTCATATCGAAACGAATATTTCCCGCGCTCTGAAGTCTCGCCGGCAGCCAGTTCCGTGCGCCCTCGCATATGCTGCCACCACACGACGACCCGGGCATCGCGAAGAGGATGGCCATGATGGCCAGTGATCGTGCCGCTGACTTCGTATATTTTTCCAGGCATAGCAGCTCCTTAGCGACGCTTGACATCTCGTATGTCGATCCAAGGAGTAGTGAAGACAGCGCTCGATTCGTTACACTCGTCGAGCGTGATGACCGGTCCGGCATGACCAATTCAGCAACGGGGATAGCGCAAGGATCCGGCTTTGGAAAGTTGGTGGACTGCTAGTGATTTTGATTGTGTCAGGGTCTGCCCGCCCTGCGTGATAGGGTTCTAGGGGAAAGTTGCACTGGGGAAGATTACGACCAGTTTTCTAGCAATCCGTAGTGTGCTTTGGGCCGGGGAGTTTTGTCAACACAAAATTCTGTGAACACACGTCGTCCACCAACCTTCGGTTATGTCTTTCTCGGACCAGACAATATCCATATACGCTGAGTTGCGGAAGGCATTGCATTTTAGGGTACTGCCTTGAGTCTCGTATGGGGTAGCGCTTGAACAGTCTGTTTCTAAACCCACACCTTTTGACACGGCCGGATCGGTCAGATCCGGCCTATTGTTTTGTGGGCTTTAGGGGAGGCGTTTTCAGACCCCTTTTGTCACAGGCTGGTTCAGGCT
>DASRLI010000409.1:0-3379 GCA_035648535.1 Occallatibacter sp. | reverse complement strand
GCCTTTGGATATTTGGGATTCTGGGCTATGAACGGATCGATCAGGATATTTGTGCCTGCGGGGGTCTGGACGAGAACGGTCGCGTGACCGAGCCAGGTGATTCGCGTTTTCTTTGAGGCAGTCATGGTTCCTCCGTGGGTGATCGAGCCAGTAGTACAGATTTAATTGTTTCCTGTCGCAGATAAAAGACAACGCCCGGGCGAGACCAGCCGTCTCATCCCATCTAAAGGCTCGCAACTTTGGATGCTTTCCGGGGCTGAACAGGCTGCAGAAAAAGGGCAAGTCTTGTACGAAACTCCCGAAAAGCAGACCTCAGGGCCTAAAGGCCCCTTTTGATTCCATGCCACTCATGCCGGGGTTAAAACCCCGGCCTACCACTCGATCAGGCTTTTCCGCAACCTGTGAAGCCTCCGGATCTCTCCGTATGATGCGGCTAGCGCGTCATGATGACTTCAGAGACGCTGTCCTTGGCCAGGAACTGCTTGTGTCCGGACCAACCGGCAAACAAGCGTTCGATGCTGCGGTTGGTGAAAGCCCGCTGAATGGGAAACTGCTGGGTCATTTGCATTTCAACGTCGTCGCCGGGAGTAAGGTGGTAGCGGACGCGCGCAGTCTCCTCACCATGGGTCCGGGTGTGGAAGAACGCCAGCACCTGTCCGCCGGGATTCATACCCGAAAACAGGCGCGCAACCACCGGCGCCACCAGCGGCTCGGGCAGGTAATCAAGTGCCGTCCACAGCAGCACCACATCGAAAGTGCGCCCGGCGAAGTTGAGTGTGCGCTCGAGATATGCGGCAACATCCCAGATCGGATTGCCGTCGTCGTCGGTACCTGTCTTCCAGTGTTCAGTCCAGGCATCGCTGTCCAGATCGGTCAGGAAGATACTCTGTCCCAGGCTGGTGAGGTAGTTGATGTTGGAGGGCGAGGTGAACCCGGTGTCAATGACGCGTAGGCCAGGCTCGGCCTGGAGGCGCTTGCGCAATGCCGACCAGCCACCTGAATGACGCGGCACTCTGGGCCCAACCAGGCCGTGAGCGGACGCGGCGGGCGTGTTATCCTGCTTCTTTTCGAACCATCGGCTAAGCAACCTCAAAACCCCTTGCGCTCAGGCAGATGACTGTCTGGCATACCATTCCGAAGCGTTTTGTCAGCTGACGCCGCCAGCAGTTGGAGAGCCGACGGTTTCGTGGCCCTTGCCGGCGCCCTGCGTCAGGTCTACCTTGCCGCGAAAACCAGCATTGTCTTCCACGGCCAGGCGGCTGGCGCGAATGTCGCCTTCCACAGAACAACCGGCGCGCAATTCCACGCGGCCAGTGGCCACTATATTGCCCTTAACGTGGCCCTGTATCAGCACGTCCTTGGCGGAAAGGTCGGCTGTAAGGTTTGCTGTGGGTCCGATTGTTAGCCGGCCCTCGGAGAGGATGACGGTCCCTTCGATGCGCCCATCCACTGTCAGGTCTTCATTGCCCTTCACTTCGCCGGAAATCACGATTGATTTGCCGATGCGCGCGGGAGAATTCTCCACTGCCATGATCTCAATCCTTCCATTGGCCAAAACAAGGCCCTGCCCGCACTATACGCAACCGGGGTACATTGCTTCAATCGGAGACTGCACACGCCGCCGGAACGGTGGCTGCGAGTTGAGGGTATCAGGGCTAATTCCCTGGCGCCGTATGGGACTTAAGGCACTGCCGGAAGGGAAAGGCCCTAATGTCCATTAGAGGACCCATTAGACTAATAGACGTGCGCAGACTCTTACCGCTCATCTGCCTGTTCTCATTGGCCATTCCATGCCATGGGCAGCCCGGCGGCTTCAGCCCGGATTCGCTCTCGTCCGCTCAGGCCCAGGCGCTGGTGGGGCGCGCGCTCTCGACCGAGTTGCAGGCGGCTCGGGACCCGAGCCATCCCATGCGCTACCTGCTGCGCAAAACCAGCCCGCGACTGACGACAACGAAAGACATTGTGGAAACCAGGGACGGCGGCGTTGCGCGCCTGCTGTCAGTGAACGACAAGCCCCTGAGCCAGGCCGGCGAGCAAAAGGAGCAGGCGAGACTGGATGCCCTGGCGAACAATCCCAGCCTGCAGAGGCATCGCAAACAAAACGAGGACGAGGACTTTGGGATCGTGCTGAAGCTGCTGCGCATGCTGCCTAACGCATTTCTCTACCAATACGCAGGTACTGGCACTGGCCCTTCGGGAAACATTCAGAAATTCACGTTCAGGCCTAACCCGAAGTTCAGGCCGCCCGACTACGAGACTCAGGCTCTGACGGCTTTGAGCGGGGACCTATGGATCGATGCGTCGCAGGAGCGCGTGGTGCGGCTGGAGGGCCACTTGCAGCAGGATACGGACTACGGGTGGGGCATCCTGGGGCGGCTGAACAAGGGTGGTTGGGTGTTGATTGAACAGGCGGACGTGGGCGGGAAACTGTGGCGGATTGTGCATGTCCAGATGGAGATGAATCTGAGGGTGCTTTTCAGGACACGAAACATCAGCACCGTGGAGCAATTGACGCGCTATTCGCCCGTGCCCGCGGGGTTGGACTACCGGCAGGCGATTCAGATGCTGCGCGCGGGGACGGAAGGGGCGGTACAGGCGGGACGGTAAAGAAAGATAGCGGCGAAACACATCGGCCCCATTCGCCCTGGAGACTTCGAGGCGGATGGGGCCGATTTGATTTCTGCGAAACGAATCTGGTTACATCTTTGCGAAAACGATGACCAGGGTGAACAGCGTGAGGGACTCGATCAAGGCCAAACCGAGAACCAGGAAGGTGAAGATGCCAGCGCGGGCGCCGGGATTGCGAGCCAGAGCTTCGACGGCCGAACCGACAGCCTTGCCCTGACCGAGGCCGCACATGCCGGCAGCCAGACCCATACCCAAACCAGCGCCGATTGGCACCAGATTGACGGCGGCTGAGCCACCATCTGCAAAGGCCGGAATGGCGAAACAAAGAGCCGCCAGGGCCATGAATACGTACTGAAGTTTCCGCATATTTCTCCAGCTTCCTTTGGGATTGGCTGCCAGTGGGTGGTTGAGGCTCACCGAGCTGGCCCCCTCACGCTTTGCAGCCTACCGTTGATCCGGAGCGGAAGCGCTCTCCGGCGGAATGTTTGGTCAGTTCTCAGTTCTCAGTTCTCAGTTGTCAGTTGTCAGTTGTCGTTGCTGTGGACTGTGTACTGAGAACTGTGAACTGTGAACTGTGAACTGCTTTTAGTGCTCGTGCGCTACTGCCAGCGACAGATAAATCATGGTCAGAAGCATGAAGACGAAAGCTTGAATGAGTGAAACGGCCAGGTGCAATCCCAGGAAGATAACCGGGATGCCTACTGGAAAGAGCGAGAAGAAGACCAGGGTCACAAGATCGCCGGCAAACATG
>DASRLI010000408.1:0-2941 GCA_035648535.1 Occallatibacter sp. | reverse complement strand
CATTGTTGCCGAACCTGACCCCAACCGACTGGCTGATCATCCTGCTCTCTCTCTTCTGCGTAATCGCCATCGGCCTCTCCTACCGCGCCAGCATCAAGACCAGCAGCGATTTCCTTCAAGCCGGCCGCACCCTGCCAACGTGGATCTGCGCCGTCGCCCTGATCGCCGCCAGCCTCGGCTCGCAGGAGATCATTGCCATGGGTGCAGCCGGAGCCAGGTACGGCTTTAAGGCTGCTCTCTTCTTCTCGCTCGGCACAATTCCCGCAATACTCTTTGCGGCCCTCTACCTGATCCCCATCTACTACGGCTCCGGAGCCCGCTCCGTCCCTGAATACCTCCGCCTTCGCTTTGACCGAAAGACAAGCTTGCTCAACGCCTGCACTTTCGCAATTACCACCATCACCAGTGCCGGTATCTCCCTCTACCTCGTGGCTCGCCTCTTCCAGGCTTTGCATGTTTTCGATCCGCTTTTTTATGCGAACGGCTGGCCGCGCCAAGGCATCTTCACCTTTTCCGTCCTGCTGCCTGCAGCCGTCGTACTTGCCTATGTGCTTTTCGCCGGTCTCGCCGGCGCCATGGTCAACCAGGTGGTGCAATTCCTCCTGATAGTCGCCGGATTTCTCCCGATGGTGCTCATCGGCCTCAAGAACATCGGTGGTTGGGCTGGGCTCAACGCCTCACTCCCCGCACCAAATCTGCTCGGATCGAACGCCTCTCTCCATACCGGCGTCGTCGGCACTGCAGCAATCGCTCTCGCGTTCGGTTTCGTCCTCACTGCCGGGCGCTGGGCGACCGACTTCCGCATCCTCCAGGCCGCGATGGCCGGCAAAAACATCGAATCGGGCCGCCGCACTCCGCTGTTCGCCGCAGCTGTAAGGCTGCTGCTCCCGTTCCTGCTCATCCTTCCTGGCGTGATCGCCATCGGCCTGCCCACGCCGCACAGCAATACCGTTGTCCGAAACGAAAACGGAGCAATCTACCACGAAATCACTGTCGTTCCAGCTGAGGTTGCAGCGGGCCGTGGCCTGGTTCCCGCCCGTCTCGATCCCGCCACCGGCCAACCGCAACTCGACGCTGCCGGCCAGACACTTCTGGATTACGACCGGTCCACGCCCAACATGCTCATGCATTTCCTGCCCACCAGCCTGTTGGGTCTGGGATTGGCGGCTTTGCTGGCCAGCCTGATGAGCGGCCTCGCTGCCGGCGTCACGGCATTCAACACTGTCTTTACGTTCGATTTCTATCAGTCCTTTATTCGCAAGAGCGCGGTCGACAAGCACTATCTCGCCGTAGCTCGCTGGGCAGCGGTAGCCGCCATTTTGCTGTCGATAGGCACGGCATATGCCCTCACTGGCTTCAGCAACACTGGCACTCACGACGTCGCGTTCAATGGCATTCTGTATCTGCTATTGCTGGTCTTCTCACTCGTGAACGCCCCGCAGTTCGCTACTTTCCTGCTCGGCATGTTCACACGGCGCACGACCGGGCACGGTGCGTTTGCCGGCTTGGTCGCAGGCACAGCGGCCGCCCTCCTGCACCACGGCCTCACTCTCTCGATCGACGCTCAACCCGGCCTCTACGGCGGATGGATTGCAGTTGTCCACCGCTACCCTGGCGTCATCGCGCAATGCTTCGCGACCGCGATTCTCGCCTTCACCGTGAACCTGCTCGTCGCGTCCGCCGTTAGTCGCTATACAAGAACCAAGCCCGAGCCCGAACTCAAGAATCTCGTCCACTCGCTATCGGCGCGACCAGGAGTTTCAACCCTTCCCAAATGGAAGCGCCCCGAAGCCATAGCAGTAGCCATCCTGCTCGCAGCCATCGCTCTCGGCCTATTCTTCGCCTGATGAGAAGGGACCTTGATCCCTGCCCCTTGATCCCTGAGAACTGTTCCACCCCCCACAGGCGCGAATAGCAGGCGATTCCTACCCCAAATCGTCACCCTATACGGTTGCATCAGCGCGTCAATAGCGGCCTACGGCGCCAATAATAAGCTCATTTAGCGCTCAAAAGACCCCGTTTAGCGCAATAATCGGGAAATTCCACACAACCCTTCATCCACTTTTGGAACCTTGCGGGCAGCCAATTCGCCATATCGGGTGGCCTGAAAGGTTAAGCCCTCAAAAAAGTACAACCTTATAGACGACCCTTGGCGCTTATGACGCACCACCTAAGCGACCATTTAACGTTATCGACGCACCATATAAGCTACCATTTACACGCGGCTTTATTCCTGCTTCACGCTGAACCGCATCGTCCGGTAATCGAACGTGTAGGACTCTAGCTGGTCCAGCGCATCCACACCCAGCAGTCCGTACACATCGTCCAGCGCCGCCGACCCCAGCGTCTGAGTCAGCACCGGAATGAAGTGCACCTGGAACGTTGTCGCTCCCACAGTAAGCGGAATCGTCTCAGCAGTGTATGCCGGTACCGGAGCCAAGGCTTGCGGCCCTCGAAGCGTAAACAACTCCATTCGCTGGCCGGCAAAGTCCCCGCTGTGCTCGTCGTAAAATCGCGAAGTCATATAGGTCTGCTGCCCGCCCGCGTCGATTGCGAACATGCGCTCATCGCCATTTTTGGCGCCGCGCAGCGCCACTATCACCTGGTCGCCGTCCAGAAAGAAACGCACGCCATCCGTAAGCCTATCGCCCTTTTCTTCCGGTGCAATCTGCTTGTCCGGACGCACGTAGATGGTGCTGCTTTCGGTTACCGTCAGGCTGCCCATCGCGCGCAGCGCCGCATAGCCCAACACTCCTTCCACCTGGTAGTGCGTCTGCGGGAAAAAGAAATCCGCGTCTTCGTACACAAACGCCGTCATGTTGCGCAGCGTCAGTTGTCCGCCGATAGTGAAGCGCGGTATCACCGTCGCATGCACCGCGATTGGCCTCCCGGTCAGTGTGTGAATCGTCACCGCTGCCGCCGAGACCGTCAACCCTGCTTC
>DASRLI010000407.1:0-6533 GCA_035648535.1 Occallatibacter sp. | reverse complement strand
CCGCATCACCCCTGAGCAGGCAAAGCAGCTTTTCTTGCTGGTCGACGAACTCATCAAATTCTCCTCCGATGAGACCGGGCTGCCCGTCAAGAACACCGTCAAGCGCCAGCTCACCACCCGCACCGCAGTGGAGAGTTACCTCGAAGATAAATTCAATGAGGATCAGGATGCGAAACGCCTCCAGCGCGACGAAATTGTGCTCAAGAAGTTTGGCCTGCTTGACCGCGATTTCGCGCTCAAGCCATTTCTGCTGGCGCTGCTTAAAGAGCAGATCGAGGCCTACTACGACTCCAAAACCAAGACCGTCAACATGCTCGACTGGGTCGATATCGACGAGCAGAAACCGGTGCTGGCCCACGAGCTGACCCACGCTCTACAGGACCAGCACTCCGACCTGGAGAAGTGGGACGACCAGACTCCCGACGACGTTTCTGTTGACTCGGCCGGCGACACAGACCATCTGGCCAAGGACGAGATGGACACCGCACGCGACGCCGTCGCCGAGGGTCAGGCCACGGCCATCATGATGAATTACATCCTCAAGCCGATGGGCAAGAGCCTCGTCAAGGATCCCGAGGTGATGGACATTTTGAAACAGCAGATGAACGGATCGGAGAACTCGCCAGTCATGGCCCGCGCTCCCCTGCTGCTCTCCGAGTCCATGCTGTTTCCCTATCGTGAAGGCCTGAGCTTCGAACAGGATGTGTGGATGGACCAGGGGCAGGCCGCGGCTTTTAGCGGAGCTCTCGATCATCCACCAACCTCCAGTTGGGAGATCATCAACCCCCGCGAATACGAAAAGCGCCACGTCCCCTCAGTGCCTCTGCTGCCCGACATCCATCCCCTCGTCGACAAACTTTACCAGCCTTACGACATCGGCCAGGTCGGTCAGCTCGACGTGCACATTCTCACCGAACTATTCGGTGGCGACGAGGCCTCGCGCAATCTGTCACCAGCCTGGAACGGCGGCCTCTATTGGGCCGGCCAGGTGCGCAGCGCCAAATCGCCGGCGGAGCAAAGCAGCACAAAATCGCTGGCTCTCTTCTATCTCGCGGTGTGGAGAAACCCGGCCTCCGCCCAGGCCTTCGCCAAGCTCTACTCCGACAGCCTCGGCCGCAAGTACTCCGGCCTCAAGGAAGACGTTGCCGCGCACGCATCTGCTCCCAACGATGGCCGCTCGGCAGAGCAGGCATTCAGCACCACAGAAGGCCCCGTCGTCATCACTACCCGCGGAAACCTCGTCTTCATCTCCGAGAGCTTCTCCCTTGACCTTGCCCGCAAGCTCACCTCTCTCGTTCTCGACGCCCAGGGCGCGGGCGAGATGAAAATGGCCTATACAAAACAGCCTTCCGGTGCAACCTCCCATCTCCGTGCCCCATCCTTGCGCGTTCTTTCCGGCGCAAGGGTGGGAAGCCACGAAGCTCAATCGGCAGCATCTGCCTTCGCCTCCCAGTCCCGTCAACCCCTCACCGGCGATCTAGTTCACTTTCTCTCCAACTGCGGCGTCATCAAAGCCGTGGTCGACGCCGAAATCAGAAGCGCTGCGCACCTGAAGTAATCTGCCTGAAAAGTTGTATGGGAAGAAAAGGCCAACGAAAGTCTCCCGTTGCTATAATCCCTCACATAGTTTCCCCGTAGTGCCAAAAGTCGACGGGGGATAGCCCGGTCAGCGATCGGACCGTCCCGGTACGCGAAGAGGGGTCAATGCGCAATCAGGCGGAAGCCCACCTGTCAGCCCTGATAGAAAGCACTGAAGACCTCATCTGGTCGGTAGACCTCGATTTTCGACTGGTTACCTTCAATAGAGCATTGCAGCGAACCTTCGAAATCAGCTTCGGCATCACGCTGCAACCCGGAATGCTCCCCTCGGACTTGCTGCCTCCCGAACGGGCAGCAATCTTCCCTCCGCTTTATGAGCGCGTACTGGCTGAAGGCCCCTTTCGAACCGAATACAGTATGCGCGACGGCCGGACCCTGGAGATGGCCTTCAACAGGATCGTGGTCGCCGGAGAAACTACGGGCATCTCCGTATTTGGCAAAGACATCACCGAGCGCAAGATTGCCGAACAAGCGCTGCTGGAAGCCGAGAGAAGATATCGAGACATCTTCGACCGGGCTCTCGAAGGGATGTTCCAGACGACCGCTGAGGGCAGGTCCCTTACCGCGAATCCAGCGCTTGCAAGGATGCTGGGCTACCACTCGCCGGAAGATCTTGTCGCCTCAGTTGCTGACACGGCACACGAAGTATGGGTCGACCCGGATGAACGCGTAAGGTACGTACGCCTGCTCGAGGAACATGGGACCGTTCTGGGGTTCGAGAGCCAGCACAAGCGAAAAGATGGCACCATCATCTGGGTTTCCGTGAGCAGTCGAAAGGTTTGCTGGCCCGATGGACGAACCCGCTATTTCGAAGGCTTCATCGAAGACATCACCGAGCGCAAGCGGGTGGAGATTGCGCACCTTGATAGCGAGGAACGCTTCAGGGAAACATTTGAGCAGGCCGCAATCGGAATCGTGCATGCCTCATTCGAAGGCCGGATTCTTCGCTGCAACTCACGTTTCGCGGAGATCATCGGATACCCTCGCGAAGAAGTTTCCGGCAAGACTTTCCAGCAGATCACGCCTCCGGAACATCTGAAGGAAAGTGCGGGAGTGCTTGAGCAACTGGCGTCGAGTATTCCCGGAACTCCCAGTTGGGAGAAATGCTACCTCCGTAAAGACGGCAGTCTGACCTGGGTAAGGTTGACCTCCTCGGTCCAGCGCGACGGCGAAGGCCTCCCACTCCACCTGGTGACCTTCGTCGAGGACATTAACTCCCGCAAAGCGTCTGAACAGCGGCTGCTCGAAACGCAGGAAGAACTGCGCGCCAGCGAGGCACGCTACCGCACCGTCTTTCAGGCCAGCCTCGACGGCATTTCCATCAGCCGGCGCAGCGATGGGCGATACCTCGATGTCAATGAGCGATTCCTCGAAATTGTCGGCTATACGCGTGAAGAAGTCATCGGCAGCAGCTCCCTGAAACTCGGCCTTTGGGAGAATCCCGGCGATCGCGTGCCCTTGATCGATGTCCTGCGCCGCGACTTGCCCGTCAAGGACATGGAAGCCCGCTTAAAGAGGAAGGATGGCCAGGTTGTTTGGGGTCTCTTGTCGGTATCTGTAATTCAGATTGATGACCTCTCCTGCATTCTCAGCGTGATTCGTGATATCTCCGCAGCCAAGGACGCCGAGGAAAAACTCGAAAAGGCCCAGGAGGAAATCCGTACCAGCGAAGAGCGCTACCGCACGGTATTCCAGGCCAGTCTCGACGGCATTTCAATAACCCAACTCGACAATGGACGATACATCGATGTCAATGAGCGATTCCTCCAAATCATTGGCTTCAAGCGCGAGGAGATCATCGGCAAGACTTCCCTGGAACTCGGCTTCTGGGAGAATCCCGCCAATCGCAAAAGCGTGGTTGAAGCATTACATCTTGGTCTGGCCCTTCAGGACAGGGAAGCACGATTCAAGAGGAAGAATGGAGAATTTATCTGGGTTCTGCTCTCGATTTCGGTGATCGAAATTGAGGGCCTCCCCTGCGTCCTCACCCTGATGCGCGATATCTCGGTCGCCAAGGCCGCGGAGTTGCAGTTGGCTAAAGCGCAGCAAGCTCTGCGCACCAGCGAAGAACGCTACCGAACGGTCTTCCAAACCAGTCTCGATCCCGTCACAATCGCCGTCTTCAGCGATGGCAGATACCTCGACGTCAACCCGGCATTCCTCAATCTAATGGGCTTTGAACGCGACCAGCTGGTCGGCCGCACCACGCAGGAACTGAACATTTGGGTCGATCAGCGCGAGCGCGAGAATCTGGTTGAAATCATCCGCCAGGAGTCTCTCTGCAGGAACATCGAGGCCAGGTTTCGAAAGAAGAATGGCGAAATCTTCTGGGTGCTGATATCGGCATCCGTGATCGAAATCGAGGGAGTTGCCTGCCTCCTCGGCATAATTCGTGATCTCTCCGATGCCAAAGCCGCGGAGGACGAAATTCGCATGCTCGTCTTCTACGACCCGTTGACCCGCCTGCCCAACCGCCGTCTGCTCTTCGATCGCCTGCGGCAGTCCCTCGCAGCCGGCATTCGTGATCGCCGCAAGCAGAGCCTGCTCTTCATCGACCTCGATCACTTCAAGACTCTGAACGACACACTCGGCCACCCGGTCGGCGACCTTTTGCTGCAGGAAGTTGCCCGCCGCATTGCCGCCTGCGTAAGTGAAGCCGACACCGTGGCCCGATTGGGCGGAGATGAGTTTGTCGTCTTGCTTGAAGGCCTCAGCGGGAACATGGAAAATGCCGCTGAACAGACCGGACACGCCGCCGCCAAAATCATCGCCGCCGCCGCCGAACCATACCTGCTGGCAGGCCGCGAATATCATTTCTCGTTCAGCATCGGCATCACGGTCTACGGAGCTCAATCGGAGAGCGCGCACGAAATCCTGCAACAAGCCGAAATTGCCATGTATCAAGCCAAGGCAGCAGGCCGCAACACGATGCGGTTTTTTGCTCCTGCCTTGCAGGCTGCCGTAAATGCCCGCGCAGCAATGGAAGAAGATCTCCGCCAGGCGATAAAAACCGGCGAGTTCGCGCTCTATTTCCAGCCCCAGGTCGATTCAAAAGGCCTGATCGGCGCCGAGGCTCTGGTCCGTTGGAATCACCCTGAGCGCGGCCTTCTGGAACCAGAAGAATTCATCGCGCTTGCAGAAGAGACAGGCTTGATTCTGCCCCTCGGTGAGTGGGTTCTTGAAACCACCTGCAAGCAGATCGCGGCATGGGCGCACAGGCGCGAAACGGCCCACATCGCCCTCGCGGTAAACATCAGTGCCCGCCAGTTCCGTCAGCCCGAGTTCGTTGACCAGGTGCTGGCGGTGCTTTATCGCACCGGCGCAAATCCCAAAAACCTCAAGCTGGAACTCACTGAAAGCATGTTGCTCGAAAATGTCGACGACGTGATCGAGAAAATGTCTGCCCTCAAATCGCATGGCTTGACATTTTCGCTCGACGACTTCGGCACCGGCTATTCCTCTCTGTCCTACTTGAAGCGGCTGCCCCTCGACCAGTTGAAGATTGACCGCGCCTTCGTCCGCGACATTCTCGTCGATGTAACCAGCGGCGCCATTGCGCAAACCATCGTTTCACTCAGTCGCGCCATGGGCTTGTCGGTCATCGCGGAGGGCGTGGAAACGGATGAACAGCGCCAGTTCCTCGCTATTCTCGGCTGCCACTCATTCCAGGGCTACCTGTTCAGCCCCCCGCTCCCGCTTGAAGATTTTGAGCGGCTGTGGCTCGCACCTCTGCCTCAATCTGTTTGAGAGCTGTCCTTACAACGCATCCTTGTGGACAACATATTCGTCCAGCAGTTCCGCCACCAGTACCGCCGTGGGAACCGAAACCAGTGCCCCAAGAGCGCCGGCGAACGCTGACCCGAGCAGCAGCGCGACCAGAATCGCCAAACCTGGCAGCCCTACCCTGCTCTTCATGATGCGCGGAGTAAGATATGAGTTTTCCACTTGGAGATAGATCAGGTAGAAGATAGCAACCCCAACCACCCGTCCCCACGAGTCGATGGCCGCCACCAGCAGCGCAAGCCCGATGCAGACAGCAGCGCCCACAATCGGAATGATGTTCAACAATCCGGTCAGCACGCCAAGTGCATACGCATAGCGGATATGTAGAGAAAGATAGACGATCGTGCTGCTGACTCCGAGGATGAGCATGAGACTGCCCTGGCCAACCAACCACCTGCCCATGCGAACCTCCGCGCGTCGCAGAGTCACGTCAAGGCGCTCGCGTTGGTCCAGGGGAAAGAGCGACAAAAACCACTGGTATGCATCGGCTCCTTCCAAAATAAAATACACGGTAAGCACAAATCCCATGATGGCTTCGAACACCGTGCCTGCCCAGTCTTTGATGGAGAGCAGCAGATAAGTGGCTGCATTGCTGGCGAAATTCTGCAGCCGGGAACTGACATCCGCTGTATCCAGGTGTTGAGCCAGGGGAAAGCTTTGCAGCCTCTGTAAAATGCTGGGCAAGCGTGCCGGCATCTCCTGGCCGAACTCCTGCAAGTCGGCGATCACCGGCGGCAATGCAAGAAATCCGAACGCTGCAATCGCCACCACCACAGCGAGCAGCAGATAGAAAATGGCGGCGCCCTTGAATGGGCGCCAGCGGCCAATCCGGAAGCGCGACGTCGAGCGGACTATGGGTACCAGCGCCACCGCAAACAACACGCTCACATACAGCAGCACCAGCACATCCCTTACGAGCCACGCCAGGTAACAAGCCAGCGCGAGGGTGAAGGCGAACACAATGCCGCTGCGATAATCGCGCATCGCACCGCCGGGACTAGTCATCCTTGTATTTCCAAGTGAGCCTCGGCAAAGTAGTCACCCCGTCCACTGTGCACTCTTCACTGCCTACTGTGCACTCTTCACTGCCCACTGTGCACTGTCCACTGTCTTACTTATCCCCGTTCAAAATCGAGCCCACAATCCCGCCC
>DASRLI010000406.1:0-30051 GCA_035648535.1 Occallatibacter sp. | reverse complement strand
CTCCCTTGCGCGGTCAGGGTGCTGAACTTCATCCTGCCCGGAATCGTCCACGAGAGTTGGCCGCCATATTGCCCGGTGAAGGTATCACTCGTCTCCGTTCCGCCGGTTAGTTGCGTCTGGCCCTTCGTCAAGGTGATCAGCGGTGAAACCTGCAGCCCCGGACGCTTCCATATAAAAGCCGGCTGCACATTCACGGTGTAGTTGCGCGAGGTCCCAACCGTCAGCTTATCCGCCGCAACCCAGTTCACATTCCCCTGCATGTTCAACTGAAAGAACCCCCGCCCAGTGAGGGTTGCCCCCACGTTGATCGATGAAGTTATAGTGTCCGCACTCGGCATATAGTTGTTCCGATTCCAGTCCCGCGTTGCTCCTGCATTCATTGACACAGCGCCGAAGGTGCGGTTCACCGTGATACTCCCATAGAGGTCTCGCAAATCCTGCGCGCCAGTCTGCGCAGGTGGCATCCCTTGCAAGGCCGCGGGAATCGCCCCCGTCCCGGTAAGCGACTGACGTGCTTCCACGGATAAGTTAGTCTTCACGCCCAGTCCCTTGGTCCAAGTCTCGTCGAAGCTATTCATGCGTAACTCCGCGGTGGTTTTGGGGTGCACATTGTTATCAAGAAACGTATAAGTCATCCCGAAGTTACCAGCTCGTGTTGTGTCACCTATCGAAGCATCCACGCCGCGAACATTTGGTTGGCTCGACTGCGTCAGGCTCGGGTTCGCCGGAGTACCGAAGTTAGCATTCAACTCGCGAAAATCGCCACTCGCATTCACTTTACCGACCTGCCCGGCAATCGCACTTCGCCACGCCCGTCCGAACTGCCGTTTGGATGTGGGATCGGAGAGATTGGCATTGTCATAACTGATTGCGTACTCTGAGGTCCACAGCCAATTCTTGCCCAGATGCAATTTCAGCAAGGCGCCCATCGCATCCCCGGCAGAAACCGGCGCCACCGGATTGGGCAGAATAATCGGATTGCCCATCGAATCGTAGCCCACAGTAGTTGGTGCTCCGGTATCCTTTGCGTTCAGCCACATTCCCCGTAGCTCCGCCCACTTGGGCAATGGAGCCTGGTAACTCGCGCCCTGAATTTGCTGATGAAAGTTGATTCCTGCGCCGCCTCCCAGAGCGGTATCGTTCGTATTCACAAAGCCCCCCAGCGTGCCCACCGGAGTCTTCAAAGTCAATTCAGCACCCTGGCGCGGCGTTGCGGCAGTTACAAACTGCGCGTCGGTGTAGAGTGCGGGAGTTACAATTCCGAAGCGCAGATTCGTTCCCCAGCTTTCCCCCTTGTAACCGGCTTGGAACACATATTCGTTCACCTGTCCCTTGCTAGTCCGCTGCACCTGCGGATTGAGAACCGAGTTCAACAGGCCACTGCCATTCGCCTCCATGTGCCACGGGCCCTTCTGATACGTCACGTGTTCGGCAAGCGACACTGCATTTGTATCCGGCGGATTGGAGCCGGAAACCCACTGCGTGTTCACGCCGACCTGTCCTTCAAGCACAGGGCCAGCTTTGTTTTTCTCAGCCGCCGGAGTCTTCTCCTGAGCCGGCGTCTTTGCTGCAGATTGATGTGCTGTTGCAACGGTCGCTGCTGTCGGCATGGTGCTCGGCGACGCTGTAGCAGGCGGCGCTTCCGAATCCGTGCCTGGTACGAGCGTAGGCCCTGATGGAGCCTGCGAAGAGGCAGGCGCAGCAGGCGCAACCACGGTAAACTTCCACGTCGTAGCATCGCTGCTCAAGCTCAGATTCACCGTGTGCTCTCCGCCCGATAATGCCAGAGGCGGTGTGAATGTAGCTTTCGACTCCGATATCTGCGCCAGCGTAGTGATGTCGACGTCATCCACCATCAGGCTCACGTCGGCCGGATTGACCGGCGATTGAAAGCTCACCGCGATCGGCGGCTGCAACTGATTTGTGCTGCTCCCCGGCGCCGGTGTCTGACCTCCAATCACGCTTGACAGATCGGGCGCTCCAGGCAGCGCAACTGGCGCCCCCAGCGAAGCCAGCAGAATCGGCTTCGCATTCATCGTCTTCTCGGGCGCTCTCAGCCCCGACTGCGGACCAAGCCCCGGCTCTGCAACAAAACTTTGAACCGGTCCGGAGAATAGCAACTGTCCAGCCGGCGAAATCGCATCCACCTGCCAGTAGTAAGTCATCCCCGCCAGCAGCTTCGCTTCCACGACGCGCAAATCCAGGTTCGCGTCCTTGGTCAGATACTGCCGCACAATCTGCGTCCCCGCAAAGTCGCGGCTGATGGTCACAAAGTAATATCCGTTCGTGAACCCCGGTGTCCACTCCAGCAGCGTATGCCCAGCCGCCGTGCGCGCGGGCGTCGGATGCGTTGCGCTCAATCCGCCATCGGCAACCCGACTAATGCTTCGAAGCGGCAACGGCCGTCGCGGCACTTCGTTCGAGTCGATGGTGCGCACCGTCCAGTAAAACGGACCTGCCGGCAATTCCCGCCAAACCTCCGCAGGCACGTCCCAGCGATTGTCCACAACATCGAACCACCTTTCCACCGAGCTCATGTAAGGCTGATCTGTAAAGCCCACCTGATATTTTTCGGCGCCCGGAACCGGAGCCCACAAAAGCGATGGTGGATTGGCCGATGTAAAAGCCGCTCCGTACTCCGGCAGCACCAACTGTTCCAGTTGCCAGTTTCCGGGATTCACCACAACAGTAATGGGAACGCTCGCCACCTGGTTTGGCTGCACCATGCGCAACTGCAGCCTGTGCGGTCCAAGAAACGAAGTCGGCAGCGATTGGCGCGTCGTAATCGTGGTGCTTGTTCCACCCACAAACGAAGCGGAAAATTGTTCCACCACATTTCCGTCCCATACCCACTCGCCAATCACGGTTCCCGATCCCGCGCCGCCTAGAATCGCATCTGCATATAATTCCTGGTTGCGCATTACCACGGTTCCGTTGCGCGGATGCATCAGGCTCAGGTTCACAACCGTCACCGGCGCGCCCAGCGAGCTGCCCGCCTGCACACGCGCCGGCTGCGAGCTTCCTCCCGCGGCAATTCCGATCCCAACCGCCGTGCTCGTGCCATCCGCGTTCAACACGTCAATCGCGCGCAGACCGCCGTTGGGCTTACGTCAATGCGCGCGGTCATCAGCCCGGAATTCACCAGCTTCACGCTCAGTACGCGCACGTCTGCTGCTTGCGTACTGCCTGTGGATGCGCTCAGCGAAGCCAGCGGCGGCGAAATTACCACCGTTGCACCGGGCCTGAAATTCGCGCCCACGAGTGTCATCTGTACCTGGCTCTCCCCGCGTACCGGAAACCCCGGTGCCGCGCTGATGAGAATGGGCGCAGGCGCTGGCGGGCCCACTGTCAGCGTCACTGTATTCGAGGGAAGTGGGCCGCCGGTAGCAGCGCGATTGATCACCTGAATCGGTAGCTGTCCTGCCGTCGTAATCAATTGGGCCGGCACCGTGGCCAGCAATTGAGTCGCGGTCGCCGACGACGGCACAAGCGCGGTACCGTTCACGCTCACTGTGGACGTGCCGCTGTAATTCGTTCCCGTCAGCGTCAGAGTGAAAGCCGGACCGCCCGCAGTTACTGTGTTCGGGGTGATGCTGGTAATTGTTGGGACCTGCGCCAATGCGCAAGGACTGATCGCGGCTAAACCTAGAAGAAATACCGGCGCAAACCGCCCGCTCATTTTGCCAGCCGAACGGCTTCGCAGACCTCTCGAAGACTCCATCCACAACCAACCAGTCATTGGCCGATCTCCATCAACCAAAATCGCGTCACGCAACGAACCAAATCAGTGGGCAAGTCGCATACCGATCACTGTTCCATCCATCCTAGTCGCGCAACGGACATGCCGGCCGCAGACGCGGACTCAGTATGTCCTTTTCCAAGGCAGGTCGGGAAAGACTATCCAGTCAAAGCTGTCGCACAGGAAGAATCAACCTCTGGCTGTTCCTCTCAAAACGCCTTGACGGCCCAAAAAATCCTAAAGGAATGGGGAAGGTCGCACTTTGTGAAAATGCGTTTAATGAACTGCCCGGCTGCATCGGTCTTAACGGTTAAAGCCTGGGGAAGAATGAAACTTTGCAGTCGCGGGTGCAACCGTTCAGAGAATATATACATGAACTTACGGCGCCTGTCATCAAAAACATGCGAGACGGAGCGAATTCATTGGAACGCTCTTTCGATGAACCTCCTCAGGCCCAATCGAACGGTGGGCGCCCGAGGTTCCCGTCCTCAAGCGGCCACCATGCAAGACAATAAATCGAGTAGAGTTACGCGCACCGTGCCGATTAAGCCAATGTCCACGCAGATATTTCAAGCAACTACGGCTGCGAACTTCTTGAACCAGCCCAGACCTTCGGATGTTCCAGCTTTCGGAGTATATTCGCAGCCAATCCAGCCTTGATAGCCGACTTCGTCGATCAGGTCAAAGAGGTAGCCATAGTTCACTTCACCCGTGTCAGGTTCGTGACGCTCCGGGACGCCCGCGATCTGGAAATGGCCGACCCTGGTCTGCTTCGGGTCCTGAATATACTTGCGGATCTTAATCGCGAGATCGCCCTCGGCAACCTGGCAATGGAAGAGGTCCATCAGGATTTTCAGGTTAGAGCAGCCGGTTTCGGCAGCGATCGCGTGACCCTCATCCTGATAGTTCAGAAAGAAGCCGGGCATGTTGCGCTGGGCGATGGGTTCAATCAGCACATCGACGCCTTCCGCCTGCGCCTTTCCTGCGGCCCAGGCGAGGTTGGCCACATATATCTCGCGCATCCGTGCGCGATCTGCCCCGGCCGCGACAATGCCGGCCATGGTATGAATGCGCGGACATTTCAGAGTGCGCGCGTATTCGAGTGCGCTCATAAAGCCTTTGCGGAAATCGGCCTCGCGCCCGGGCAGGGCAGTCAAGCCCCGCTCACCCGCCTTCCAATCGCCCGGAGGTGCATTGAAGAGGACCTGGTTCAAGCCATGTTCCTTGAGAAGAGCGGCCAGCGTGTCCGCGGGATATTCGTAGGGAAACAGATACTCAACTGCGGTAAAGCCGTCGCGAGCTGCGGCAGCAAAGCGATCGAGAAAGCTGTGTTCCCCATACATCATGGTGAGATTGGCTGCAAAATTAGGCACGATGATTACTCCCTTATTGGGTTGCGATGGTTATGATAATGCGCCGGAAAGGTCGGCGCAGGTTGTCGATCGACTCGCTCCCGTTTCCAACTGCGACACACGCAGTGCGCATTCGTCGATGTATTCGCGGACAATGGAAATGAAATCGGGATTCGGGTTGAGGCCGAGCCGCCTGGCGCGGGAGTCGTCAAAAACCGCCGGCCAGCCGCCGACGATGCGGGCGATCGTTGCGTCCGGCTCGAAGCGGACGAGCGCGCGCGCTGAAGGTCCGGCCACCACTTCAAGGGCCTGCAGCATCTCGTTCACGCTGACCGTGAGTGCTGGAAGGTTGACAGCGTTGCGGCCGCCCAGGGCCTCTCTTGAGGCCTCAGCTATCGCAATTATTCCGTCAATGGTATTTGCCGGTGACGCCAGGGCCACCCTCGTCCCCGGCGATACGGGACAGACCGCAAGCTTACCGTTCAACGGTTCCCGCACGATCGACGAAAGAAATCCGGAGGCCGCGCCATTGGGCTGGCCGGGGCGAACGACGACCGTCATTAGCCTCACATTGCGCCCATCGATAAAGCCTTTACGCGTGTAGTCGGCCACCAGCTGCTCGCAGATGAATTTCTGAATTCCATAAGACGATTGCGGCGTGGGCAGCGTGTCGTCGCGGATGACGGCGGGCATGGGCAGGCCGGGGTCGGAACCGAAGACCGCGACGGAACTGACAAACACAAAGCGTGGCGCATTGCCGGCCGCGCGCATGCCGTCGAGAAGTGCACGGGTGGAGTCAAGGTTGGTGCGCAGGCCGAGTTCGAAGTTGGCCTCGCATTTGGCAGACACAGCCGCGGCAAGATGAAATACCGCATCGAAGGTTTCACTGCACAAACGTGGGCATTGATCGATCAAAGCTCCGGCGGAAGCGCGCACCCGGCCGTCGGCTAACAAGTCGGCCGTCGGCGGGTGGAGATCGGCAAGAACCAACTCGCTGATTTCGCGGCCTGCGAGTTTGCCGTGCTTCAGCAACTCGCGTGCCAGGCGTGTCCCAATAAATCCCGAGCCACCAGTGATAAGTATCTTCAAGAAGGAGAGCCTCGCATTACATAAGAGTATCTTATCATGTTGTCATACTGGTTGCAGAATTGTGGCTTGCAGAGCGAGTTTTGTGGGGGCGCGGCTTTACAGGCAGAGTGTGAAAGTTGTTCCGGAGGCGGGGGCGCCGTAAACCCGCCCCCGTTTAGCTGCGGAGGTGCAAACGGCGGTCACTTTTGAATTGCGGTCAGCTTGTCGAGCACCTGCTTCAAATCGTCCAGCTTTTGCCCGGCTTCAGCCAGTTTGCCCGCCGCAGTGAGCCGCTGATAGTCGGAGAAGTCCCGCCCCGCTTGCCCGATGAGCGAGTTGAGATTCTCCGCAGGCCGGGGCACCCCGGCAGCTTCGGGCGCGGTAGCAGCTTGTGGCGCCTCCGCCGAACTCAAACTCGATGACCCGGCGCCGAACAGCGACGACAGCGCGCCCTCGAAGGTTGGTGCGTAGGCCAATCGATCCTGTAGCGCCAGCACAACGAGCCGCAACTCCGGCATGGGACTGCGTTGGGCCTGCAGGTAGATCGGTTCCGCGTAGAGCAAGGCCTTTCCGCAGGGAATCACCAGCAAGCTGCCGCGGCGCACGTGCGAGCCCTGCTGATTCCACAGCGTCAGCTGCCCTGAAAGTTGCGCGTTCTGATCGATGCGTGCCTCAATCTGTTGCGGGCCATCCACCAGCCGGGTCTTGGGAAAGTTGTAAACAACCGCGGAGCCGTAGTGTTCTCCGTCGCTGCGTGCGGCAACCCAGCCGATCATGTTGTTGCGATTTGAAGGCGTGAAGGGAAGAATCTCGACGAATTCGAGGTCTGGTTCTCCGGGCAACTTCATGAGCACGAAGTTCGGCTCCATTGCCTGTGTGGACTGCTCACCGCCCTCACCCGTCCCGGTTTGTGTGGCCACTGTCCACAAATCCTCTCGGTTATAAAAGACCTCTGGGTTGGTCATGTGATACAGACCGTAAACTTCAGCCTGCAGGCTTAACATCAGTTCGGGATAGCGGACATGGTTGCGCATCCAGCCCGGCATGTCGGACGCGTTCTTGAACAGGCCCGGAAAGATTCCGCGCCACGCGGCGATGATTGGGTCTTCGTTGTCGAACACATAGAACGTAGTGGTTCCGTCGTAAGCATCAATCACAGCCTTCACGCTGTTGCGCATGTAGTTCACTTGTGCGCCCCCGACACTGTTATGCGCGGAGTAAGGATAACTGTCTGAGGATGTGAAGGCATCGATGACCCATGAGAGGCGGCCATCGTCGCCAACCACGATGTAGGGATCCTGATCGAAGGTGAGAAAAGGCGCCAGCGCCGCAACGCGATCGCGCACGTTCCGCCGCATCAGCAGCCGGCTTTCGGAATTTACGTCGTCGCTGAACGGAACTTTTGCCAGGTCGCCACGGTCGAACGCCAGCACGATGCGCCGCAGAATTCCGCCCATAACAATGCCGCCACTCCCCTTGTACGAGGTCAGGTTATTTGCCTGTCCCTCGGGATAATTGAACTCCTGCTGGCCGGTCTTCACATAGACGTCGGTGTCGGTCATCTCGCCGAAGTAAATCTCCGGCCGGGTCACGTTGATGCCGGGCACGGTGCTCTGCACGGGCATGTTCGAGAGCATCAGCGTGGGCAGGCCCTCCGCGGTGAATCCGTTCACGGGGTTCATCGTGATCCCGTAGCCGTGCGTATAAATGAGCTTGTCGTTGATCCAGTTGCGGCTGCTTTCAGGCAGCTTGTCCACATTCAGTTCGCGCACCGCCAGCATCACCTGCCGCAGCGAGCCGCCGATCTGGTAGCGATCGATGTCGATATCGGGGAAGTCGTAGTAAGTGCGAATCTCCTGCACCTGGCGCAGCGTATCCTTCAGCGCCTGCACATCCCACAGCCGGATATTCTGCAGCGTGGCCTGGTTGTTCGCCGGATCGGCCGCCCCCGGTGTTATTTCGGCGGGAAACTCGTGCTGCGCAAAACGGTCAAGCCCATAGGCTTGGCGCGTCATCTGGATGTTATCGGCGATGTACATCCGCTCGCGGTCAAGCTGGTTGGGCTTTACGAGAAACGTAGTCACGTACCAGCCGGCCAGCGCGACAACGATATAGCAAACCGCGGCTGGAGCGACGGCAGTCGCAAGCCAGAGTCCGCGCGGGTTCAGCACACCGGCAGCAAAAGCAACGACTGCTCCCAGCACCAGCGCAACAGACACGAACAGCAAGCCGGTGATGGTGACGTGCGCATCGGTGTAAGAGACGCCGTCGAAAATTGTGTGATGTTCAAACAGGAGCTCGAAGCGGCTGATGTATACCTGCAGCGCAAGAACCAGCAGCAGGAATCCACCTGAGAAGCAAAGCCCGCGCCAGGGCAACGGGATCGAGGAGCTGAGCCGTCCGCCAATCGCGCGTGCCCCGCCCGTGACCAGCAGGAACAAAGCTGCGACGATGCAAGAAATCACAGCCAGCGAAAGAAGCCAGCCCGCAAAAAGCTGCCATGCCGGCAGGGTGAAGAGGTAGAAATTCAGCGGTCTGCCGAAAATGGGATCGGCGATGCCCCCAGTAGCGGGCGGCGCATACCAGTAGAGCGCCAGCGTCGGCCATTGCGCCTCCATCGCGGCGGCAGTGACGAGCGCAACCAGAATCGACCCGACAATTGAAATGGCTCGCAATACTTTCGCAACCGGCAGATCGACGGACTGCCCTCCGAAGAGGACCGTATGGGTCGACGGCAAGTCAGCGGAATGAGCGCGCTTGAGCGCCGTAAATGCTCCCAGCAGAAACAGGAATGTCACCACGCCAAACGCCGCGAACACCCCCCACTCAAAGCCGCGCGTCTTCCAAAACACTTGGCCGTAGCCCAGCGAGTGGAACCAGAGCAGGTCAACCCAGTAGGAGATCGCGGTGCGGCTCGCCAGCACGATGATTGCAACGAATGCGATAAGAAAAATGAATCTGCGGCGGCGCGGCCGCGGTGGCAGCGTATGTAGCGGCCAATTAATCGTCT
This sequence comes from Occallatibacter sp., assembly GCA_035648535.1. Classification (GTDB taxonomy): domain Bacteria; phylum Acidobacteriota; class Terriglobia; order Terriglobales; family Acidobacteriaceae; genus Telmatobacter. The sequence continues at coordinate 20,882 of DASRLI010000406.1, read as the reverse complement.
CGGGCAATTTTTCCACCCCACTCAGCAAGAAGCGCGCGCTGGGTTACACAAGAATTGTATAGCGCGCGTTTGAGGCGATTTGTATAAGGGCACGACCGGGGCACACGGAACCCTCTGGGCCGGGCCCCGTGCCGAACGCAGCAGGCCAATTGCGAGCTTTGGCCCCCGAGGGGTAGCTCAGCGGCGGGTGGCTCAGATCTCAATTTCCAACCACAAGAATGGGCGCCCCAGGTCAGTGGCTGGAGATCTCGCTTTTGAGACGTGGGATTGCATGGTGTCGGAGTTACCGGTCACCCGACCGAGATCCCCCCGAAACATCAACCGGCGAAATGAAAGGTATCGAAACAAAGGCCGAAATTGCCAGACTCCAAGAGTTGCTCACTTGCTCTATAGTCGCTTTTGGGCCATCACTTTTGAAAGGAAACGTTCTCCGTTATATTCCCCAACCTTGCACCCAGTGTGCAAACGCATGCCAAGGCGCGGATGGTCCGATAAAGCGGGTGAGCTGCCCCATAACGATCAAAAACAAGCTCCCCCACATCGTCGCGCGATGAATCTTGTGCGTGGACCACAAGTCATATGCGGCCAGCAAGAGCAGAAGAACATACGTGGCGGCATAGGCTGGGTACACCTGACGGAACAGAATCGGGACGTGCCAGCGAAAGAAAGCGGCCCGTGTGAGACAAATGGTTGCGATTATGATGAGCCGCTTGTGCGCTGCCGCATCCCTCCGCAGCGCGTATGCAAACCCCGCAAGCACAGCAAAGTCAAACGCGTCTGTAAACGTGACAGCGAGAAGACCGAGCACCAGTTCCATTGCCGGAGCGCCCTTCACCCGCATGGCAAGGCCAGCGGCAGTCAGGACCACCATCACCACCATTGCAATAGCAAGCACGAAACCCGCCATGCCGAGCTTGCGATGCCAGCCAACCCGCTTGGCTGAGATGAGGCCCGTCTGCACCATCAGCAGAATCATCCAGGTACTGAATACCGCTGCGTGGATGTGTACAATCCGCGACGGCAACGGAGCTAGAAAACCACCCGCCAGGTAGTACGTGGGTGCAAAACCGATCGCTACGACTGCCGTCAGGAGGACGGTCATCGCAAAGAAGAACCGCCGGTCATACCTGCGTCCCGGCAGGCACTTCGACAGATTGGCCGGAACCGCTGCGTCAATAGACACGGTGCCCTTTCAAAAGCCCAGCTCGGTTCGAGTGTAAGTCGTCTAAAGAGGAGAACATCACTATAGCATTCAGAACGCGACCGCGGGACCAACGATGCCATTCCAATTGGGAGGCAGCGCACTCGACAAGAGCCGCGATGAATGTTTCCATGCAAAACGTAGATTCATCGTGATAAGGGTGGGAAAGCAGCACCAGGTCCGCTCATTGCCAGCTTCTGCCGGATGGTCGGCTGCTCGGAAGTTATCGCGATTTCCGGAAGACCCTGGTAAATCGGCCTGTGATCAGGGGTGGCTTATATACCGGAATTCCCACGGACTGGTCTTGTCCGTGAGGTGGGGATTTCGCTACGGAGACCTGGGATTCCGCAAGAATGTTCTCGAATCCGCCGCAACCTCAGATCAGATCGGTGCGCCCGGACGAGCTAAGTTCCTTCACGATCTTCCCCACATCCTGCGAGTGATCGCGCCGCACAATCAGCAGCGCATCCTCGGTGTCGACAACCACCAGGTTCTCCACCCCGACCATCGCAACAAACTTCTTCGGGCTGAAGATGTAGTTGTCAGACGCATCAATGGCCAGGTGTCCACCGGTATCGGCAACATTGCCTTCCGCGTCACCGCGCAGCCGGGTATCATGCTGGTACTCGTAGAGCGACGCCCACGAGCCAAGATCGTTCCAACTGAACTCCGCGGGCAGGCAATAAAGGTTGGATAGATGCTCGCCCTTTGCTGAGCGCGGCTCCAGAACGGCGTAGTCCACCGAGATGTTTTCGCACTTGGCGTAGAGCGAGCGAAATACTTCCTCGAACTGGGGTGTTCCATAGGCGGCAGCGATGCTCTCCAGCAGCGGCGCGGTCTCCGGCAGATGCTCGCGCACGGCGTTGGCCAGCGTACGTGCGGACCAAAGAAACATGCCCGAATTCCAGTAGTAGTTGCCGGCGGTCACAAATTCATCGGCCTTGTTCTGGTTGGGTTTCTCGATAAACCGGCGAACGTGGAGAGCGGAGTCGTCCTTCGTATAGTCGCCCGTCTCAATGTAGCCGTAGCCGGTCTCCGCGCGCACCGGCTCAATTCCCATCACCACAATGTTGTCGCCGGCCGCAGCCACCGCAATGCTCTTTTGCAGCGCCTTCAGAAATCGCGGCTCGTCCGCAATTACATGGTCAGACGGAAACACGCCCAGCACCGCATCGGGATTCTCTCTCTCAATCAGGAAAGCGGCCAGTCCGCATGCCGGGGCCGTATTGCGGGCCACGGGCTCCTGCACAATCTGTTTCGCGGGCAGGCCAGGCAGCTGGTCGGCGATCTCCTGGGCCAGGTACTCGTTGGTGATGATCCAGGTCTTGTCCAGTCCGGCAAGGGGTTTAAGCCGCTCCAGGGTCTGTTGAATCATGGAACGCTCGCCGTCAAGAGCCAGCACTTGCTTGGCGCGCGCACGGCGGGAACGGGGCCAGAAGCGGGTACCGCTTCCTCCGGCAAGGATCACAGGGCGAAAATCAATCGGTTTCGACATCGAAAGGACATCCTACCCGACAGACACTACGTTTGCACAGTGCTGCCCGACACATTCCCCTACATTTTGCAATTGGACAGCCCCATCGGCCATTGGCGACGGGGCTCAGATGGGCTTGCAGCCCGAAATTTGCGCGGCCGGGCCGTCGAAACGTAACGCCCGGCTATTTCAATCCGGTCAGGAATTCGCCCATGCGGCGGGTTCCCTCGTCGATATTCGCCTTGGTTACCGGGTACGAGATGCGGATATGCTCGGCAGTCCCAAAGGCCTCGCCCGGCACCGTAACCACGTGAGCCTCGTGCAGCATCCGCGTCGCGAGCTCTGTCGCCGTCCGGATTCCGCCCTTTCTGATATACGCAGAAACGTTGGGGTAAACGTAGAAGGCGCCCTCGGGTTTGGTGCAAGTAACGCCGGGAATTGCGGTAACTTTCGCCAGCATGTAGTCCCGCAACTCCACAAACTCGGCGCGAAACTCGCTCACGCACTCCTGCGAACCAGCCAGCGCAGCAATCGCGGCCTTCTGCACAAAGCTCGTCGCATTCGACGTCGACTGCGACTGCAGCTTGCTCAGGTTGGCCACCACAGGCTTCGCCGCCAGCGCAAATCCGGCCCGCCACCCTGTCATGGCGTAGGTCTTCGAAAGCGACCCGAGTACCACAATGTGCTCCTTGGCCCACGTAAACGAGCCGCCGGAGACGCACTTGCCGGCATAGTTCAGGTACACATAGCACTCATCCAGCAGCAGGTAGATGCCGCGGTCGTGCGCCAGGTGCACAATCCGCTCCAGGTCCTCAGGCGACACAACCGAGCCCGCCGGATTCGAAGGAGAGTTCAGAATAATGGCCTTGGTCCGCGGCGTAATGGCCTTTTCAATCGCGTCAGCCGTAGTCCGGAAGCTCTCCGCCTCGCTGGTCTCCAGAAACACCACTTTGCCCCCGGCGTACTGGATGATGTCTTTGAAGCTCACCCAATAGGGCACCGGCAAGATGACCTCGTCGCCGTGATCGACAAGCACCTGGATGGTATTGAACAGCGCCAGCTTGCCGCCGGTGGTGAAAATGGCCTCGTCCATGCCGTAGTCCGACCCAAAATCTTTTGCATGGCGCTCGATGATCGCCTTCCGCACGTCGGGAATGCCCGGCACCACGGTGTAGCGGGTGAAATTCGCGTCAATGGCGGCGATCGCCGCGTCCTTGATGTGGCGCGGGGTAGGGAAGTGCGGTTCCCCGGCGCCGAAATCCACCAGGTTGGCGCCCTGTGCGCGCAGTTTGGCTGCCTCGGCGGCCACGGCCATGGTCGCTGAAACCTCGATCCGACCAATCCGGTCGGCAAAGACTTTTGAAGGGGCTGAAACTGTCATAGCTCCTCTATCTTTACAGATTTTCTGGCATCCTCAAAATCGGGATCCGGACGGCCCAATTGGCGGGCCCGTTCTCAACCGTTATTGATCCGCGCCCGCAGCCGTTTCAGCACGTTCGGCGGCACCAACCCCGTCACATCCCCGCCCAGGCTGAAGACCTCCTTCAGCATCCGCGAGCTGATAAACGAATACCGCCCCGCCGGCTGCAGAAACACAGTCTCGACTTCCGGCGCCAGCCGTCGATTCATCAGCGCCATCTGGAACTCATACTCGTAGTCGGAGATGGCGCGAATTCCGCGCAACACCGCCGAAACACCCTGCTGCCGGGCGAACTCCACCATCAGCCCGTTGAACGTGGCAATCGAGACGTTCTCAATCGAACCGGTCACCTCTTTAAGCATCTCCACCCGCTCCTCTACGCTAAAAAGCGGGTTCTTGACCGGATTTACGAGAACAGCGACCGTGAGATGGTCAAAGAGCTTCGACCCGCGGGTGATGAGGTCCACGTGTCCGTTGGTAGGCGGATCGAAGGTGCCGGGATATAGGGCCTTGACGGTCATCGGAATAACTCTAGGGGGATTCTACGGCACTTCCATCATATACATCCCATTCCCGAGTTCGTTCCTGGCCAATGACTTCGTGTCAGCACAAAGCTCCGGCAGCTGCCGAAGAGTCCAATCGAACGCAGATTTATGGTGGCTTTGTGTCAGGGCGCTGGGCCCCAGTCTGCGCCCATCAACTAGAACCAGGTCTGCTTTCGATAGTCGAGGTAGGCCTGTCCAAACTTTTCTTCCAGAACCCTCGACTCCCGGCCGCTCCGAAAAACCTGCATGACGAGCAACACGACGAGAGGCACGAACAACCAATACAACCGCAGAGCCACGATCACGCCCAACCACATCACGCCTACGCAAACATAGATCGGATTGCGAATTCGTGAATACAGTCCGTGGGTCACAAGTGCCTTTCCCTGCGGCGAGACTGAAAACGACTTGCCCAGCTGCAGGCGAGCAGTAATCAGAAGAACGTAACCTGCGGCCGCCAGCATCGCTCCGGCAATTCTCAAAATTGTCCAGGGCTCCTCCCGTACTCCCGGCACAAAGAAATAGAGCAGCAGAGCAACCAGGGGAATAACGATGGCGGGAATTGGGACTTTCATCGCCGCGCACCGGCCAAATCGTCACTACTCTCTTTGCGAAGACCCCAAATAACCAGGACAGTTGCGAAGACAATTGCAACGCCAACCGACATGAATCCGGAAGTGACCAGGCTCTCCTGCCAGGGCTCTCCGCTGTGGCCAACTCCGGTGATTGGAGAAAGCGCCGCAGTGCCAAAGATCGCGGCAAGCGTGGTGATCACCCAGTTCACATACGTGCCATAAAGCGCGGTCCAGAATGCGATGGTCGATTTTGCTGGTGATAGGCGCACGTGCGGCCAGATGGCGCCCAGCGCAACCAGGAAGGTGCCATTCATCACGCCTTCAAGGTGTGCGGCAAGTCCCATGCGCACATTGGCGAAATGCTGCTCGGCAAATCCGGTCAGCAGCCCAAGCAGGAACAGGCACATGCCATGAAACATCAACCGCCGGTTGGTTCCTTCCATGATGGGTTTCTCCTGTCAGCACCTGAAACTGGTTCCATCAGTCGGGCGGAGCCTGAGCCGTCGCCAGACCAATAAGCCGTTCGGTGCGTCACCCATAGTACAGTAGGCTCAAGGAAGCTGGTTTTCCTTTCTCAAACTTCGGATTCCCCCGCCGCTCAAGCCTCGCGTCCAACTGCTTCCAAATCATTTTCAAAATCCCGCAATCCGTTTTCTCCACTCCACCGTTCTCCATTCACGGACCGTCCCCAGGTCCGATCCATCGAAAACGAAAAGGGAGGTCTCAATGGGTTTTACAAATCTGCCCAGTGATTTTCGCCGCGCGAGCGAACAGTTGGTAAACCGCCGCAACTTCCTGCAACGAACCGGCATTGTCGGAGCAGCAGCCGTAGCCGCTCCATTTCTCGCTGGCGTCATGACCCCAGCCTCGGCGCACGCCGACGAGCCTGATTCTCCAGCCGAAGCGGCTCAGGAATCAGCCCAGTCCATGGACACCGTCGCCCAGATCGCAATCGCCGCTCTCATTGCGGAAGACCTCGCCACCACCTTCTATTACAACGGCCTGGTTGGCGGCGTCATTCAAGATCCCAATCTCGCCGGCCCCGGAGGATCTGCCGACAACGTCACCTCTGCAGGCAATCCCGGCAACGTGAACTACATTCAGGCCGCTCTTACTGAGGAGATCTCCCACGCCAATCTCCTGCGCAGCTTGCTCAAGATTCCCAACTCCGGCGCCGATCCCGTGCAGACTTTCTATTTCCCAGCAGGCACCTTCGATACCCTCGGTCCATTCGTCGGCTTGCTTGACGCGCTTGAGAACGCCTTCATCGGCGCCTATCTCAATGCAATTCAGGAGTTCGCAAGAATGGCTTCCGATGCACGCATCAGGCGCGGCAGGAGTGAGTGGAACGACAAGGGCTACTCGCCCGAAACACTCGACTATCTCGCCAAGGTCTCCGCGGCCATCATGGGCATCGAGTGCGAACACCGTGTCCTCGGCCGTGTCATCTCCAACAGCAACCCTGCCAACAATCGCAACTACGAGACCAACGACGGCATTACCGCTGTTTACAACGGCGCAAGTTCAGCGGTTGTCGCTCTCACTCCATTCCTCACGCCCAGCACAGGCCCCGGCTATTCTCTGCAGACTGCGCTGGCCAATCAGGGCTCCGTCTCCATCCCCGTCTCCGGAACCCCGCCGGCGTTCTAACGCAATTCAAGCGGGGCGGATGGCCAGCACCTCAATGTCCCACCAGAAGAATGGGTGCCCCAGGTCTCGAGTTTGAGACCTGGGACTTTCAGACCTGAAGGTGCGTTAAGACCGTCCTCCACTCCGCCGCCCAAATGGATTCAATTTCCACTGTCCACGCGACGCGGGCCTCGGAGTGTCGGAGGGAGCAGGGGCCTTCAGGCCCCTGAACACAAGCCTGCAATGAAGGTGGCTTTAGCCATGGGCCTGAAGGCCCCTGCTCCCTCCCAAGCGACCCCACTCGCGCTCCCGGTCCTCCCTGCGGCAATCCGATTAAACCCCGCCCCAACCTGTTGCCCGTGGTCGAATCCGCATCCAAGTAAGAAGAGGGTACGGAGACTCCCATGCATCCAACAAGAATCACCCGGCGAGAACTGATGAAAATGGGCGCGGCAACCGGAGCAGCAGGGTTGGCTGGATCGCTTCTCTCTGGATGCGGCGGACTAGCTGGGATCGCGTCCACGCCCGGATCCAGTGCCTGCGCCAAAGTGACCGACATCGACCACGTCGTCATCTTCATCCAGGAAAATCGTTCCTTCGATCACTACTTTGGAAGCTATCGCGGAGTGCGCGGATTTTCCGACACGAGTGCCGCATTCCAGCAGCCCTATCCCGCGAACACTTCCAACCCCCCGGCCGGCGTGCTGCAGCCTTTCCATCTCGATACCACCAAGTCCAACGCAGCCTGCTCCCACGACATCACGCATGACTGGGTCCCGCAACATCAAAGCTGGAATGGTGGCGCCATGAATGGTTTTGTCACCTCGCGCCTTGCCATCAATGCCAACGATGCTGTGCTTGCTATGGGCTATTACACGCGCGCCGATTTGCCTTACTACTACGCCGTGGCCGATGCCTTCACGCTTTGCGACAACTATTTCTGTCCCGTAATCGGCCCCACCGATCCAAATCGCCTCTATTCCATGGCGGCTTCCATTGATCCCGACGGAAAAAATGGCGGACCGCTGCTGCAGACGTTGGTGACAAATCGTTCTTCGTTCTTTGGCAAGCTCACGTACACCACCATGCCCGAGCAGTTGCAGGCCCGCGGCATCTCATGGAAGGTCTACACCTCGCCCGATCAAAATCTTCTCAACGGTATTTTTTCAGACAACGTTCTTTCCTACTTCAAAAATTTCCAGGATCCTTCATCAACGATCTATCACAACGCATTCGCGCCCCAGTTCCCGGCTGATTTTGCGTTGGATGCAGTGGCGGGTAACTTGCCGCAGGTTTCCTGGATCATCGGTTCCGTCGTCGATTCCGATCATCCTCCGTCGCCTGCACTCTTCGGAGAAAGTACCTTGACCGGAATTATCGCCGCATTGACGGCAAATCCAGTGGCATGGGCAAAGACAGCTCTCTTCGTTACGTATGACGAAAACGGCGGCTTCTTCGACCACGTTCCTCCCATCACCGCGCCGCCGGGTACTGCCGGCGAATATGTGACTGTGCCCGCGGTTCCTGATCCAACGGTGATTGGCAGTCCCGCGATCAACGGCCCCATCGGCCTGGGTTTCCGTGTGCCCACGTTTGTTATTTCTCCATTCAGCCGAGGAGGCTTTGTGTCATCCGACCTGTTTGATCACACCTCGCTCCTTCGTTTCCTCGAGACGCGCTTCGGCGCTGAGGTTCCCAACTTGTCTGCGTGGCGCCGTGCCACCGTAGGCGATATGACCAAGGCCTTCAACTTCACCAAGCCCGACACGTCCGTTCCTTCATTGCCCTCAACCACTGCGGCGCTTCCGGCAATCCTTACCGAATGCGCCGCCAACCTGGTCGGCACCACACCTTATGTGCTCCCTACCCCTCAAACTCTACCGACGCAGGAAACAGGCACCGCGGTTCGACCGAGTGGCACGTGCTAAGAATGATCCAGTCAACGCGTGAATAGAGCAGAACGATTCCACGAACCAGAGGTTGGCTCCTGTTCACTGTCCAATCTCGACATCCCGAATAAACTCAGCCCGCCCGGAAGATCGCTGCGGAATTGCCCGCGATCTCAATATCTGTTGTGCGCTTTGTTTCCGGCACGGGTCCGAACTGCACACCGCTCTTGGCCGTCAACGAAGGTCCTCGAAGCTCCCATCGCTGCAAATGTTCTGCTGCTTTGAAACTCTCCGGAAGCGTGAGATGAACCGCCTCGCCGCCCTTGTTCACAAACGCCAGCATCGTCTTCCCGAATTTTGTCGCCTGATATGAAGTGATGTTCGCGCCAGTGTCGAGCACGCACGGCGCTATCCGATAGCCCGCAAACATCTGGGCAAACTGCAATCCGTAATACACCGGCCGCGGCAGAGCGGGCGCAGTTTCAGAGCTCTCAATCGGGGTATAGCCGCCCACTCCTCCGCCGTGCAGGTTCACTCCCGCAAATCCAGAACACGCCACCTTCAGCACATAGTCCGCAGCCCACAGGGCAGATGCATACGCGTCACTCACATCTTTTCTGCCGCCGCCAAAACAAGAGTTGCCTTCGGCCATGCGGTAAGGTGTTCCGCCCGCCGCATCGCGAGCCGCGGCAACAGCAGCGATCTGCGCCTCCAACTCAAGATTCGTCTTTTGCAGCAGCCGTTCCGCGGTCATGTGCGGATCGCTCGCCGGCCCCATTCCATAAAAGTGGCTCGCCAGCAAAACGGCATCTCCTCGAGTGCGCCGCGCATATTCCAGCACCCATGTGTCCACCTTGCCATCGGTATCAGGACCGACAAACTGCGCGTGCGGAACTTTCGCGCGAATAGTCTTCACCCAGGTTTCGTATTCGTCGATGTACTGCTGAAACCCGTAACCCTCCGCCCGGAAAAATCTATCTTCGCCGAAACCATCTGCCTCATTGCCGATGGCGAATGCGATGAGTCGATCGCCGACAATCGCAGTCACAGCAGAAGCTTCATCAGCCGCTCTGGCAGCGCTTCCGCATGCAAAATTCAGCCCATAGATCAGGCGCCAATTCACCGCGTCCAGAAAGCCGCGAAGATTTTCGATCGCCTTGCGTGTAAGAATGCCTTTCTTATTCTTCTGAACTACCGGATCGACCAGCGGCCACTCCCAGTAGTCTTCGATTCCATGGCGAACGCCGCGAATTTGTTTCGGATCGTTCTGCCCGACACCTTCCCAGTCAGTGATGTTGCTCAAGTGTCCGCCGAGGCGAAGCACACCACTCATATTCAATCCGCGAAATGCCTTCACCAGCGGCAGGTTGTCTTGAGAAAAGAAACGAGGATTGTAGAGCTGGCCCATCTCATAGCTCAGCCCGATGAAATCAGCAGGCATCACATGCGACTCGCTGCCAAGTGGCGTTACCTTCACGGCAACATCGGAATTGGCACCACTGGCTTGGAGGGAAGCGAAGGCGGCCGAAGCCGCGCCGTAAACAAACTCCCGGCGATTCATATGCACTCCTGTTCAGAACTGCACAGTATATCGGGAGAGTTTATGGATGCATCGTGCGCTCCAACCCTTACCACAAAAATCCGCCGCGGCGGACGGCGAGGGTGGAGCATTACGACACTAGACCATCGATGAAAGCGCTCTAGCCCTTGCGGCCGCGAATGGCTTCCTTTGCTTCTGCGGGACCGGTGGCAGGCACTTCGGGCACGTCGGCCTTCACGGCTCCGATGTTGAGCGCCTTGCGAAGCGCGGCATCCATCTTGGCGAAGACGTCCTTGTTTTCCTTAAGGAACGAGCGGGTGTTTTCGCGGCCCTGACCAATGCGCTCGCCTGAGTAGCTGTACCACGCGCCGGACTTTTCAACGATGTTATTCGCAACGGCGAGATCGAGCACGTCGCCCTCGCGGCTGATGCCTTCGCCGTAGAGAATGTCGAACTCGGCTTCACGGAAGGGCGCAGCCACCTTGTTCTTGACGATCTTGACCTTGGTGCGATTGCCAGTGACAACGTCGCCTTCCTTGATGGCGGAGATGCGCCGAATATCCACACGGACCGAGGAGTAGAACTTGAGTGCGCGGCCGCCAGTTGTTGTTTCCGGATTCCCAAACATGACGCCGATCTTCTCGCGAATTTGATTAATAAAAATAAGTGCAGTCCGTGACTTCGACACGCTCCCTGTGAGCTTCCGAAGTGCCTGGGACATCAGGCGCGCCTGCAGGCCCATGTGCGAATCGCCCATCTCGCCGTCCAGCTCCGCCTTGGGCACCAGCGCGGCCACCGAATCCACTACCAGCACGTCAATGGCGCCGGACTTGACCAGCGCCTCGGTGATCTCGAGAGCCTGTTCGCCGGAGTCGGGCTGGGAGACCAGCAGGTTGTCCACATCGACACCAAGCTTTTTGGCGTAGCCGGGATCGAGAGCGTGTTCGGCATCAACGAAGGCCGCCAGCCCACCCGCGCGCTGGGCTTCCGCGATGATTTGCAGCGTGATGGTGGTTTTGCCCGAGGACTCAGGTCCATAGATCTCCGTAACGCGGCCGCGAGGAATGCCCCCAACGCCAAGAGCGGCGTCAAAGCTGATGGAGCCGGTGGAGATGACGGCGATAGGCAGCAGCGCTTCTTTCGACCCGAGCCGGACAATCGACCCTTTTCCAAACTGTTTTTCGATCTGCGCAAGGGCAAGTTCGACTGCTTTGGTGCGGTCATCGGCGATGGCCATCGGGAGGGCTCCTCAAAATTTGGCCCTGCCAAATCTCCTGCTTTCCCAGCAGGAAACGGCGGGGGCTTGAATTGGATTTCGATCGGATTGTAACAGGGCCTGACAGACAAAGACAGAGAAAAATGGCGAAGAGATGGAGAAAGTTTGGTTCCTTCTAATCCGCGAGTGTCAAACCCTGCCATCGCGGGTCAGGACCCGGCCAAATCAGACGGTATAGGCCCCAATCCGTGTTTCCCGGCTGGTCAGCGAGTCGCACTCGCGGTCGAGGACCTCGTACTCCTGATCGTGCTGCTTGCGGAAGGCGCGGAAGTCAGCTTCGCTCGCCCAGCGGTCGATGGTGAGATAGTTGCCCGGAATGTAGGCATCGCGGAGCAGTTCGGTACCCTGGTAGTGGGGCGAGGTGCGGAAGAGTTTTGCCCAGGCGCCCTCGGGGCCATAGGCGGCTTCAAAGCCCGAGACTTTATCTTCTGCAATTTCAAACTGCCAGACTACGACGAACATGCTTATCCCCAATCTTTTCTTCTTCTCATGGTAGCGCAGGGGAGACTGGCGCGGCTACGCTTCGCGTCTTCGGCAGAAAGAGCCTTAAGGCTTTCCATTGCCAACGTCGGACCCCCTGGAAGTAAACCTCTTCCAGAAGAACTCCCGCAGCAGATTGTTTCCGGCGTGACCTGCCAAGGCCAGAGATCCGTTGATGAAGACCAGCGACACGCCGCGGCTGGCTTCGGGATAGTAAAGATTCGAAAGACCTCCGGCGGCGAAGGTCCCCAGAATATGCGAGTAGTTGGGCTGCGACCGGCCGTTGTCGCCTCTGCAGATGATTGCGCCACTTAGTGCATAAAGGGTTCTGGAGATGATGCTTCCCGTCCCCTTGTAAAAGTAGCGAGGGTCCTGGTGAAACAGAGATGGAAAGACAGCGCTGCTCAGAATCCTGCTGGAGGCGTCGTTGGTGTAGGTAGCGCCATACCGCTTTGCATAGCCCTGCCCCCCTGCCCGTAACCGGGGAAGGTATTGTTAGCCTGCTCCATGCCTGCCAGTATGCCGGCCCCGACAAAGGCCATCGGATCGGTCACGGATCGGAGCCCCAACTGAAGCTTCTGCTTTGCTCGCATCGGTGGAGCGTTCCAGTCATAGCTGCTATAGAAGTTTGGAAAAATCCCCAGGAGCCGCTGCTCCACGGCAATATGGAGTTGCTCCTGAGCCATTTCGTCCCGGTCCCCGCTAACCCGAACCTCGCTGCCGGCTGTGGCCACCGGTAAAATCACGCCCGAGATAAAACGTGTTTCGCCCGCGTGAACCTGGATCTCCGGCGCGACATAGGCTCCCATGTCCGTTCCTGTAACCGTCAGCGTGAAGGAACCGGGTGTCAATTCGGCAAAGGTGAACTCGCCGTTGGGGCCCGACGGCAAAACGCGCTCACCTGCACCGCCCGGGCTGGTCAGCACCACCCGCGCTCCCCGAATCACGTTTCCATTGGTGTCCAAAACGGTGCCGGAAATGACGCCCGAAGCCTTCTGAGTGGCTGCTACTTCCGGTGCATTCGCAAAGTTTTCGTCATTCGCCGCAACAACGGACGCATCTTGACCCAACAGGCTCAACTGCGCCAGGCCAGCGAGGACCACGATGGCCAAGTCGCGCACCGAAAGCATCGTCCAGATTCTCGGGAGCTTGTTGCGTAGCGCAATTGGGTCAGCGAGCATTGAACCTCAATCCGAACCCCTGGTGCAATGGCGTCCGGTACTACATGGACGTCGGCAGACAGTGGGCGTACCCTGCGGATTGCATGACGTTTCAGTCATTTACCGAAAGCGCGAGCCAAGGCCAAGGCACCTCGGTTTCTGAGACAAAAGGAGAATCCGCGGGGATGCACCTGACCTCGAGAGTAAGGCTGGGGATTTTTGCGGACTGAGCAATACAGCCCACTCCTCGATGAATGCAAAACCGTAGACCACGTTCGGCAACTGCTTCATCCGATGCCGGCGTGGCCCGACCCTCGAGTCAAGAATCAGTCAGACAATGTCTACACGAACCCGCCGTCGATGATGTAGCTCTGGTTGGTAATCGAGCGGGAGTCGTCTGCGGCCAGGAAGAGGGCGAGCCGGGCAACTTCCTCAGGCTCAATCTGGTGCTTCAGCGCCTGGCGCTGAAAAATGTTGGCAAGGTACTCGGGGGTGTACCAGAGCTTCTTCTGCCGCTCGGTGGCGATGGCGCCGGGGAGAATGGCGTTAACGCGGATGTTGAGGGGGCCGAGATCGTGGGCGAGGGTGCGGGTGAGTCCAACGATGGCGGCCTTGGCGGCGACATAGATAGCCAGTGTGGTGTTGGGAATGATCCAGGCGATGGAGCTCATATTGATAATCGACCCGCGGCCCGCTGCGCGCATGGCAGGGAGGACGGCCTGAACGGTGAAGAAGTGAGGACGTAGATTGATGGCCATGCCGCGGTCCCAGGATTCGGGCGTGACTTCTTCGATGGTATGCCGCTGGTCGTTGGCGGCGTTATTGACCAGCACATCGATGGTCCCGTAGGTGGATACGACTTGAGCCACGGCGGCCTTGAGAGCCTCGACGTCGGTCAGGTCGCAGTGAATGTAAAGAGGCGCGAGGCAGCCCTCGCCGGCGAGCGAGGCGGCAAGGCTGCGAGCTTGCTCATCCTGAATATCAAGGAAGGCAACGCGCGAACCCTGGCGAGCAAATTGCGTGACAAAGGCCTCGCCAATGCCGGTGGCGCCGCCGGTGATGAGGACTACGCGGTCCTTCAGGCTCGGATAGCTTGCGAAGTTCGATTGGGCGTTCTGCATCTCGGGCTGCTCCGGATGATTTGTTGGTTAGGGTTGATGGTATCCCAGGTCTCTTCCGCCGCGTGCGTAACGGCGGAAGACCTGGGCACCAGTCTTTTCTTGGGACCCAGACCCCAGCGCATTGTCCTTAGCTCGCCGGGACCGGGTGGAAGTGCATGACCACTTTGCCGGAATTTGCCAGATGCAATGTTGCGCCGACTCTTGTAAACGGATTGCCCATGTCATCGACTTTGTCCTCGGACAAGGTAAAGCCGCCGGGGGCGTCCATTGTGATCTGCAGATGTGCGTCCTCGTAGTCAATCTGGATGGTCTTAGCGTCGATCTGCTTCATGGTTCCGTGAGTCGGGAACGACTCGGCAATGTCCGCAGGACCTGCGATATCAAATTGGTCGGTTAGTTCCACCGCGCCATCGGCACGTGAGTACTTCATCGTGCGCAGGACCTTTTTGAGGTTCGGATCGTTGTAGGCGGCGGTGATGTCCATGCTGATGGTGTCCTGCTGCGGAGTAAAGTCCGTAGAGACCACCGTGGGATGAACAGTGGTCGCTTCCAGTTGCAGTTTGCCATCAATCTCTGGTACCGGGTGTCCGAATGAGTTCAGCAGCCTGTAGGTGTAGCGCTTGGGGCTGAATGTGTCGGCGATATAAAAGCTGGGGCCGCCGGGATCGCCAACGATCTGGGTCGACTTGATGCCGATGGAGTAGGAACCGACATCGTTGTGGCTATGGTTACCGTTTCCACCGGCCTTGATGGTGACAGCGAAATCGCCTCCAGGCGAGGGGCGGTCGACCAGGATGCCGTTTTCGGGATACCAGGCCCGAAGGCCGAGCAAATCATTGGCTGAAGCCCCGGGGTCGTGGCGCTGCGAGTCGTTTGGGAAGGCGGCATAGACAGCTGCCGGAAGCGACTCGAACCGGGCTCCGCGAATAATGGCCAGATCGTCCGGGAAGACGCCCAGACGGAAGGTGCGGTCAATGACGGCCAGGAACGTCTGGTCGGGCTTGTAGCCAAAATGTGCATCGCCGTAGTCCGCATAGACGCCTGGCAGCATGGCGAATTGGAAGCCGAACAGGGCCGCCTTGCGCGCATGGGGATTGTCGTAGAGGTCGATCTTGCCGCCGGTGGAGTACCAAAGGTGTTCGCGGAGTTCGTTGTAATTTGAGAAGCCGTAAACCCAGTAGCCGATGCCTTCGTTGTCGTAACCAGAGTCAGAGAAGCTGTCGAGATAGTTGGGAACCCAATGCTCTGCCGCCGCGGCAAACAGGGCGCGATCGTTGCGGTCGGGCAAAATAGTGAGCGCCGCGTCGGTGACGCCGTTGTGGCAGACGGAATTCCAATTGTGCTTGACGTCGAGCCAGGAGATGTAGGTTTTTTCCTGGCCGGCGTATGCCCGGCGCATGGGACCGAAGACGTGGAGTTCAAGTGCGGCCAGGGCGCGCTGGCGGGTGTCGGCGGGAACCTTGTTTCCCAACAGGTAAAGCGCCTCGGCGACCGAGTGTCCCAAAGCCGCCGCGTTCAGGTCGACGTAATAGCGCGTGCCGTGGAAGTTGAGCAGTTGGGGATCGTGCGCTGCCAGTGTCCATGAGGGCTCGGCCGAGATAGCGTCAAGCTGTTCGGCGATGCGGGGCAGGAAGCGACCCTTCCACTCGCTGCACTCGGCCAGAACCAGCGGCGTAAGCTGGCCGGTGTGGCGGCCCAGCATTGCCTGGCCCTCGTTCCGGTCGCCATCGCGAGAGTAGCGCAGGTAAGCCTGGTCCTCCCACGGGGGCAGCGGACTGGCAATCAAGGTTTCGGCGCGCTGAGTGCTTCCCTGGAAATACTGCGCAGCCGGGTTCCACGCAGCGCGGTTGGCACAGGGCACTCCGAATCCCGCCGGCTTTTCTGGAAGCATCTGCGCAATGGCAGCGCGGCGGGCTTCGCTCAGCTCAGGGTAAGCCAGCGCCGAAGTCTGCGCCGAAGCGAGAGCCGGCGCCAGGGCCAATGCCGTAAGCATAAGAATCAAGGCAATATGGCCCGTGCGTTCTGGGCGCTTCGAACGAGAAATCATGGCATGTACTCCGCCGGCTTTGCCGGCTGTTAAATGATGGATAAATCCAATCCGAATTCCAGCGTCAGGTCAAATGCTCGCCGGTTCAAAGACCGGCGCAATTATACAGCGCATGGGAAATACCGTGCCCCAGGGCACTGAAGACAATAGGGTTCGGGATGCACTAGCGGAGAGCCCAAACAAGTATCGTATAGCGGTATACGATACTTTATCTTGATATACAGAGCAGCAGAATGGGGTGCATACTGATCAATAGGCCGCGATTGTGAGGCGCAATCTTCCCCGTGGGTTCCCTCGTCTTCGTACCGGCCATTACAGTTGCAAGGTGAATCGTTTTAGGCAGTCCGGTTCAGCGGATTGTGGAAGCGACAGAAATCAGGCGCGGCGCGTTTGCGCACGGATACGTTTTCAGGCATCCGGGAGCTCAGTGCGCAAGGCGTAGAAATGAACTCAAGAACAGGGCTCACTGAGAGGGATCAATGAAAGCTGCACGCTATCCTGGTATTCGTGTTACCGCAAATGGCAACCAACTGGTCTCGTACCACACCGAAACACGGATCGCCGACGCCGGCGTTTTTTACCCGATCACGCCCTCCACTGAAGGCGGCGAGTTGTTCCAGCAGGCCTATGCTGAAGGCCACCTGAACGTCTTCGGGCAGAACACGATCGCCATCGAGACTGAGGGTGAACATGCGGCCCAGGGCGGCGCCATTGCCCACTCGGTTTGCGGCAAGCGGGTGGTGAACTTTACCTCCGGGCAGGGTGTGGTCTACGGCGTTGAGCAGTACTATCACGCGCCGGGCAAGGGATCGACCATGGTGCTTGAAGTGGGTGCCCGCGCGCTTACCAAGCACGCGCTGAATGTTCACTGTGGACACGACGATATATATGGAGCGCTGGATACCGGCTGGATCATGCTCTTCGGCAAGGACGCGCAGCAGGCTGCCGACCAGGCGTTGATTCTTCGCCGCGTGACCGAGCTGAGCCTCACGCCCGGCATGAACATCATGGACGGCTTCCTGACCACGCACCTCGAGCGCACCTTCTACAAGCACGAGTCGGAGCTGATCCGCGAGTACCTGGGCGCGCCGGAAGACATCATCGACTGCCCGACTGAAGCGCAGCGTGTTCTGTTTGGACCCACACGCCGCCGCGTTCCGAAGATGATGGACCTGGCGAACCCGATTCTGATGGGACCGGTGCAGAACCAGGAACACTACATGAACGGAATCGTGGCACGGAGAAACAACTTTGCCGAGCCGATTTTGCAGTTCCTTGAAGATGCATACAAGGACTTCGCTGAGCTGACCGGGCGGAGTTATGGGCTGATCACCGAATACAAGACTGCAGATGCGGAAACAGTGTTCGTTTCGCTGGGTTCAGCGGCAGAGAACATCGAGGCCGCGGTGGACCACCTGCGCGACACGCGCGGCGCCAGCGTTGGCTCTATCCATATCAATGTGATTCGCCCCTTCCCCGAAGCAGCCGTCGTCGCCGCGCTCAAGGGTAAGAAGAACGTAATCATTCTGGAGCGGACCGACGAAGCGCTTTCGGGCGACAACCCACTGGGCCGCGACATTCGCACTGCGCTCTCAAAGGCAATTCAAACTGCGGGTCGTCCCGCGGCCGAGGGCCTTCCGGCCGTCACGCTCGACGAAGTGCCGACGATTTTTGGCGGCACCTATGGACTGGGCTCGCGCGATTTTCGTCCCGAACACGTCATCGGCGCATTCGAGTTTGCCACCGCAGGCCGTGCACGCAAGGACGGCAAGACCGCGGCCGACGGCGTTTCGTTCATCGTGCTCGGTATCGATCACCCCTATTCGGTCGTGGGCGAAGAGACACCTTCGCTGTTGCCTCAGGGCGCGGTTGCGGTGCGCTTCCACTCCATCGGCGGCTGGGGCGCCATTACCACCGGCAAAAACCTCGGCGCAATCATCGGCGACTTGAACGATCTGCTCTACGAACGTGACGGTTTGAAAGACGACCTGGGAAATCCCAAGGAAGTGATTCACGTCAGCGCCAATCCCAAGTACGGATCGGAAAAGAAGGGCGCGCCGACGAGCTACTTCATGGTTGCCGCCAAAGACCGCATCCGCGTCAACTGCGATCTGCGTCATGTAACCGTAGTTCTCTGCTGCGACCCCAAGGCGTTTACGCATACCAATCCACTCGACGGCATGGCCGAGGGCGGCAGCCTGGTGTGGGAGTCGGACGAAGAAGGTGAGCAGGCGTGGGAGCGGCTGCCTCTCTGGGCCCGCAAGCAGATTATCGACAAGAACATTCGCGTCTTCACGCTGCCCGGTTTTGCAATCGCGAAAAAAGCAACTGACCGCGCCGATCTGCAACTGCGCATGCAGGGCAACGCGTTTCTCGGTGCGTTCTTTGCCGTGAGCACCCTGCTGCAGGAGTTCGGCATCACGCAGGAGCAGTACCGCGACGTCGTCTATAAGCAGTATGTAAAGAAGTTCGGCAAGCTCGGCGATGCGGTCGTGCAGTCGAACATGGAAGTCATGTTGCAAGGCTACGACCAGGTCAAGGAGATCAAGATCGGCGCCCTGAGCGCGGCTGATCGCTCCACGCTTCGCGGCCAGGCACTCATGCCGATTCTGGAACTGGCAACTGCTGGCGGATCATGCGGCACCGGCTGCCGTTCCACACCCGTTCCGGCCGGCCAGGGCAAGCGCCCGCCCATCGACAGCATTGCAACTTTCGATGCAGAGTTCCGCTCGCACTACGGATATGACCAGCCCGCAACGCCGCTTTCGGCGATGGGCGTAATTGCAGCGGCAACCGGCGATACCGCCTCCAAGTATGTTGCCCGCCGCGAGACCCCGCTCTACATTCCCGAGAACTGCACGCAGTGTATGGAGTGCATCTCGGTTTGCCCGGATACGGCTCTGCCCAACTGCTCGCAAGACCTTGGCACGCTGCTGTCAACCGCAATTTCCTACTACGTGGCCGATGGCGTGGAGCGGACCAAAATGTTGCGCGCACTGCCCGAGATTGAGAAGCAAGCCCGCCAGCGCATGATGGCCGAAATAAAGACCGGCACGCCGCTGCAGACCATTCTGCGCGAGGTCACCGAACAGGTAGACGGATTCTCGGCGAGCTCCAAAGAGCAGTTCTTCGCGATTATGGACAAGGTGCCGATGGCCTACCAGAAGGTCAACGCGATCTTCTCGTCGCCGGAGCGCAAGGCGCCTGGTTCGGGCGGCATCTTCTCGATTTTTGTAAGCGACCTTTGCAAGGGCTGCGCGGCCTGCGTCACGGCGTGCGGCGATCACCAGGCTCTGAAGATGGTGGCGGAAACCGAGGAAGTAAATGCCGAGCACGAGAGCGGCACTGGCTTCCTTGACCTGCTGCCCGATACTTCACAAAAGTATCTTGGCCTCTTTAACGGCGCAAATCCGGCAGACTCGAAGACCGCGACTCTGCGCAACATGCTTATGGTGCGCACCAACTACGACGCGCTTGTGGCGGGCGATGGCGCCTGCGCGGGCTGCGGCGAAAAGAGCGTTCTCCGCTCCATTGCCGCGGTAACCGAGGCTTACATGCGCCCGGTGTTCCACGCCAAGAGCGACCGCTTTGTGGTCAAGGCCGGCCAGTTGGAAAAGACCGGCGTGGCAAAGCTGGCGGCTCTCAACGACAGCAACCCGCAAGAGTACGCGCTGCTGCGGCAGACCATTCTCCACCTGGTCATGGGCCTGGGCGGCGAAGACCTCAAGGACACCAAGGCACGCATTGCAGCCTACGAGGCCGAGCACGGCACCGTCACGGATGCACAGCTTGTTGAAGCGATTGCCGCGGTGCTGTTGACCGAGGCCTTCAACCACAAGAACCTGCAACCGGTGGATGGCCGCCTTGCCAACGGCATGAGCGTTATGGCGATGGCCGCGCACACAGGCTGCAACACCGTATACGGCTCAACGGCTCCCAACAATCCGCATCCCTATCCCTGGATGAACTCTCTGTTCCAGGACGGCGTGACGGTGGGCTGGCTGATGGGCGAGAGCTTCATCGTTGATCATGCGCGGCGCTCGGTGTTGCCGGAGCGGCTGGCCGACGTTCTGCTCACGCGTGACTCGAACGTCATCAGCGAAGAAGAGTACTACCACTTCACGCACTTTACTGATGCGTTGATGACCGACCAGGAGATCGTCGAGTTGCCCAAGGTCTGGGTGGTAGGCGGCGACGGCGGCATCGGCGACATCGGCTACCAGAACACCTCGAAGGTGATGTTGCAGAATCGGCCCAACGTAAAGGTGCTGATGCTCGACACACAGGTGTACTCAAACACAGGCGGACAGAACTCCGACTCGACACCGATGCTGGGGGGCGGGGATATGAACACCTTCGGCTCCGCTACACAAGGCAAGAACACGGAGAAGAAGACGGTTGCAGAAACGTTCCTGGCCGGTCACGGATCGCCCTTCGTCGCGCAGGTCTCAATGGCCAACGCGCCGAAGCTCTACCGCGCAATTCTCGACGGTCTGGAGTATCGCGGAACGATGTTCCTGCAGGC
>DASRLI010000405.1:0-16036 GCA_035648535.1 Occallatibacter sp. | reverse complement strand
GGTCTGCGGCGAAGAGAGTAGCCGCTCTTTCGTCGAAAGTTGTCACCGCCTCGATCACCGATGGCAACTCTTCCGGATAGGCGCGGCGAATTCTCGCCAATTCGGCCAGCAATTGTGGCGCATCGATGCCTTGCGGATTGGTAGCCAGCGCCGCTGAAGCGTATGACTCAGCAGCAACCAACCCGTAGGGAACGATGGCGCCTACCGCGCGCGCTGTTATCCACTCGGCGCGGCGCAAGAGCGTCTCGGATGTGTTTACGGCAACGTCCCCATTGGCAACTTCTGTCCGGCCTCCTTCCGTTTTCGCGGTTTCCAGCGCCAATCGATCGGCCGCTTGTCGCAGTTGGTCATCGAGCTCTTTGATTTGCAAATCAAGAGTCGTGGCACGGGACTCCTCGATACCTTTTTCGGCTTCGAGGTCGCGAATCCGCAGTTCCAATAGTTCCTTGTCGGCGCTCCGTTCGAGCGCTTCCTGGTGAGCGATCGACTTTTCGTTCTCGATTAGAGCGGTTGCCTGTTGCAGTTGCTCCTCAAGTTCCCTTGTGCGCTGCTGAAGGGCGGAGAGATTGGCATCGCTTCCGGCTTCCATTTCGCGGATGCGCTGCTCTAGCTGTTCGACGGCGACCCGATGGGCCTGCTCCTGTTCGCCAGCATGTGCCACGAGCTCATTATTCCGGCGCGACTCCTGCTGCAGTTGTTCCTCAAGTTCCCGTGAACGTTGCTGAAGGGCGGAGAGATTGGCGTCGCCTCCGGCTTCCATTTCGCGGATGCGCTGTTCTAGCTGTTCAACGGCGGTCCGATGGGCCAGCTCCAGTTCGCCGGCATGTTCCGCGAGCTCGTCATTCCGCTGCGACTCCTGCTGCAGTTGTTCCTCAAGTTCCCTTGAATGTTGCTGAAGGGCGGAGAGATTGGCGGCGCCTCCGGCTTCCATTTCGCGGATGTGCTGCTCTAGCTGTTCAACGGCGGTCCGGTGTGCCTGCCCCTGTTCTCCGGCCTGTGCCGCGAGCTCGTCATTCCGCTGCGACGCCTGCTGCAGCTGCGCTTCGAGTTCCCTTGAACGCTGCTGAAGCCCGGAGAGATTATCGTTGCTCTTGGCTTCCATTTCGCGGATGCGCTGTTCTAGCTGTTCGACGGCGATCCGATGGGCCTGCCCCTGTTCGCCGGCATGTGCCACGAGCTCATTATTCCGATGCGACGCCTTCTGCAGTTGCTCCTCGAGTTCCCTTGAATGCTGCTGAAGCCCGGAGAGATTATCGTTGCTTTCGGCTTCCATTTCGCGGATGCGCTGTTCTAGCTGTTCGACGGCGATCCGATGGGCCTGCCCCTGTTCGCCGGCATGTGCCACGAGCTCATTATTCCGATGCGACGCCTGCTGCAGCTGATCTTCGAGTTCATTAAAGCGCTGCCGAAGAGCAGTCAGATTGGCTATGCCCTCGGCTTCCATCTCGCGCACACGCTCTTCGAACAGTTCGACGACCGCCTGATGGGCCCGCACCTGCTCGCTGGCCTGCGCCAGGAGCTCTTCATGCTGAAGGGATGCCTGTTGCAGTTGGTCTTCAAACTCCTTCGAACGCAGTTCAACCGTGGTCAAATAGGCACTACCTTCGGTCTCCATTTGGCGCATGCGCTGTTCGAGCTGCTCCACAGCTAACCGATGGGCCTGCGCCTGTTCGCCGGCCTGCTCCGTGAGCCTCTTGCTCTGGATGGATGCCTGTTGCAGCAGGCCTTCAAGTTCCTTCGAGCGCCGCTGAAGCGCGGACAGATCGGCATCCTTGCGCTCTCCCTCGGCCACTAACTCTCCGATGCGTATTGCCTGCTGCTCAATCTTCACTTCTTTGCCGCGCAGGAGGATATCTTTCCTGATTTCCTCGTGAAGAATCTCCAGTCCGTCTCCATATGGGGGGTCGTAGCCAAGGCGCTCGCCGAACTGATGAATGACTTGCCTTGCGCTCCGCAGCTTTACGAACAAAAACAGCAAAAGAAGCGCGAGCACCAGGGCGATCACCAACGCGATTGTGGCAATGCTGGTTGGAAGAAGACCAAACCGGCCTTCGAGAAGCTGAAAGAGAGCATTGATTTTATCGGACATGAATTGTAGCCTCGCGCGATAAGTTCAAAAGCTGACCTATGGGAAAGCTAACATGGGGGAATGGGCGCGCACCATCGCGGTATCCGAGGCTGCGCGGAAACGTTCGGCACTTGGCAACTTGAAGCCGGTTCGTTTTCCCTTGGTGGTTAACGAACCGGCGCAGTGAAACAATTGCGTTAGATTATGCCTTGGCGGAGGTCAGCGCGCCAAGATCGGCGGCCAGCTTTTCTGTGGAGAAGGCTTCGATCAGGTCGCCTTCCTTCAGATCGCTGAATCCGGCGAGGCCTATGCCGCACTCCATGCCGTTGGTCACTTCGCGGGCATCATCTTTAAAGCGCTTGAGTGAAGCGATCTTGCCCTTGAAGACCTGTTCTTCTCCCCGCATGACCTTGACCTCGGCGTCGCGCCGGATGACTCCGTCCTGGACACGGCAGCCGGCAATGGTACCGACCTTGGGTATGCGGAAGATGTTGAGGACTTCGGCGCGGCCGAGGTAGTTTTCCTTGAAGGTTGGATCGAGCAGGCCTAGCATGGCAAGACGCATCTCGTCCTGCAACTCGTAGATGATGGAGTGCAGGCGGATCTCGATGCCTTCCTGCTGGGCCAGTTCGGCGGCCTTTCGCTCGGGGCGGACGTTGAAGCCGATGATGATGGTGTTCGAGGCCGTGGCCAGCAGAACGTCGCTCTCTGTAATCGATCCGACGCCCGAGTGGATGACCTTGACGCGTACCTTCTCAGTCGACATGCGGACCAGTGAGTCGGCCAGCACTTCGACGGAACCGGTAACGTCGCCCTTGATGATGAGGGGCAAGTCCTTGACGCCGGCCTGACGAATCTGCTCTGCAAGACCTTCAAGCGAAACGCGCGAACTCTTGGCGAGCTGGGCGTCGCGCTCCTTCATCTTGCGGTACTGGGCGATGCCCTTGGCCTTGTCGCGATCAGCTACGACCAGAAAGGTATCGCCAGAGTCTGGCATGGATTCCAGGCCCAGCACTTCGACCGGTGTGGACGGGCCCGCTTCTTCAAGTGCCCGGCCGCGATCGTCGAACATGGCGCGGACCTTGCCGAAGGTGTTGCCGACAATGTAGCTGTCATTCAAACGCAGAGTGCCGTCCTGCACCAGGACCGTAGCTACAGCGCCGCGGCCGCGATCCAGCTTGGCTTCAATGACGGAGCCGACGGCTTTGCGGCCCGGAGTTGCCTTTGGGGCGCGTATGTCGGAGACCAGGCAGATCATTTCAAGCAGCAGGTCGAGGTGAATGCGCTTCTTGGCCGAGACTTCGACGAATACAGTGCCTTCCTGACCCGCACCGGCCCACTCTTCAGGGATGAGGCCGCGATCGGCAAGCTGTTTCTTGACGCGATCGGGGTTGGCTTCCGGCTTGTCGATCTTATTGACGGCCACAATAATGGGAACCCCAGCTGCCTTCGCGTGGTCAATGGCCTCAAGTGTCTGGGGCATGACGCCGTCGTCGGCGGCGACCACGATGACCACAATGTCGGTCACCTTGGCTCCGCGCGCACGCATGCGCGTGAAGGCCTCGTGGCCCGGGGTGTCGAGGAAGACGATCTCGCGGCCGGATGCAGGGGAGCCTTCCTTTGCGAACTTAACTTTGTACGCGCCGATGTGCTGGGTGATGCCTCCAGCTTCGCCGGCGGCAACGTCGGTCTCGCGGATGGCGTCGAGCAGGGATGTCTTTCCGTGATCGACGTGGCCCATGACGGTAACGACCGGTGAACGCGGAACTTCGAGCTCGCCGGTATTCTCCGCTTCGAGGACTTCTTCGATGGCCTGATTGGCAATCTCTTCCTCGTAGCTGATGACAGAGGCGGCGGCGCCGAACTTGGCGGCAACTTCCTTGACCATTTCGGCGTCGAGGGACTGGTTGACGGTGACGAATACGCCGCTCATGAGAAGCGTGGCGATCAGGTCCTTGGCGCGAACTTCGAGCTTTTCGGCCAGGTCCTTGACGCTGATGCCTTCAGTGACCGTGATTTCGCGAGTGATGGGAAGCGGCTCACCGCCGTATTGCACGCCGCTATAGCGAGGCGGCGGCACAAAGCCCTTCATTGGGCCTTCCTTGGTCTTGGGGTACTGCGGGCGTCCGCCACGTCCACGAGAGGGAGCGCGCTGCGGACGAGGTGCTTCGCCGGTTGGCGGAGCACCGCCTGCGCCGGGACGGGCACCGAAGCCGGGACGAGGTGGTCCACCAAAGCCAGGACGGGCTCCGAAACCGGGCCGTGCGCCTGGGGCGCCGGGGCCAGCAGAGCCACCCATGGGAGTGCGGGTCGGATGCTTGGGGCGAGGTCCGCCAGGGAACAGGCCGGGAGCTGAAGAGCCACCGGGGGTACGTTGCGGATAGCTGCCGGGGCCACCCGAGGGGCGACGGTCGAAGATCGGCTTGCCGCGCTGGATTCCAACCCCGGGAGCAAGGTTGCCTGTACCGGGTTCAACGGGTGGCAGGATGGGTGCCTTGTAAACCGGTCGAGGGCCGGTCTGCGGCATGACCATGCGGCGAGCCGGTGGCGCCGGAGCGGGCGGCGGCGTCTTGCTGCGAGCAGCCTGAGCGGGAGCAGCAGTGGACTCAGCTGAAATGGAAGGGACAGCGGCTTCAGTTTCCGGCGCTTCCACGGGGGCTGAAGGTGCTTCAGGAGCGGCAATAGGAGCGGCCTCAATGACGGGCACGCTTGCGATTGGCGCTTCTGCCACGGGCGCGGATGCGATCAGAGCTGGGGCTTCCGGCACGGCAACTGTGGCTTTCGCCGGCGGCTTAACGGCGACGACAGGCTTTTCGGCCTCTTTTATCGGGGCCGCGGGTGGCTTGACGACAACGGTGCCCGGAGGCGGCGCGACCACAACGACGGAACGCGTGGCGGCAGCGCCCGCAGGAGCCTTGGCAACCACCGGACCGACCGGCGGGCGCGAAGCAATAGCTGGGGTAGCTGATGGCTGGACGATATTAGGCGCGGAGCGCGGCAAAGGAACTATCTTCCGCGGGGCCGGGGGCGGCGCGGCGACAACTGGCGCGGGCGGCGTCGCACGGGCAACAGGCGGGGCAGGAGGCTTCACGGCCGACACAGCTGTCGGCTTTGTCTGCGCTTGGGGATGGCGCGCCTCTTCCTCGTCTTCCTTTTTCTTGGCCAGAATGGCCTTCAGCACGTCTCCGGGCTTGGAGATATGCGAGAGGTCGATTTTTGGAGTTATGCCTTGAGGAGCGCGCGAGGACCCAGCGCCTGCGTGACCGCCAGAGCGCGTTCCGCGCTCAATGTGTGCGCGGACTTTCTCTGCCTCGTCCGACTCCAGGGAACTAGAGTGAGTCTTGCCGGCGCCCAGGCCGATTTCCGCCAAAACGTCAAGAATCTGCCTGCTCTTGACTTCCATCTCGCGCGCGAGATCGTTGATACGAACCTTACTCATCCGCCTCTTTTCAATTTCCGATTCCCAAAGCACTTAGTCGCTCATAGCTACCTCGTGGCAATGGATGTGTTTCAAACTTCCATGATCATTGGATTGGCTTTGGAGGCAGAGGCGCATACTACGCGCCGTCCTCTTCAGCCGCCTGCTCTTCACTGGTTGCGCTTTCGGTTTCTGTCTCTTCCGGTGCATCGCCGGCTTCGGGCACGTTCTCAATTGCCGTTTCAATGGTGCTGACGGGATCTTCTCCCGCTTCAACTGCGGCGACACTTTCAGCTTCTTCAACTACCACCGCTGAGTTTTCCGCCTCGGCTTCTGCGTCGGCCACAGCGGCGGGCGCGTTTTCAACCTCAGCTTCGCCCGTAGTTGTTTCCGCGGCTTCAGGCACGTGGCCTGCTTCGCCTTCCTCAAAGTGGCCAAAGTAGTGACGAACGGCAACGCTGATCTTTTCCAGGGTCTTTTCGCCGATGCCGGGAATCTCCTCGAGCTGCTCTGGAGTCATGTCCGCAAGGGCCTCGACGGTGGTGATGCCGGCGGCGACCAGCTTCTGTATGATGCTGTCGCCCAACTCGGTAACCTGCTCGATCGGCGTCGAAGGTCCGGTGCCGAAGGAGCCCATCTGCTGCTCGACTTCCTGGCGCTTCTCCTCTTCGCTCTTGATATCGATCTTCCAGCCAAGTAGCTTTGCAGCAAGGCGGACGTTCTGGCCCTTCTTGCCGATCGCAAGCGAAAGCTGCGTATCGTCGACGATCACTTCCAACTGCTTCTCGGTAAGGTCAGTAATGGAAACGCGGCTGACCTTGGCCGGCTGCAGTGCCTTTTCAGCGAAGGTAGTGATCTCGTCGCTGAATTCGATGATGTCGATTTTCTCGCCGCGCAGTTCGCGGATGATGGACTGAACGCGCATTCCCTTCATGCCAACGCAGGCGCCGACCGGGTCCACGTCCTTGTCGCGGCTCTGAACGGCGATCTTGGTGCGCTCCCCGGCTTCGCGGGCAATGGCGCGAATTACGACCGTGTTGTCGTAGATCTCGGGAACTTCCGACTGAAACAGATTCGATACCAACTCAGGTGCGGCGCGGGAGACGATAACCTGCGGTCCCTTAGCGGCGCGGTCTACCTTGAGCAGCACCACGCGAACGCGCTCGCCGATCGAGAACTGCTCGAGGCGCGACTGTTCGCGCTTGGGGCAGCGGGCTTCTGCCTTGCCCAGGTCATAGATGACATCCTGACCTTCAATGCGCTTGACGGTGGCGTTCAGGACTTCCTTTTCGCGGTGCGCGTATTCCTGGAAGACGGTGTCACGCTCGGCTTCGCGGACCTTTTGGAAGATGACCTGCTTGGCGAGCTGCGCGGCGATGCGGCCCAATGGACTGGTGTCGCGATACATGCGGATTTCAGAGCCAACTTCGACGCCGGGAGCCAACTCATTGGCCTCCGCCAGCGTGATCTGGTTGAGCGGGTCTTCTACCTGCTCCGCGTCCGCGACTACAGTCTTGTAGATGTAAGCCGTGATTTCGCCGGTCTCTTTATTGAGCTCCCCGCGCATGTTTTCCTGGGTCTTGTAGAACTTGCGGGTGGCCAGGGCAATGGCCTCCTCGACCGCGCCGACAACGATGGCGGGGTCAATGCCCTTTTCCTGGCTGAGGAGCTCGATGCTTTGGTACAAAACACTGCTGGCCATACTTTGCTTACTCTCTCGATTGTTGCCCGGTGTTCGGATTCGGAGTGCAAATCCCAGGGGCCGGTTCAGTTAGGTTTTGGAGGAGGGATGGAGCTCGTCACCTTCTCCTGTTTCAGACTTCCGGACAGTTGCGGCATCCGGAGCAGCTCTCAGATTTCAGGCACCAGTTGCGCCTTCTCGATATTGGCGAAGGCGATTTCGACGGTACTGACGCCAGTCTTCCGGCTCTTGCTGTTCTGCTTGACCGCGTTGAGGTCGAGCGTGATGATCTTGCCTGCACCTGGCTCCCCGCCGGCAATAAGGCGCCCTTGCCAATGGCGGTTGTTGCGGATTGCCTCGAAGGTCTGCACCTTGACCAGGCAACCCTGAAACCGCTCAAAATCCTCGGGCCGGCTAAGCTTGCGGTCCAAACCCGGGGAACTTGCCTCAAGCGTATATTCCGCTCCCGGAACTAGGTCTTCCACGTCCAACAGCACGCCAAAATCGTGGCTGAAAGTGGCGCAATCCTCGTGCGTTACGCCGGACAACTGCTCCACACTCAACCTGCCCTCGACGAGCCGTTCCGGAAGCCCCTCGATGCCCGCCGCGATTGCTGCCTTGAGCTGCGCGCGTCCCTCGGCGTCTTTCTCGAGATAAATCCGCAGGGTTCGCTCCTTCGCAGGGCCAATGAACTCCAGGTCCACCACGTCCAGCCCATGCGAGGCGGCCACCCTTGCCGCCGCCGACCGAATTTCGTCCAGCTTGACTGCCATCGTCCCTACACCCCAATCGCGCAAAATCGCTCGCTGGGGACCAAGTGCCTACGCCGCCCTTAAGCGGCTGTTTTTCGGGGGTTTACCCCGGTGAATTTGCCGCAAATAAAAAGTGGGCTATGAGCCCACTCATCTCTCCGCCAGCCGGTGCGCACACGGTAGAACTCTGGCGAACAAATTCGTCTGCATCCTTAGCATAGGCGAAATTGCCAGGAATTTCAATGGGGAAGAGACGGGAAAAGGGTCGAAAAACGGTCTTTCGGCTGGTTTTGAGTGCGCGCCCAATCTCAAAAATGCTCCCGTTTTGCACCGCATAGTGCGAGGGACGACAATAGCGGAATGAAATTGCTCCGATTGATTGCCTTGTTCCTGCTGGCAACCTCAACTGCGATGCCTTCCATACGTGCGCTTGAGAAGCAGCCTGCCAGTGCGTATCGCGCGCGGCGTGTGGCGCTGGCGGCGAGGCTGCATGGCGGCGTTGCCGTGCTGTTCGCGGCAGAAGAGCCCCTGCTGGATCTGACGCCCTACCGGCAGGATGAGGATTTCTATTACCTGACCGGGTGGACTGAGCCGGGTGCGGCGCTTCTGGTGGTGAGCGATGCCCCGCAGGCTACTACACCGCGCACGTACAGGGAGATTCTGTTTTTACCCACGCGCGACCTGCACATGGAAAAGTACACCGGGGCAAAACTGGATGCGGCTTCGCCGGAAGTGGCGCAGGCAACGCGTGTGGATGCCGTGCAGCAAATGACGGAGTTGCCGGCAGTGCTGAATGGCCTGATCGACAAAGACCGCAGGCTTGCTTACAACATCTGGACACAGGCAACAGCTTCGCAGGCGAGGGCGCTCGTAGACTTTACCGCGGCTACGCTGGCGATGTCGGCGGCCGACGCGCACGACGTAACCGGTCTCACCGCAGTGCTTCGGGTAGTGAAAGACGCGGGCGAGATCGAGTTGATCAAGAAGGCTTCAGCGGCGTCGATTGCCGGGCAGCGCGTGATGATGCATGCGGTGAAGCCGGGAGAGACGGAGCGCGCCATTGCCGGTAAGATGACGGCGTCGTGGATGGAGAACGGGTGCGAGCGGGCGAGCTATGCGGCAATTGTTGGCTCCGGCATCAACTCGACGACGCTGCACTATGCGGGGAACTCGCGCACTGTTGAAAATGGGGACGTCGTGGTGGTGGATGCTGCTTGCGAGTACTCAATGTACGCCGCCGATATTACGCGCACTGTCCCGGCGAACGGCCACTTCACTCCGCGGCAAAGAGAGATCTACAACATTGTGCTGGGGGCGCAGCGCGCGGCGGTTGACGCGTTTGTTGCCGGCAAGTCGAGCATCAACGACCGCGACCGCAATGACCCGAACTCACTCGACACAGCGGCATACAACTACATCAACACGCACGGAAAAGATCTACATGGGCAACCACTGGGCCTGTACTGGCTGCACGGGCTGGGCCATATGGTGGGAATCGACGTGCACGATCCTGTTGAACACTATCCGGCGGCGCTGAAGCCGGGGATGGTGTTCACGATCGAGCCTGGCATCTACATTCCCGAAGAAAAGCTGGGAGTGCGGATCGAGTGCACCTTCCTTGTTGGCGCTGATGGAAAGCTCATTGATTTGGACAACGACCTTCCGCACACGGCCGACGAAGTTGAAGCGGCGATGCGCAGCAAGTAGAGAAACGGCGGCAGACGAATGGTAATGGATCCGCGTGACGAAGTTGATCCCAACGGGTTGGAGATGCTGGCGAGAGCGTTCAGCGAGCAGTTGCTGGCGTGCCTGGATGAGTGTGCGCGCGGACGCAGGGGGCTGTTTTCTGAATACGTCGGCGATGAAGATGAAGGCGGAAGCTGGCCGGAGGCAGAGCGGCTGAGAGAACTGGCGATTGCATTGCAAGGGGTCTTTGCGCAGCAGGAAGATCGCAATGCGCTGTGCGACGAATTTCTAGACCTGTGTACGATTCACGGTGAGAGCCACCCGGGCGAGCGCAAACTGGCGCGTGCGTTTCTTGAACGGATTGAGCGGGGCGATGTAGGGACGCCGACGCAGGAGGAGAGAAAGTTGTGGTAACGCTGCATGCATTTTTGGCGCTCGCGGCAGGCTTTTTGACCATGGCCATTCTGGTGGCTATCCTGACGGCGCTGCTGGTGCGGCTGACGCCGAGTTGGGTGAGCGAAGAGGGAAAACCGCAGCCGGGCTACATCTTCGTGAACTTGGGCTATTCATTTCTGGCCGCGGCGGCAGGCGGATACGTGACCGCATGGCTGGCAGTCGCGAATCCGCTGTTTCAAGTGCTGGCGCTTGCGATTATCGTGCTGGCGCTGGCGGCCTTGAGCGCTCTTCAAGCGAAAGGAAAGCAGCCAGTCTGGTACCAGTTAACGCTGGTGGCGATGACGCCGATTGGAGTGCTGGCTGGAGGACTCGTTCGGCTCAGGGTGATGGGAATTCTTTGAAGGTTTCGGGGTGGCCGATCAGGATTTGTCGTTTCCCACCCTTGCGCCGAAATGACGAAGCGCACGTTCTTCGACTCCGCCTGGCATTGCTAAGCTTCGTGCAAGGATTGGGCGCGGAGTCGACTCGAGATCCCAAGCCTCAAAGGCAAGTGTCAAGCCCCGAGACAATCTGTAATGAATGTCATGAGACTGAACGAGGCGAAACCTGGGGCACCGAGCGTTCTTGTTGATTCTGCCTTTACCAGCGTATGCCGACGGATACTGGAATCACCTTTGTGCCGGCGGCAACAGTTGTCACTCCAAGGCCGCTCGGGGTGATGCCGTTGACGGCGGGCGTGAGCACATCCAAATACCGGGCTTCGACGAATAACTTCATCTTGCTGTCGCCGTACATGCCTCCCATGCGGTGCTGATAGCCGCCGCCAATGTTGAAACCGCCCTGGTTCGATGAGAAGTGGCCGACGACCGCGTTCACTGTGCCGACGCCGCAGTAGCCGTAGTAGTAGTCGCAGAAAACTGCCTGCTGTGGGTCGGTGAAGCTGGTCACCTTGCGATAGAAGCCTCCTCCGCCGGTGACATAGACGTCATTTTGCGAGTTGGGAAAGAGGCTGATGACCGGATCGAGCGTCAGCGACCAGATGTGCGCGTAGCCGCCGTTGGCGCCAGTCTGAGCAATGAGCTTGCCAGGCAGCTTATCGTCGATGAACTGGTACTCGGCCAGCAGTGCAAGGCGCTTAGAGAAGTTGATTCCGCCACCCACGGTAAACTGTGCGCCCCAGGTAATGTAGTTCTTATCGGTTGGGGCATTGAACCCACCGCCAAGCTCAAGGGCGTATTTGCTGGCAATATTTTGCTTCCAGCCGCCTCTTCCCCTACCGCTTTCCTGGCCTGCGGCCGAGGCCGCCGGCTTGGGGGCTGAGGGCAGTGCGGCCATCCCTTCGGGTGCGGAGAACTCGGCAAGCTGGGGCAAGCTGGAATCGTTGCTGGAGGAGTAGCCAGCCGAATTGGACTGGTTACCGGGTGCAGCGGACTGAGCAACGGCCAAACCGGCGGCAAAGATGACCACCGATCCAAGAAAACTGACACGCCGCATTGGCGGCATTAAACGAAGGAATGACATGTTTGAACCTCAATGAATAGATTGTCTTGACTGCGACCGGGCATACCGCACCCGGCAATGGATTAGACACGGAATTCGGCAGGAAGTTGCCTGCGGGTAGGAGAAAGGAAAAGGCCGGAGCGCTGCTCCGGCCTCTCTTGTTTGCAATGGTCTGCGTGCTCAGCCCTGGACATCGAACTGCTCGGGGTGGAGGGTGGCGTCGCTCTTGACCAGAATATTCTTGCCGGTCAACTCCTCGAATTCGACGAGCCAGCTTGCGTTGTTGGACTTGAGTACCTTTACGGTTTCCGGGTGGACGCGGAGCAGGATGTCGGCACCCTCGAAGTGCCTCTTCATCTTGCGCAGTTCGGTATAGATCTCATTGCACACGGTGGTCGGGCTCTTGACCATTCCGGTAGCCTGGCAGGTTGGGCAGGGCACGCTCAGGGTCCGCTCCAGAGATTGCTTGACGCGCTTGCGGGTGATGGCGACCAGGCCGAAGTCATTGAACTGCAGCACCTTGGTTGGGGCGCGGTCGGCCTTGAGGGCTTCTTCAAGGGCGGCCAGAACCTTGAAGCGGTTCTTGCGCTCGTCCATGTCGATGAAGTCAATGACGATGATGCCGCCCAGATCGCGGAGCCGAATCTGGCGGACAATCTCCGGGACGGCGTCGAGGTTCGTCTTGACGATGGTGTCCTCGAGCCGCGCCGACTTGCCGACATACTTGCCGGTATTGATGTCGATGGCGACCAGGGCTTCAGTCTGGTTAATGACGATGGAGCCACCGCTCTTGAGCCAGACCTTGGAGCGCAGCGCCTTCGATATCTCGTCCTGGATGCCGAAATGTTCGAAGAGAGGCGTCTCCTTGGTGTAGAGCTTGACGCGGCGGACCAGCGTCGGCGAGAAGCGATTGAGGAAACGCACGATGCGTTCGTAATCGGCTTCTGAGTCGACCCAGATGTTTGAGAAGTTCGAGCTCACCTGGTCGCGCAGAATGCGCTCGATCAGCGACAGGTCATGATAGATGAGCGCTGGAGACTTCGAGGAGTCCGACCTCTGCTTGATGTCATTCCAGAGATTCATCAGGAACCGCAAGTCAGCGCGAAGGTCTTCTTCCGAGGCGCCCTCGGCAGCTGTGCGCACGATGAATCCGCCGGAGGCCTCACCGCGCTCGTTCACCAGAACCCTCTTGAGGCGCTGGCGCTCTTCGTCGGAGGCAATCTTACGGCTGACGCCGATGTGCGTGACAGTGGGCATGAAAACCAGAAAGCGCCCTGGCAGCGCGATGTGAGAGGTGATGCGCGCGCCCTTCTTGGCGATTGGCTCCTTGGCGATCTGGACCAGGATCTCCTGGCCCGGCTTCAGCAAATCGCTGATGACTGGAAGGTCCGTAGTCTGCATGGAGCGGCGCGATGGGCCCCCGCGACGGTTTCCGCGGTCTGGAGCTCCTCCCGGTGCGCCACGACCACGGCGTCCTCCACGGGCACCGCGATCACGACGTTGTTGGCCGGAATCTGTGCTTATTGCCGCGCCGTTGGTCGGTTGACCGTCGGCCGTAGCTTCATCTTCATCTTCCTCTTCGTCGAAGGATTCCTCTTCACCGTTCTTCTCGTCGAAGTTTAACTGGATGCGGTGATCGAGATGGGCTTCCTGGAGCATTTCGCCGAGGTCACCAGAGCGAATCTGGGTGGGAAGGGTTTCTTCTTCGTAGACGTCGAGATCATGGTCGTCGGTTTTTTGGCGGCGATGATGGGGGACGGCTTCGAACTCCTCGCCATCAATGACTTCTTCTTCGATAAGGCCGGTGCCGGGGGCATAAGACGAGATCGCGGGCACTGAGCCGGCGGCCGGTTTGGCCTCAGCTTCCTCATCCTTCTTCTTGCCGAAGCCGAAGAGGCGGAATCCGGTGGGAGGCACGGGGTCAACACGGTGCGAAGCCGAGGCGTCGGATTCGGTCGACTCCTCGTTGGTCATCGGGACAGGCGGCTGCACATCCACTACTTCTTCAAAGTCCGTTTCGGTCTCGAAGAACGGTGCTTGGGCAGAGGATGTCTCTTCAGATTCGGGAGAGTCGAGCTGGACGGCTTCTTCTTCAACCTGGCCGGCTTCGAACTCCGGCGCGGATCCATGTGGCTCGGGGTCGAACTCTTCAGTCTCTTCGACGAATTCGTCTTCCTCAACCTGGTCTGGAGCGGTACCGGAGACTCCGGTCTGCTGTTCGGGTTCCGCGTCCTCTTCAGTCTGGCGGGAACGATGTACGGAAAGCGACTCGCCGGGGAGCAGCCCGCTGCCGTCCCACTCGATCGGCGTTTCAATCAGCGTGGAAGGCTTGGAGAAGCCCGATGGGCGTGCAGGTGCGGCTGGCTCCGGGGCGGACCTAGGGGCATCGTCGACCGGCGTGCCGCCGTACTTTGAGAGCGACTCGCCGGGCAGAACAAAGGGAACAGGGACGTGGGATGACGGCCGCGGCGCATGGGGGGCAGAGCCGAATGACGGCCGGTCGGCGGATTGGAATGCCGACGCCTGAATGTCAGGAGCTATCTCAGGTTCGGCGGAAGGCTCCGGCGTGATCTCCAGCGTTTGCCCGGATTCCGAGCGGCCCTCAGAGGAGCCGGCTTGACCCCGAGCGCCGCGACGATGACGGCGTCCACGCCAGCGGCGTGCACCCTGTCCGCCCGAGTCTTCCTGGGCTTCGATACCTTGCTCGGAGATTACGAATGATTCGGCAGCGGGTGCGGCTACTGCAGGTGGTTCCTGTGCCGCTTCTTCAACGGGACGGCGCTCTTTTGGCAGACGGTCCTGCCGCTGTTCCAGCTTCTGGCCTGAGCGCGCCTGGCGATCATCCTGCCGTCCGCCGTTTCTATCTGGCTGGGCAGAGTGCCGGACTTCGCGTGGAGCCTGGTTGGCCCCGGTGGCCGCGGCCTTTTCCAACTCGTCGGTCTCTTCCGAGTCCTCGAGTTCCATGAAGTCGGTTACATAGAGGAAGGCGTCGCGTTCTAGACCAAGGTCTACAAAAGCGGACTGCATGCCGGGCAGGACACGGGTGACGCGCCCGTTGTAAATGGACCCTGCCAGGGTGTACTCGTTTTCGCGCTCGTAATAAATTTCCGCGAGCTGATCGTCTTCAAGAATTGCAAGCCGCGTTTCATGCGGCGTGCTGGAGATGCAAATCTCTTTTGCCATCGTACCTTTCCGTCCGGCTGTTCATGACAGCCGGTACCCGCGGCAAGGATGGATGGAGACGCGCAAGACCGGAAGAAGAGGGGATGTGCAGAGAGGATGATCCGAAAGACTTTAACGTGACGGCTGCCGCGTGGTGACTGCCCCCTGGGGGCGGAAAACCAAGGCGGATGTTCAACGGAACAAGCCGAACGATTTGAGTGATGCGGTAATCCGATTGCAGAGAGATTGTGGCCAACCAAGCCGGAGAATCCGGCGGGGCCGTTCCACCGCTGGCGTGTGCAAGGACGTACAGCGCGAGAAAAGCGAGGCCCGAAAGCCAGTAGCTTCCCGCGCATTCCATGCAACCTGTTGGCCGCCAACGGTTTTCCCGTCTCTGCGTGCTCATGAACCCTTGTCCTGCCGGGCGCGCGATCCATCCGGACCGGGCCGGCGAAATGCTTGAAAATACTGCTCTTGCGGTCCGGACGGTTCCGGGGCGCGACAAGAGGCAAACTTGATAACCAGCGTCCGGGTTTTCAGGCCGGGACGCCTCAGTTAACGAACCGGCGCATGCGGACATTCATCGCCGCACCCAGCGCCAGGAACGTAAACAACACCGAAGATCCGCCGTAACTCATTAACGGTAAAGGAATTCCGGTGACGGGCATAAAGCCGATGACCATGCCGACGTTGACCAGAATCTGAAAGGTCAACACAGCCACTACCCCCATGATAATCAGGGAACCGGGCAGGTCCGCGGCCGTTTGAGCGTTCTGAATCAAACGCATCAATATGGAGAAGTATAGCAGCAGCACGAAAACCGCGCCGACGAAGCCGTGTTCTTCGCTGAAAGCGGCAAAGATGAAGTCGGCGTGGGGGATAGGGAGGAAGTCGCCCTGGGTTTGAGAGCCCTTGGCGGCACCCTGCCCCAAGACACCTCCGGCCCCGACGGCGATCTTGGACTGCAGGAGCTGATAGCCGGCCCCACGGGGGTCGTTGTCAGGGTTCACAAAGCTGGTGAGGCGGGCTTTCTGGTATGGCTTTAGGATCTTCCCGCTCGACCATGCACCCACCGCGAAAAGAGCGGCAGCGGCGACGAGGATCATCGACTGGCGAAAATTGATGCCGCCGAAGAACAGGCCGGCAATCAGGATTGGCGTATAGGTGAGCGTGGTTCCAAGGTCGGGTTCCTTGATCACCAGCAGCATCGGGATGCCTACCAGGATGAAGGCCTTGAAGACATCCTGCTTCACCAGGCCGCGGCCGCCCAGGTTAGCAAAGAAGCGTGCGACCACCAGGATGAGCACCAGCTTGACCCACTCCGAAGGCTGAAAGAGCATAGGTCCGGCCTTGATCCAGCGTCGCGCTCCAAG
>DASRLI010000404.1:0-4788 GCA_035648535.1 Occallatibacter sp. | reverse complement strand
CCCCGTAATCACCAGCACCCCTTTGCCGCGCGCCTGCGCCGCCAGGTAGTGCTCCAGTCCCTCGGTGCGCATCCAGTCGCGAGTGTTTTCCCTTGTGTAGCGGGTCATGCGGCAGAACTCGACCAGTTGCCATCCCAGGTGAAGGTAAACCCCGCGCAGAATACGCTTGCGCTCCTGCTCAGAGATCTCTGGAAGTGCCATGCGCAGGTTGCGCACGCCCACGCGGCGCAATCGCCCAAAGAGCCAATGGACCTTAAACGCGAGAACCCATGCCCACAGACGTGCCAGCCCGCGCGGCATGCGCCCCAGAGTGCGCGCCACGGCCACAACCAGCCAATACTCGATTCTTTCTCGCATTGTTGAAGGCAAACACCAGTTTAGCCGCACGGCGCGGTTTCCATGCCGCCACCCAAACGAAAAGGGCAGTCCGGCTCTCACCGAACCGCCCTGTCAATTATGCTCGAATCTGGCCCGCTGCTACTTGTGGTTCTTGGCCGTGACAAAGTACTGGGCCACAGCGCGGACAAACGGCACAGCCCCCGGCGGCACGCCTACGCTGCCCGTCAGGATCGCATCGAACGTATGCGGTGAGCCAAAGTAGGTGTTGGTGTCTTCGTTGTTCTGGCTCACGCTGGTGCCGTCCAGATCAATGCCCGCAAACAGGCCCTTGTTTCGCGAGTAGCTGAGCAGTTCAGCATTCATCTTCCAGTCAGTGGCGGCCTGCCCGCTGCGGCCAACAGGGCCGGCTGCCGCAGATGCATCGCCGCCAATCTTGAACTTGTTCTTCAGCAGGTCTTGGAATCCGCGATCGTTCACCGCCACCAGTACCAGGTCGGTGGATTGTCCCCCGATTTGAAATCCAAAAGACCCGCCGGCCATGCGAATAAATACCGGCGCGCTCCAGCCGTGTCCAGTGCGGCAAGTAACGACTCCCTGACCGTATTGGCCGCCAAAGACGAACGCACCTTTCAGCAATCCGGGAACCACGCCTACGCACGTGGCCTGTTGCAGGATGTTCATCGGAATGCTGCTGTCCTTGGCAGCCATGATCTGATCCAGGACTACCCGGGCCGCGTCAATGCGGGCCTGCAAACCATCCCGTGAAGAGGCTGCAAAGGCACTACAAGTAAGCATGAAGCTGAGACAAATTGAAGTAATAGTCTTTTTCATTTCGGTGTCCTTTTCAATCCGCGGCTTTCCAGCGCGTGGAAGGCTGAGTTACAAATTGAAGCAGTGCTTCCCGATCCCACAGGCCCCTTGGCCGGCGAAATTCAAAGAAGCTGGGGGGAATCCTCTCGCACAACACCGGTACTTTCTGAATCAGCCTACAGCATCCGAGCATTACCGAAACAAAACATGCCACGGCCAGGAATCTCTTGGGTTATACGGGGCCCCAGCGCCGGAACAGACAAGCGCAGCCCATCTACGGGCGCGCGCACCGGAGCGAGCTACTCGCTCCAGATTGTCAGATGCAGCGTTTCACTTCATGGATGGACGTTGGGGGAGGGCCAAAGAAAGCTATGCAGATCCGTTGCCGACAGAAAACTGTAAAAATCAAAAAAAGAGGAGTTCCCAGGCATCACGGAAACATGCTGCCTGGGAACTCCTTTCCCCAGATCTGCGTTGTTTCTGTACACAGCATTGTGGATAACGTCATATGCGCACAAGAGTACTTAAAGGTTGTGGCTTAAAGTAACCACCATAAATTACTATTTGGTTACTAGGCGACGAGCCCGTTCCGGCCTGCCTCCACGGCTTCCACTTCCATGCGGCAACCCGAACAGACTCCGAGCCGACATCGACAGCTTGATTCGGTTGTCTACGCCTGCTTTGCGCATCAAACGACCCAGATGTGCCCGCACAGTGCGCTCTTCGATGCCCAACTGCTTGGCAATCTCGCGGTTGGAGCGAGCCATCATAATCAGCTCAAGAACCTGGCGTTCACGGGTGGTCAACTGGGGAATCGCGGCGGGGAGGCCAGGGTCGGAGACCTTGAGCAGCCGATCAATCAGTTTGGAAAGTAGCCTGCGCGGTGCCCAAATCGACCCCTCGGTAACCACCTCGATCGCCATGCGCACCATTTCAGGTCCGGCATTCAGGTCCAGGTACGCCCTGGCCCCAGCAATGATCGACTTCTGGACCAATTCTTCATCGCCGCCGGGTCCGATCACAATCAACCGGATGTCGGGACGCGCGCTCCGAATGCCTTCCAAAGCTTTCATTCCGCCGGAAGAGGAATTCAAGTCGACAACAAGGTACCTTAGCGCCTTAGCGGCCAGTAGCTCGGTCAGCGGTCCGGGAACCAGAACGAGTCCTGCATGGCCATCTCGGGCAGGCTGGTCGAAGATACTCGCGAGCCCCGCAAGCCGTATCGGCTCGTCCGTCACCAATCCAATGCGGATTGGGCCGGGATTGCGATTCGCAGACATAGTGCGTCTCCCGTCAGCAGTCTGAATTCAGGAGAGCTGTTTCTCCAACGGCAGATAGCAGGCTCACGCCGCTCCAGCCGTCAAATTTTTCCTTTCGTCCATTGATTCCGCGCGACCAGCCTGCCAACGACAACCTCTAGAGCTTGGGAAGCACAATTCCCTGTTGTCCCTGGTACTTACCCTTGCGGTCGGCGTAGCTGACCTCGCAGGCCTCATCGGAGCGAAAGAATAGAATCTGGCACAGCCCTTCGTTGGCGTATACCTTGGCCGGTAGAGGAGTGGTATTCGAGATCTCGAGGGTCACATATCCCTCCCACTCCGGCTCAAACGGCGTTACGTTCACAATGATTCCGCAGCGCGCGTAGGTCGACTTGCCAACGCAGATCGTTAATACATCCCGAGGAATTCGAAAGTACTCCACTGACCGTGCCAACGCGAACGAGTTGGGCGGTATGATTACCGACTCGGCCTGCACCGAGACAAATGAACGCTCGTCGAAGGCCTTGGGATCGATAATCGCGCTGTTTACATTAGTAAATATCTTGAACTCGTCAGAAACTCTCAGGTCGTATCCGTAGGAAGAAAGCCCATAGGAGATAACTCCACTCGCCACCTGCTTCTCGCTGAAGGGCTCAATCATGCGATGATTTATGGCCTGTTCCCTGATCCAACGGTCACTCTGAATCGACATGCAACTCCTGCTCCGGAGATGAGTTTCTCTTCCGGAAAATATCGCTGACTTGAGCTTCA
This sequence comes from Occallatibacter sp., assembly GCA_035648535.1. GTDB lineage: Bacteria > Acidobacteriota > Terriglobia > Terriglobales > Acidobacteriaceae > Telmatobacter. The sequence goes on along the minus strand of DASRLI010000404.1, from coordinate 1,609 downwards.
AACTGAAGATTTATCTTACGGAAAGCGACTGCACCTTGACAATTGAAATCGCCTCACATGTGACCGCGCGCGGGCAACGCAATCATGCCGAAATGAAACCGTCTGCTTTTCCTCAGCATAAAAAATGGCTTAATACCCTTTCCCCTGTTCCATATTCGAAGCAAAATCTGTAGCATCTCCACTGTAAGGCGTAGTACAGTCAATACCAGTCGCGCCAGCGAGGATACCCCATTGATTAAACAGGACATCGTCCATCAAGTAATCGAGCGGACCGGCCTGCCACGCACCAAGGCGGAAGCAGCGGTCGATACGGTCTTCGAGGGCTTGAAGCAGGCCCTGACTGCCGGCGAGCGCATCGAACTGCGCGGATTTGGAGTTTTCAGCGTCCGCGCCCGCAAAACCGGCATTGGCCGCAATCCCCGTACCGGAACCGAGGTCAGCATCGCCCCCGGAAAGGCCGTGCGCTTCAAACCCGGCAAGGAACTGCATTCCATCGAGAATGGCGCAGCGCACAAATCCTGAACGCGCACATCTGCGGGATCAGTATGCCTGCCCACAGGCAGACGCGGCTGGCGGGTCATCTTGACATGAGCTGCCCTGCAATCAGGCTCTGTGTGTGCGTGCGCCACAGACGAGTGTAACTTTCTTCCGCCTCTCTGTGGGCGATGAGGAGTCTGGTGCGCTCAACCTTTCGGGAGTATGGCCTGCCTGTTCTGCTGTTTGCCGCCACTGTGGTAACCACCACAGCCAACGGCGCCCGATTCATGCAGAATTTCCTTGAAGGCATGCCCCCGGTGGTCCAGGAGACCGACCTCTGGCCCTGGGGCTGGCTCACCGATCATCCCAATCTGTACATCACTGGCTGGACCTTTTCCTCCACTCTGCTCGGCATCCTTCTAATCCACGAATTCGGCCACTACTTCGCCTGCCGCGCCCACAGGATTCGCGCCACTCTGCCCTGGATCCTGCCGGCTCCCACGCTCAGCGGCACGGCCGGCGCAGTCATTCAAATCAGATCCCGCATACCCAGCCGCAATGCGCTCATGGACGTGGGAATCTACGGCCCGCTTGCCGGTTATCTGGCTTCAGCCGTGGCCGTCGGCGTGGGCTTTGCGCTCAGCTTCCACTCGTCCGCCAACGCCCCCGACGCCCTCGTAGTCTTCGGCAGCGAACCGCTGACAATTCGCTGCCTCCATGCTCTGCTGGTGCATTGGGATCCTTCGATCCCCTCTTTCGAGAACATCGCTCCTCACCCGGTCCTGGTTGCGGGATGGATCGGCCTCTTCATCACCTCGCTGAACCTGATCCCCGGCGGCCAGTTGGACGGAGGACACATCCTGTACGCCATTTCGCCCCGTGTTCACAAGATTTTTACCAACCTTCTACCCTTCGTGCTTTTCGTGGCCGGAGTAGTCTTCTGGGTGGGCTGGATCCTCTGGGGCTCCATCCTCCTGATTCCGGCCATGCGTCATCCCAAGGTTACCGTCGAAACCGGCCTGAGCCGCGGCCGACTGATAATGGGCGTCATCAGCATCGCAATTTTCCTGCTCACCTTCACTCCCACGCCCTTCCTCGACAACTCCCTCATGCACCTCCTGAACATCGATCC
>DASRLI010000403.1:0-11538 GCA_035648535.1 Occallatibacter sp. | reverse complement strand
GCGGTGGACTTTGTTGAGCGCGCCGGCGGGACCTGCCGCCTGTAGCACCGCCGCGCCGGGGATGGGTACGATCCAGGGGCTGAGGTCGACGACGCCCTCCATCTGGCCGCCCTGACGGAGACGCGCGACGATTGACGAGATCAGGAGGCGCTTCTGGTCGGCGTGCACATGCGCGTCCAGCCGGATGCCGGTGGCAACTACGCCGGTGCCGATATAGGAGCCGCCTTCGACGTGGATGTTGCCATCGGTGCGAAATTCTCCGGCTTCTCCGGCGGCGTTCAGATCAAGATGGGCGATGCCTTCCGGCGCAAACGGATAGCCGGTGACCGGGTCGAGCAGCCGCATGTCCAGATCGCCGAGGGCCTTGGCTTGCCAGCGGGGTTGATTAAAATCCTGGAGCGATCCACTGATTTCGATCGCATGGCTGCTGCCGTCGCTGCTGCGAGCCGTGAGCTTGAGGGAGCGGAGCCAGGCCGCGGAACGGGTGAGGTCGAGCGTGGTCTGGAAGTAACCGTGAACAGGCTTGGCGATGCGTTTGCCGGTGCTCCTGGTGAGATTCAGATCGGTGGCGCCGGCTTCAATTCGATAGGTTTCTTGCGCTGCACCCGCGGCAGGAATGTAGCTCAAGAGCAGGGTGACATCGTTGGCTTGAAAATCGAGCGGCGCGTGCCGGTCTTGAAAGTCGAAGGAAGCGGCGCGGCTGTCGTAGTCCAGCATGCCCTGCTCGACGGAAATGTGGCCCGCTTGAACTTCGAAGAAAGTATCGATGTTGTGCGACGTGGTATTCCCGGGCTGGCGCGGATGCGGCTGATTGGTGGAGCCATCGGGGTAAACGATCAGGTGAAGAGCGGGGTGGAAGATTTCGATATCGCGGAGCCGAACGCTCGGGCTCCACAAGCCGAGCAGGCTTACACGCACTGCGAGGCGATCAACGCGGGCGTAGGGCGCTTCACCGGCAGCTTCGCGGCCGTGAATGACAAGGCCGTCGGCGTCGGCTTCGAGATGGAGGAGACGCCAATGGAAGGAGGCGATCTCAGCCCGGCCGCCAGTGGACTGTTCGATTGCGGCGACCAGCCGCCTGAGGACGATGCCCTCAAATTGAGCGGAACTCATCCAGAGATAAAGGCCGACCACAACCAGCGCTACCAGGACCAGCACACCACCTATGCCCAGAGGAACATGGCGGAGGAAGAAGCGCCGCAGGCGGCTCGGCTGGGGCGGCTGCCCAGAATCAGGAAGCTCGGTTTCGGGCTCGCTCATTGGCTTCCTTTTCCTTCCGCGCCCAGGGCGCTGCTCTGGACGCCGGGCTTTGCTTCAGTGCCTGCGGGGGTTGCAGCGGACTCGAGTGCGGGGTCGAGAACTTCTACATCGCCCTGCTTGCGGAGGTTGGTGAGCCACTCGTCGAACAGAACATTTACCTGCTGCTGCAGCAGTATCTCCTCGATGCGGGGAGAGACTTTTTCCAGGGACGGAACCGCTTCGCCGGGAGCGTATTCAGGCAAAAGCGTCTGCTTGTAGTAGGTTTCGATGTCTTGCGGAGAGATGCGAATGCCGGGCCGAAAACGCTGTTCGATGAAGCGCAGGATCTCAAGACGGAAGCGCAGATAAGCATCGACCCGCTCCGGCGTCAGGTTGTGCGCCGCAAGAAAGGCCTTCCATCCGTCATCGGAGGCGCAGTTCTCGCGAACGCAGGCGGGGAGTTCCTTGCGAATTTCCGCCAGGCGGGCATCTATTTCGGCCGGTTCGGGCTCGGCGGATTGGGCGTCTTCGCGGCGAATCTGCTGCTCGATGAGCGCGCGGCTGACCAACTGCTCGAGTGCGCGCTTGCGGGTGAGAACACCCTGCCCGGCGCGGCCGGGATCGAGGACCGAGAGGCGGATTTCGTCGTCGATTTCGCTGGCCAGGATTACGTGCCGGTTGACCACGGCTACAACGCTGTCGAGGACTACTGGGGATGCGGGCTGCGGCGCCTGGGATAGAGCCGGGATTGTTGCTGCGGCGAGGTAGACGACAAAGCTCCACAGGCAAGCGGCGCCGTATGGGATTCTGAGTCGGAATGGCGGCCGGATTCGCATCAAAAAGTTTGCCCCAGGCTGAAGAAGAAGTTGAAGTGGGTTGCCTCGCCTACATGTGGCCGCGAATAAGGGCCCAATGGATTCGCGGCCGAGAAGCCGATCGAATAGTCGATGTTTACCGGGTAGATGGGCGTATTCAGGTTGTAGCTGAAATCCAGCCGGATGGGCCCGACTGGAGTATGGTAGCGCAGACCGATTCCAGGCGCGTGCGAGAAGTAGTTGAAGCTGCACGCGCCTTGCTGGCCAGTTGAAGTGGTTTGACCGCTGGGGCTGGGTGGAATGGGCTTTTTAGTTATCGGGTCGATCTGGGCAGGGGAGAGCGACTTGCACGCATCGCGATTCGGTTGACGGAGCCGGATTGCGCTGGCCCAAATGTCGCCGGCGTTGGTGAACACGTTGCCCATGTCGTGGAAGATTACGAAGCTGACGGTGTTGCCGACCCAGGGGAGCGTGGGCGGCGGAAGGCGCAGTTCGGTGCTGTTGACGAAGGCGCCGGCGCCGCCGATGGGGTAACCGGTCTCGGGATCGCGGGGACCTGCTCCGTTGAAAGAAAAACCGCGCAATGAGGTGGGCCCGCCGGAATAGAGACGCTCCGGGAGTGGAATCAGCTCGCTCGAGCCGGTGCCGAAGGCGCGCACCTGGCCGTAGCGCGTGTTGCGTGCCAGCACGAAGCGGTTCTTGTTGAAGCCGTAGTAGCTGGAGTTGGAAAGATCGAGCCGGTTGAATTGCGCCTCTGCGCCAATTGTCTTGACGGAGAGGAACTCCTGGAAGCTGGTGTAGGTTCCACGGTGGGCGTCCAGGGGCGAGTCACGTGTGTCGCGGATCCACGTAACTCCCGGGCCTGCGACACGGACTGCCGTTGCCAGTTCTTGAATCTCGCCGGGGAATACCTGAAGACTGCTAGCCGCCACTTTGACGCGGCGAAAGTCGTATTCATAGATAAAGGTATTTGCCTTGGACATCCAGGAGCCAGGGGTCAGGAAGTTTTCAGTAAACCGGAATCCGGCTTCGAGCCGGGAGGCAACGTATGTGGTCACGTCCTGGCTGTTGGCGTAGCCGCCGGAGAAGATGATGCCGAAGTTGCGGTTGCCTACAAAATGCGGAACCTGGAAGAGCAGGTCGATCTTCTGTTCGAGCAAGCCGTAGGTACCCTGCAGCGATGCCGACTGCTCGCGGCCGAAGACGTTGTTGCGGGTGATGTCGAAGAGCACGCGGGGACTGACTCCGGTTTTTCCGTTGGGGTTGCAGGGAACGCCGCCGGCGATGGCTCCCGCGCAGTTGTTTTGCGGGGTTCCGGTCTGCGCCTCGAAACCGAAACCATAGGTCAGTGCCCAGCGCCGGGCCTCAACGGCCTGGAGAAGGATGGTTTTGCGGGTTGCGCCGCCGGTTGGATTTTCGACTGCCGCATTCACCTCGTTGAAGAGAGCGAGTTCGTAGAGATTGCGCTGCGTGTCGAGGAGGGCCGTCTGATTGAGGGGATCGCCTGAGTGCAGCGTGATGGCGCGCTCTACGGTATCCGGGCGGGTGTAATGAATGCCGGTCACCTGCACGTTGCGTACGAAAATCTGCGGACCCTCGGTGATGTGGAAGGCGACGTCCACCTTGCTAGGGTCGGAGGTCTCTACTTGCTGGGTCACTTCCACGGTCACCTGCTCGAAACCGCGGCTCATATATTCAGTGATCAGGGCGTCGCGGTCTCCTGCCAGGTTCTGAGGCGAAAGCAACTGGCCCGGCGTGGTGTTCAACAGCGGCGTCAGCTTTTCCGCATCCACGTGGTCGTTGCCTTCCAACTGCACCGCGCCAAGGCGGAGTTGCGGGCCCTCTTCAATCCGGTAGGTCACGGCAAGTGGAGCGATACCTGGCGCCGGCGACGAAGACTTTTTGTCTGAGGCACCGGATGGCGGCCCTCCAGTTGCTTGAGGAGCAGAGTTATCGACCGCACTGGTTTCAGGGGTGCTGGTTTCGGGAGTGATCTTGACGCTGGAGAAACCGTTGTTGCGGTAGACCCCCTGGAGCGCGCTCACGTCGTTGGAGACCAGGGCCTGGCTGTAGGCGCCATGACGGTCGAGCGAATCGGCGGCATGTACGCTGAGCAATTCCTTGAGAGTTGCGGAGTTGAAATAGTGATTTCCCGCCACGGAGACGCTCTGCACGCGGCGGCGTGGTCCAAGATCGACCTTGAAGACGATCACGACCTCCTGGTCGCCGGTGGATCGCTGTTCGTGATTGACCTTTACGTCAAAGTAACCGAGCCGCTGGTAGTAATCGCGCAGGCGGCGATTGCCTTCGTTCAGCAGGTCCTCGTCTACACTGCCCTCTTCAAAGACGGGAATGATGCGTTTGATGCGATCAGCGCTGATGTTTGCGCCCTCCACCAGCACTTTGACGACCGGGCCCCGGTTGGCGGAGAAGCTGAAGTCGACGTTCTTTGCGGCAGGGTCGTACTGCTCGGAAACGATCTTGAGCTCAACTTCCATCCGTCCCTGGCCTTGATAATGCTTGAGCACTCCAGCCAGAGCACGATTGCCGGTATCGTGGTCCACATGAGCGCCAAGCTTCAGGTGCGCGTAGCGGCGAAATTCCTGCACACTCATCCCGGAATCGCCGGAAACTTCTACTTTGCCTACTCGCGCTTGTGGACCGGAGACGACCTTGAAGCCGATGTCGATGAGTTGCTCATCGGGGTGCGGCGTCAGTGCGGGGGTGATCTGCGGCTCGGAAAATCCGTTTTCGGCCAGCGTCTGTTTCATCTGCACGAGAGCATTGTTCAGCTTGGCCTGGGTGAAGCGGGTACCGGCTGTGAGTTGGCTGGCGCGTTGCAATTGCGCGTTGAGCGTCGCCCCCTTTGCCCCGTCCACGTAGACGGACCCGATAAAGGTGCGCGGAGTCCCGAGAAAGATGAGTGCCACACTGTTCTGGCCGGCCGATTCCTCGACCTTCGAGCCCTCCACATGAACTGTCTCGTAGAGGCCGGTCGAATAGAGTTGGCGGAGGCTCTGGCGGAGGTTCTCCGCGCTCAGCGGCTTTCCCTGGGCCTGGGCAAGATGGTCCGGCAGGGGAGCAAGCCGATCGTCGGAAACGCCCTCGAATGAAATATTTTTAACCGGCAGACCTTCCCATTGAAGAAGGGAATCCGTGGCGGGCTCGGGAAACGCCGGCGAAGGTGAAGGCGTTTGGGCCCAGCCTGCGACTCCAGCGCCAGGTCCGGCGATTGGCGCGAAGACAAGTACGCACGCGAGCAGTACGCCGCATGGAACTACCCCGCAATTGCCGCACTTCGTTGCCGGCTTTCTCCGCAAGACCATATCTCCCAAAAAGCGCGGGGCTTTTACCCCGTTTGCGCGACAGTAAAACCTCGACGCAAGAAATTACCTGGCGACGGCTCCGGTCGTTCTTTGCCGAAGTTCCGCCATTTGACATCGTCCCCTTTCCCCTTATACTAACGAGAACAGAAGCGTTGCGCCTCATTTCCCGGTCGCAAGATCGATTCCCCCCCCGAGGAATCTCATGCCAAACTCAAGGATCAGGACAAACCCGCCGGATAGTTTGATTCCGGAACTGAACGAGGCAGCACCAATTCCCGCTCAGGAAAACAAGCGAGTGACCTTTGGGCCAGCTGCGCCGCCCGATCCAGCGGAGGCCGACGCGCTGTCTCGCGCCCAGGCTGGCGACCATCACGCATTCGCCCAACTCTACTCTCTGCACAAAAGACGCATCTATTCTTTATGTCTGCGCATGGTGGGCAACATAGCGGAGGCGGAAGATCTGACCCAGGAGGCATTCTTGCAGTTGCACCGCAAGATTTCGACTTTCCGCGGCGACTCGGCCTTTTCCACCTGGCTGCACCGGCTGGCAATCAATGTAGTGCTGATGCAACTGCGCAAAAAGGGCCTCAGCGTGATTTCGCTGGATGAGGCAATGGAGCCGGTTCCCGATGAAGGCCCCGGCCGCAGCTTCGGCGCTCCCGACCTGGCACTGAGCGGCACCATCGACCGGCTGGCGCTGGAGCGCGCTGTCGCGGATTTACCAGCCGGTTACCGGCTGATTTTTATCCTTCACGACGTGGAGGGCTATGAGCATAATGAGATTGCTTCGATGCTTGAGTGTTCAATCGGCAACAGCAAATCGCAGTTGCACAAGGCGCGCCTGAGGTTACGCGAAGCCTTACGCGCAAATTCCCGAGCGGAGGCGCAGCTATGACCGACGATCGCAGCAAGAATGGCTGCGCAGAGTTCCAGGCCCGGTTGCCGGAGCTGATCGGCTCCGGGGCAGTTGCCTCGGCCCACCCTCATATCCAGAGCTGCGAGCTATGCAGCGCCCTTCTGGCCGACCTGGAGACCATCGCTGAGGCTGCGCGCCAATTGTTCCCAATCGTGGAACCGCCGAATGATCTTTGGAGTCACATCGAATTGGCGATCAAGAGCGAGGATGGCGACCACGATGCAGGCCTGCCTCATCCGGTCCATTCGAACTGATCTGAAGCAACAAGGAAGACTTTGAATCAGCCGCCTTCCCTGCGTGCAGCACGGGGTCTCACCCCGGAAAATCCCTCCTTGTGCCGTCTCTTCCCCCTCCTCACCTTCTAATCTCTTTGGCCGATACACCATTCGAGCGCCATTGCATCCAATCCTGTAATGGGAGCTGTTCTTGTTGGCCGGGTGGTGGAAGCGGCTGTTGCGGGCATTGAGCGGACGAAGAGCCTGTCCGGAAACGCCGGCTTTTAGGGGAATGGGCATTAAAGGTTGCGGGAATGGGTGTTTCCAGGAGAATTAAATCCCGCAGGGGCTGAAGCCCTTGTTGATTTTGCGCCATTTATGGCACGACTGAAGTCGTGCCCTGATACAAGGCAAACGGAATTTCGACTGTGGACATGAAGAAGAAGCAGGGATTTGGCTCTCCAGCAAGTTGAGGATCCTAAAGGTAGGAGTCGGAGACAGACTTCGCGTCGGCCCTACGGGACGAGCGGATACGAGGGAATAGCAGACCCAGGGTTTCGCTGCGCTTCACCCTGGGCTATTTTCGTATTCTCCCTCCGGGAGAAACGGACGGCGGTGTAATTGGGCAGATCTTGAGGGGCGTGGAGTAGGACCCGGTGGCCCTTTCATGAGCCGGGGAACCCGGTGTGTGGCTGAGTCGTAACGGGTAGGGGAGCCACCCGCAAAGGAATCAGCAGCTTTGGAGGGAAAGGGCGACGGCACGAGGATATTCGTGAAACTTTTCAAAGTCTGCGTTGTCTAATGAAGGAAAGTTGACAAAAGGACACTCAATGCAAAACGAGCCAACGAAGCCGACTCAATCCCCAAGTCCCACCCCCGGGAGTGTATCGAGGGTGCGCTATGTATCCGTGTTGCCGGTGCGGGACACGGTACTGTTCCCTCATGCCGTTCTGCCACTTACGGTAGGCCGCGAGAGCTCGATCCAGCTGATAGAGTCTCTGGGCGAGGAGCGGACGATCGTGGTGACGACGCAACTGGACCCGCGATTAGACTCTCCCAAGCCTGAAGACCTGCACCCCGTTGGAACTCTGGCAACGGTACACAAGGTTGTGCGCATGCCCAACCAGAGCCGGTTTGTGTTTACCGAGGGCGTAAGCCGTGTCCGTCTGGTGCGCTACTCGCAAACCGAACCGTTCATGGTGGCCGAGGTGGAAACGCTGGAGGATGTTCAGCCGGATGCCAGTTCGGGCGTTGAGGCGCTGGTGCGGAACGTGGTTGCGCAGTTCCAGCAGATTGTTTCCGAGTCCCCTACGCTCTCCGACGAGTTGCGGACGATTGCGGCCAACATCGACGAGCCGAGCCGGCTGGTGGATTTTGTTGCATCTTCGCTGCCTTTCCTGACCACCGACGACAAGCAGCAAATGCTGGAAACGCCGGGGATCGTGGAGCGGCTTGATCTGCTGAACAAGCATCTTGCCAAGGAGATCGAGGTGCAGCAGTTGCGCGCCAAGATCCAGACTGAGGTGCAGGACCAGGTGCAGCAGTCGCAGCGCGACTACTATCTGCGCGAGCAGATGAAGGCCATCCAAAAGGAGTTGGGCGAGCAGGACGATGGCCAGCGCGAGACCGATGAACTGCGCCAGAAGATTGACGCCGCTGGCATGCCCGAGGACGTGAAGAAGGAGGCTATGAAGGAGCTGACGCGGTTGTCGCGCATGTCTCCCATGGCCGCCGACTACTCGTTGACGCGCAACTATATCGAGTGGCTTGCCGTGCTGCCGTGGGCCAAGAGCTCGGCCGCAAAGATCGATATCGGCAAGGCACGGGAGATTCTGGATGAGGATCACTACGAACTGAAGAAGGTGAAGGACCGCATCCTTGACTACTTGAGCGTGCTCGAACTGAAGCCGGATATGAAGGGACCGATTCTTTGCTTTGTCGGGCCTCCGGGCGTGGGCAAAACCAGCCTGGGCCGGTCGATTGCGCGAGCACTGGGACGGAAGTTCCAGCGCATCTCGCTGGGCGACATGCACGACGAGGCAGAGATTCGCGGCCATCGCCGGACTTACATTGGCGCGTTGCCGGGCCAGATCATCCAGAGCATTCGCCGGGCGGAAACCAACGACCCGGTGATCATGCTGGATGAGGTGGACAAGCTGGGAAGAGACTTCCGCGGCGATCCAGCCTCTGCGTTGCTGGAGACGTTGGACCCGGAGCAGAACAATTCGTTCCGCGACAACTACCTGGATGTGCCTTTTGATTTGTCGAAGGTGCTGTTCATCTGCACGGCGAACATGCTGGACACGGTGCCACCGCCGCTGCTGGACAGGATGGAACTGATTCCGCTGCAGGGCTACACCGAAGAGGAGAAGGTGCAGATCGCGAACCGGTACCTGATTCCGCGCCAAATCAAGGGCAACGGAATCACGGACGAGCAGATCGAGATTCCCGAGGATGCGGTGCGCTATATTGTTCGCCACTACACGCGGGAAGCCGGCGTCAGGAAACTGGAGCAGGCGCTGGGCACGGTTTGCCGCAAGCAGGCTCGGCGCGTGGTCGAGGGCCATGCGGAGAAGCTGGTGGTGACGCGCGAGGTGATCAAGGAGTTCCTGGGCGGCATCCAGGTGCGCGTAGACACGGAGGTGGCGGAACGGGTGAAGCGGCCCGGCGTGGCTGTGGGCCTGGCATGGACGCCGGCCGGCGGCGACATTCTGTTCATCGAAGCCAACAAGATGAAGGGCAAGGGCGGCTTTACGATGACAGGCCAGATTGGCGAGGTGATGCAGGAATCGATGCAGGCCGCGCTGACCTGGGTGCGTTCGAACGCCGGAAGCCTGGGTCTGACCGAGGACTTTACCAAGGATATCGACCTGCACATTCACGTGCCGGCAGGTGCGATTCCCAAGGACGGGCCTTCGGCAGGAGTGACGATGGCAACGGTGCTGGCGTCGCTGCTGACCGATACGCCGGTGCGCCCGCTGACGGCGATGACCGGAGAGATCACGCTGAGCGGCAACGTGCTGCCGGTGGGCGGAATCAAGGAGAAGTTTCTGGCGGCACGCCGGGCGGGAGTGGAAACCATCATTCTGCCGGCGGAGAATCGCCAGGACGTGGAAGAGGACCTGACGCCGGAGATGATGGAGGGCGTGACGGTGCACTACGCCAACCGCATCGAGGATGTGCTGGCCGTGGCGTTGCCGCTGCTGAAGGCGCGGCCGGATACTCAGCCGGTTGAGGCGGAACTCGCGGGGCGCTCTGTTTCGTAAAGCGCCCGAGGATTAGACGATGAAGGCCGGCGAACCTGCCGGCCTTTTTTGTTTGCGCCGGGCACGATGGGCCCGACCTGTAATGGGATCCGCAATCGGGAATCGGATTCGCGTGAGCGACGAAATTGACCTTGCAGGTCGATCTGAAAAGGACGCCGCTGGCGATTCGCTCTGGAGGAATATTCAATTCCGCCGATAAAGGCCAAAGAATCCAACGCGCAGAAGCGCGGAGAGCGGCAACCATGGCCACCACAACAGCGATACCCCATCAGATTGTTCCGCTGCATCTTTCCGGCAACACCACCGACCAGCAGAACCGCATGCTTCAGGATTTTCTTGGCGAGGCGGTCCTGACCGCATATAGAACGGCGATCGAACAACTTGACCGGCAAAGCGTGCAGGCGGTCCTCGACATGGACGGGAAACTGAAGAGCGAGGTCGCCGAAACAGTGGTGGAAATCATCCATCGTCATACGGTGAGCGACAAGTTCAAGGACGAGGAGGTGGGCTCGAATCGCGTGTATCCGCCCACCTACCGGGTGCGGCCGGTCGAGGCGCAGGTGACGGAGTTGCGCAAGCTGTTTCCCAGCCTGGGCAGTTGCCAGGAGAAGCTGGCACGGAGGGGGCTTCCTGAGGGCGCAGAGGCATGGTTTGCAATTCCCCGCTGGCAGACGCTCGCCTCCACCTACAACGAAGCGGTCGAAATGCTTCTTGGAGTTGTGGCTGCAAAGCGCAGGTTCTCCAACCGCATTGTGGGCAAGCTGGGAGAGATGTATCTTCGCCAGGCGGAGCGGTCTAAGCTGGCGGAAAAGATTCTTGCCGATCAGCAGCAAGGCAGCGACATTTTGGTGGTGGCTGCTCAGGCAGGAATGCTCCATCGCGGATCGTCTGCCCGGCGCACCCGCGTGGCACTGGCCGGCAACGAATTTGGCATGGGTGTGTTTGCCTTTGGGTGCATGCTGTTGACGCATCCCGAGCGGCTTTCAACGGGCGATACGCTGATGATCGACTGCGGGGGCGACCAGTACTCCGTGCGCGGCGACTATACCTTCGACAGAGTTCCGCTGTTCGACTTCGATATGGCCGGAATCGAGTTCAGTATTTTTTATGAGGACCGGGCACGGAACCTGTGGGGAACGCCGACCGGATTCCTGTACAAAGTGGTTTGATGCTTCTGGGTTTCGCCTCCTGATTGCCGCCTGCTGCGTCTAAGCTGCAGGCGGTATTCTTTTTCAAGTGATACGTGTAAGAGTTCTTCCCTTTGGAGTGTCGAAAGATTGGCTGGGCGGGGGTGCGACCACGATGGAGTTGCCGGAAGGCGCCTCGGTGGCGGATCTGCTGGAGCGCCTGAAAGCGAACTTGCCCGATTCCCTGCCGGGGCACGTGCTGCGCGGCATTGCGATCAGCGTGAACGCCGAGTACTCGACCGCCGGACACGTGCTGCGCGATGGCGATGAGGTGGGTTTGCTGCCGCCCGTCTCCGGTGGTGCTTCGCGCACGGCGAAAACTCCGGATCAGAGCGTGGGAGAACCGACAATCATCGCACTGACTCGCTCGCCGATCAATGCAGAGAAACTGATTGCCGCGGCCAAGCGCGGCGAGGACGGCGCGGTGGCTGTCTTCGATGGCATTGTGCGGAACAACACGCGCGGGCGGCAAACGCTTCATCTGGACTATGAGGCCTACGAAGAGATGGCGCTGAAGCAGATGAAGGAACTTGCAGAGCAGGCGCAGGAAAGATTCGGCGTGCGGCAGGTGACG
>DASRLI010000402.1:0-15989 GCA_035648535.1 Occallatibacter sp. | reverse complement strand
TCCCCGCTCCCGCAGCCACGGTGTGGCCTCCAGTTGATTTACGCTCAGCCGCTCGAGCGCCTTCGCCGACTGCAACGCGACAATCGCAAACGCGGTCCCCGTCGAAACCACCTGCGGCGGGAGCGCCGCATCAATGTCCTTAGTCTCGAGCCCCGTCAACCGCGCCACTTCAGACACGTCCAACTTAGCCCCAAACTCCGGATCCCTCTGCGTCATCTCTCCGAACAATCCTTCACCGCTAAAGCGCACGGGGACCGCGCCAACATTGAGGGAAAGCGTTACCGTGTCGCCCTGCATTGTCTCCGGCATCATCTTCTTCAGCACGCTGGCCGTGCCCAATGTAGGATGCCCTGCAAAGTTCAGTTCCTCCTGCGTGGTAAAGATCCTGACCCGCACACCTTCGGCTCGCTCTACCTCGGCCGGCCTGCGTTCAACGAACGTTGTCTCCGACAGATTGAACTCGCGTGCGATGGCCTGCATCCGCTCTGTCGTGAGGTTCGTGGTATTCAACACGACCGCCAACGGATTTCCCTTGAGCGCGGTCTCTGTGAACACGTCCACCACAAAATATTCCAGATCCATAAGCCCCCACGATTTCGGTCAGCGTCTTAGCAGAATTATGCGCCAGTGCGGCCCGAGCTTGTCTCTTGCAGGCCTGTTGAAGCTGAGGAAAATTGAGTGGGCCGAATCCCGATTTTTCGGTTTGAGACGGCGCGAAAATGACCGCTTACATGGTGCATCGTAAACGTTAAAGGTTCGCTTAGATGGTTACGAAATAGGGCCAAAGGTTCGTCTAAATGGTTGTACTTCTTCGAGGGCTTAACCTTTCAAGCAATCCAAATCCGGGATCTGGCTGCTCGAAAGGTTCCGGATTTGAACAACGGGCTGTTTGGAGCTACCCGGAATGGGTGTAAATAGGAGCTTTTGCGCACAAAAAAGGCGCTTATCCTGCGCTAGAAGCCCCTCTTTACAGGGACGAAACACCCTATAAGGTGTAATAGGCCAGTTGTAATTTCCGGTTTTTCCTGACTGTGGGGGCGGAGAAACAAGGAGGCCCCCGGTTGATGTGGGCTGCGTGGACCGAGAAGCAACTTCGTACAATTCCGCCGTTCGAGTTCGAGAACTGGGCGGTGATCGCGCTGGGCGGGATTCCGAACAAGACGCAGGTCGGCGACATGGGAATCGATGGACGCATTTATCACGTCGGCGCCGAACCAACCGCTCCCGGGAAGGAAGCCAGGCAGCTTGACTTCATGGACGACTGGTATCCGATCCAGGTGAAACAGATGGATAAGGTGGGCCGCCCGGACATCGACAAGTTTGAAGCGGCAATGATGCGGACGAGGCGGAAGAAAGGGTTTTTTGTGGGCTTCGACTTCAGCAGCGATGCGCTGCGCGAGATCGACCAGTTCTTCCGGCGCGAGCATATTGCGATGGTTCCGCTGACGGTGCGGGAGATTCTGGACGAGACGATTGCGCAGAGGCTGGTTTGAGGTGTTCTGCGGCGTTGGTTGCGGAAGGGCGAAGGCTATAAAGAACTTTAAATATAGATATCCCACCCTTGCTGCGATGAGGCTGCGTCAAGGATGGGGCACCCGGCGATCCGCCCTATTCGATTAGGAATAGCCTGACAAAAGCAAAGACAACCGCAACCGCGGGTTCTTCGACTCCGTTTGGCGCAAGAGCGCGCCAAACTCCGCTCAGAATGACAGTTCAGTAGGGGGGCGGAGGGGCGGGCGAAGACTATAAAGAGCTTTACATATAGATATCCCACCCTAGCCACAAATACAAAAACGTGGCGAGGATGGGGCACCCAGTCTTGTGATGGGGCACCCGCATCTTTCAACACGAAGCATTTCCTGGGTTCGATTTCCCTGACCCCTGACCCCTGATCACTGACCACTGTGCACTGTCTTGTTACAATCAAAAAGGCCGAAAACTGCCGATTTTCAACCTTTTTCCGAGCAAGACGAAAGACCGATGACCCTCCGCCTCTATAACACCCTCACTGGACAACTCGATCCTCTCGTCCCCTCGGACGGCAAGGCCCTGCGCATGTACGCGTGCGGCCCCACGGTCTACGACTACGGCCACATCGGCAACTTCCGCACCTTCCTGGCAGTGGATGTTCTGCGCCGCTTTCTGCTGCTCACAGGCGTCCCGGTTCGCCACGTCATGAACATCACCGACGTGGATGACCGCATCATCAATAACGCTGCCGCGGCCGGCATCTCCATCCGCGAATACTCGGCCCCCTACGAGCAAGCCTTTCTCGAAGACCTCGACTCCCTCAGGGTGCAGCACCCCGAGCAGCTAGCCCGCGCCACAGATCACATTCCGCGCATGGTGGAGCTGGTGCAGAAGCTCGCCGAGGCCGGAGCTGCTTACCAGACTGAAGATGGAAGCTGGTACTTTCGCCTTGCCACGTTTCCCGAATACGGCAAGCTGAGCAAGAAGGACCTGAGCGGCATGGAAGACGGCGCGCGCGTGGACGTGGACGAATACGAGAAGGACTCCGCCCGCGACTTCGCACTCTGGAAGGCCGCCAAACCCGGCGAAACTTCATGGGATACGGCAATCGGCCGGGGGCGTCCCGGCTGGCACATTGAGTGCTCCGCCATGGCCATGGAATATCTGGGCGACAGCTTCGACCTGCATGCCGGCGGCGAAGACCTGATGTTCCCGCACCATGAAAACGAGATTGCGCAAAGCGAGACCGCAACCCACAAACAATTTGCCCGTCACTGGATGCACGTCCGCTTTCTGCTGGTCGACGGCCGCAAGATGTCGAAGAGCGAGGGCAACTTTTTCACGTTGCGCGACCTGCTGCTGAAGGGCTACAAGGCTTCGTCGATTCGCATGGCCTTGATCTCGGTTCCATACCGCCATCAACTCAACTTCACCTTCGACGGCCTGATCGACGCCACCAGCGCAATCGAGCGCGTGCGGACCTTCCATCGGCGCCTTACCACAAGCAGCTTTGCCGCGGGAGCAAACCCTGTCATCCAGGCTGCCGCCGAAAAGGCGCAAGCCGACTACATGGCTGCTCTCTCCAACGACCTGAATACCGCGGAAGCCCGCGCACCCATCTTCGACCTGATTCGCGCCGCCAACACCGCCATCGATCAGGGACAGCTTCTGGCCGCCGATCGGGATGCGATTCTGTCTGTCCTATCCAGCTTTGACGCGGTCTTCGACGTGATCGTGGACAACGACGCCGCGCCCACGCGCCACGCCCTGGAATGGGCCGAGAAGGCCGGCCGCCTGGCCGACGTAGCTCCCGAACTGCTGGCCCGCCAGTCGCTGACAGATGATGCTGTTGACGCATTGGTGGCCGAGCGTACACTAGCCAAACGGCAGCGCAACTTTGCCCGCGCCGACCAGATCCGCAACGAACTAGCGGAAAAAGGAATCGTCCTCGAAGACTCGAAGGACGGCGTGCACTGGAAGCGCAAGTAGCAGCTGTCAGTTCGTCCCCAGGAGATCGACACATGGAAGCCAACGAAGCCCAGGAACTGCAAGAGAACGCGGAGCACGGATCGCACGAGTCCACATTGCGCCCGGTTGCATTCACGATGAGCGTGCTGGCGGTGCTGGTGGCCGTGACCACAGTGCTTGGCCATCGCACCCATACCGAGGCCGTGCTCAACCAGAACAAAGCTACCGACCAGTGGAACGAATACCAAGCCAAGAAAATTCGCTCCTACAATACTTCGCTCACTGAAGACCTGCTCAAGGTCGTCACCATCTCCGATAAGGACGCTGCGCAAAAGATTGCAAAGGCCTACACCGGCCACCAGGAAAAATGGAACGATGAGTTGAAAGAGGAGCAGGAAAAAGCCGAGGCCCTGGAAACCAAAGTAGAACAGGCCGAAGCCCGCGCCGACCGCTTCGATCTTGCCGAGGCTTTGCTCGAGATCGGCCTGGTTATCACGTCGGTCACGCTACTCACGCGCAGCCGCATCTACTGGTATCTCGGGATGATCTTCTCGCTGGGAGGAATCCTCTCCGCGCTCTCGGTGCTGCTGCTGAAGTAGGGAAGGTCAACTCCGGGGCGCTGTCACAGGGGCTGAAGCAGTTCTCCTGATGGTATAGAGGCAGAGACATTCCCTCAGGGGCTAAAGCCCGACTAAAACCTTGGCATTTTCGGCACGGCTAAAGCCGTGCCCTTTCAAAGCCCCTCTACACCAATTGGGAAACTGCCCTAAAGCCCTCGTTCATTATTTGGCAGTTACGGCACGACTGAAGTCGTGCCCTTTCAAAACAGCGGCTGAACAAGAGTTTCTCCGCAGCCTGTAAAGCCCTTGTAGATTTTGGGGCCTCGCAGCACGACTGAAGTCGTGCCCTGATACAAAGCCTTCACTCGTCCCTCTGGGCAAAGAGCAATACTACTCCGCCGGCATCTGCTCCAGTTCCTCGACTGGCGGCGGCCCGTGCTTCGCCTTCACTTGCGCAGTCGTCATCAGGAACACCGCGACCACAATGCAGGCCATCCCTGAGAACTCCGCTGCGGCGGGCCGCTCGTGCAGCAGAAAGATTCCCAGCAGCACCGCGACTACCGGGTTCACATACGTGTAGGACATGACCTTGGCCACCGGCACGTGCTCGAGCAGATAGATGAAGCCGGTGTAGCCAAGCAGCGATCCGCCGGTGACAAGATAGGCCAGCGACCCAATGGAAGCGCCGTTCAGGTGGAACTGCGGCCATTGGCCGAGCACCGTGCCCAGCAGAATATTGACAGCTCCGGCGATCACCATTTGCCAAGAGGCTGCTACAAAGGTATCGACCCGGAGCTGTGCATGGCGCGACAGGATGCTGCCCACTGCCCATGACAGCGCTCCTGCCAATAACGCGATGATGGCCCACAGAAGCACGCGATCGCCGCCAAGCCCCGTATGCAGGGAAGGCCATAGCAGCGCAGCCAGTCCGGCAAAGCCAAGCAGCAAACCAAGCCAGCCACGCCCGGGCAGCGGCTCTCCGTTGGGCAGCGCAATCTCAATGAACGCGACATAGAGCGGCATCACCGCAAAGGCCAGCGAGGCCAACCCACTGGGCAAGGTCTTTTCCGCGTAGACCAGGCCAACATTGCCTCCGCCTAACAGCAGCAATCCGATCAGCCCCAGCATCATCATGGTCTTTGCGGGCAAGTGAATCCGCATGCCACGCCAGCGGCACCAGGCCAGCAAAATCACTCCGGCAACAAGAAAGCGCGTCCCTGCCAGCAGCAGCGCCGGCATCTCCGCTGCACCCACGCGAATTGCCGTGTACGTGGACCCCCAGAAAAAGTAGACGCTGAGAAACGCCAGTACGATCGACGTTGTGCTGGCTGCCTTGTGTTCGGAATGAACTGAATGGGGCGAAGACGCGGGCATGGAGATGCTTCCATCTTAGAGCCTGTCGACCACCATGGAGAAGACGGTATGGGGCGTGTATCGGGTGGAATGGATTCGCACTGCGTGATATCCTCATGTTTAGCGGGGTTTCCATGCAAACGCGTGCTGCCAGAGGATTGCTACTCCTACCGGCCGGTCGGCGGTGGTCGCGGTCGCGCGCACGCATCATCTGCCCGCGCAAGCACCTGCGTGTGCTGCCCACCCGCACTCGACCTAGTCTCTTCGGCGGCGACTAGCACAGGTCCGCCGAAGATCCTCGTCCGCATTGTCTCGCCTTCTATTTCTCTTCCACCAGGGCGAGTGGAACTGGATGATCCCTCACAGTGGGATCCGTGGCCGCGCCGCATCCGCTTAAACATGCCGCGCCGGCCGCACAACAGAATCTGCCGAGGAGACTGCACCATGACCAAGCAAGAGTTGCATGCGCAATACGGACCCAAACTTGTTTGTACCCTGCCTGGCCCAAAGGCCCGCGCCGCCGTCGAGGCAGACGGACGACTCATCTCGCCCAGTTACACGCGCTCGTATCCGCTGGTGGCCAAGAGCGGCCGCGGCGTTCGCATCACAGATGTTGACGGTAATGAATTCCTCGACTTCGCGGCAGGTATCGCCGTCAATTCCACGGGCCATTGCCACCCCGAGGTGGTCGCGGCAATTCAGAAGCAGGCGGCTGAGTTGATCCACATTTCGGGCACAGACTTTTACAACGAGCCTCTGACTGATCTCGCGGAGCGGCTCTCCGCGGTAGCGCCCATGCCTGGCCCGCACAGGTTTTTTTACGGCAATTCCGGCGCCGAGGCCATTGAGTGCGCGTTGAAGCTTGCCCGCTACCACACAGGACGCCAGCAGATCATCTCGTTCTTTGGCGCATTTCACGGCCGCACCATGGGCGCACTTTCGCTTACCGGATCCAAGCCTCAGCAGAAGCGCCGCTTCTCGCCCCTGGTTCCGGGTGTAACTCATATTCAGTATCCGTATGCATATCGCGGCTGTAGCGGCGGAGCACAGGAAGAGGAAGCCTTCAGCCTGGGCTGTGCGCGCTACATTGAGGAGAAGCTCTTCAAGACTATTCTCCCGCCTGAAGAGGTTGCCGCGGTCTTCATCGAGCCCATACAGGGCGAAGGCGGCTACGTGGTCGCGCCTGACAACTTCCTTCGCGAACTGCGCGCCATCTGCAGTCGTCACGGAATTCTTCTGGTGGTCGATGAGGTGCAATGCGGAGCGGGCCGCACCGGCAAATGGTGGGCCATAGAACACTCCGGCGTGGAGCCCGACATGGTCTGCATTGCCAAAGGCATTGCCAGCGGAATGCCCTTGGGCATCTGCATGACGCGCGCGGAGGTGATGGACTGGGTGCCGGGTTCGCACGCATCCACATTTGGCGGCAATCCGGTTTCGATTGCCGCGGCGCTGGCCACCATGGACATCATCCAACGCGAAGCAATGGGCAACGCTGCGCGCGTGGGCGAGTTCATGCTCGAGCGCTTGCGTGGCTGGAAGCAGAGCCACCCGCTGGTGGGCGACGTGCGCGGGCGCGGCCTGATGATCGGCATCGAGTTGGTAAAGGACAAGACCACGCGCGAGCCAGCGACCGCTCTGCGCAACCGAGTGGAGACGTTGGCCTTCGAACGCGGCCTCATGGTGCTCGGCTGCGGCGAGACATCACTGCGGCTCTCGCCTCCGCTCATCGTCAACGAGCACGAAGCCACCGTCGCTCTCGATATCCTCGAGGAGGCGTTGACCGTGGTCGAAAAGGAACACGAGCAAGCTGCCGCGCTTGAAACTGCGACGGCATGAACCGGGGCGCTCAGCGTCCTAAGCCCTGAGCACCGGGGCACGATTTGCGCTGCTCGCTCATCCCGGCGACAATGGTGTGCGATGGAATGGCTTACGCAGGTGCGTATCAACTGGATTGAACGGGCCCTGGCTGGCATGGATTGGATGGCGCGACGCCACAACCGCGTGCAAACTCTTCCCGCCCATCTCGTCACCGGCATGCAGGGCGAAGATGCCGCCTACTTTCATCTGCGCCGCAAGGGCTACATTGTGGCGGCAAGGCGCTGGTCTCCCGGCCATCAACCTGGTGACATTGACCTCATCGCCTGGCAGGGACCACTGCTTTGCATCGTCGAGGTGAAAACCCGCACTGCCCACGATGCCACACCCGCTGAGGTTGCCGTCGACTCACACAAGCGCACGATGCTGCGCCGCCTGGCACGCCAGTACGTTCGCCAGCTACCGCAGCCGATTGCGCCGCAGGTCCGTTTCGATGTGATCAGTGTGTATCTTGTGCCGGGGCAGAAGAAGGAATTTGTGCACTACGAGAGCGCATTCGGCTGGAGCGATTGGCGGGATCAGAACTGAGCAAAGACAGTTTTGCCTTGATTGCATTTCGCTCTACCCTGTACAACTCGAAATGTGCAGCACATCCCCGGTGTGCACTGAACCATCGGAGGTCCAAATGAACCAGGTTGTTACGTTCCTGCTCACTCAGAATCCCGATGCCGCTATTGGATTCTATCGGGATACGCTTGGCTTTACGTATCTGCGCGATGACGGATATGCGCTCGTCTTCAACATGAACGGCGTGATGCTACGCATCAGCAAGGTGCCCAAGTTCACTCCCGCGCAACATACGGTTCTTGGCTGGGAAAGCGGCGACATCACGCGCGATCTTGCTGAACTTGTCGCAAAAGGCGTGGCTTTCGAGCGATACCCGAATATGGGCCAGGATGAACAAGGCATTTGCACGTTTCCTGGCGGAGGAAAAGTGGCTTGGTTCAAAGACCCTGACGGGAACGTGCTTTCAATTTCTCAACATGAAGCACTGGCTGGATGAATCAAGCTACCCCTGCGCGTCCTGCCACTCCTCGTGCCACGCCATCTGAATAGCCTCAAGCCGCGACTCATTCGATTTTGCCGGGTCGTCGGCGAAGCCATCGAGTTCGGTCACGTATTTGTACAGGTCGGTGAAGCGCACCGTGAATGGGTCCAGTGCAGGGAATTTTTCTTGTAACTGAATACCGATCTCCTCGGCGTCGGTCCACAAAATTTCGCGCGGCATCTATCGTCGCTCCTTACTTTCCTGTTTGACGGGGTCAGTGTCATGCCATCCCAGGTCTCAGCATCGAGACCCTGGGGCACCCAGGCACGGTAATTTGGGGGTTGTGGCTTCCCACCCATTCGCGATGAGGCTGCGAATGGATGGGGCACCCAGAGTCCTGCAGTTACTTTCCTTCCGCCATGGCCAGCGGTTTGCCCTCGGATGTGTAGTTGCGGTTCCACTTTGGAATCTCCACAACATATTCGCCGGGTTTCGTAATCACGGCCTGACATCCCAGGCGGGATTCCAATTGCTGGTCGGCCGCCATGTCCATCCGGTCGATCTCATCGTCGTCCGCCTCGCTGATGCCCGTCTGATCCTTGATCCACAGGTGGCAAGTGGTGCAGGCGCATACACCGCCGCACGCGTGATCGAGAAAGATGTCATTGTTCTCAGCAACGTCAAGAAACGACATCGGCTTGCCGTGATGTTCATAAGGCATGGTGCCGAATTCGAATTCAACCGTCTTGCCCTCGGGGAGAAAGGTCACGCGCACCAGCTTCTCTGGAGGAATTGCTTTTCCAGTTGTTTCGCTCATAGGATTCCGTCCTTCCTTGCCGTCTTGCATGTGTGCTGCAGCAAATGTTTCCGCAGGGGCTAAAGCCCGGGCCAATAATGCAGCTCTTACGGCACGACTAAAGTCGTGCCCTTTCAAAACCCGCTGTGCCGGCCTACCTCCCTACTTGAACTCGGCAGCTGCCATCGGATGAGGCGCGGTCACCGCCTCGTCCAGTTCCTCGCCTGCGGCACCCATGGTTTTGCCGCGCAGGGCGGTCGATACTGCGGCATCCATCATCAACTCGGCCAGCCGCTGCGTTGCCTTGTCAAGCGCAAGCGTCGCATTGCGGATGGCTGTCATGTCCGCGCCAGACTTGGCTGCAGCCAACCCGTTTTCTGCGGATGCAATTTCCGACTGCTCCTCGCCGGTCAACTGCCCCCACGCTGGACTCTTACGCGCACCTTCGACTTTCGACAGAATTGACTCCGCCTCGTTGCGCGCCTCGATCAACAGGCGCTTGGCAAAGTCCTCTTCGGCGTGATCGAAAGACTCAAGAATCATGCTCTCGACTTGCTCATCCGTTAATCCATAAGTCGGCGTCACTGTGATCTCGGCAGCAAGGCCGCTGCGCTGCTCGCGCGCGGAGACTTGAAGAATACCGTCAGCGTCGATGAGGAAGCGGACCTCGATGCGCGGCATACCGGCGCTCATGGGCGGAATACCCTTCAAGTCGAAGCGTGCCAGTGAACGGCAATCTGAAGCGAGTTCACGCTCACCTTGCACAACGTGGATTGCCACATTGGTCTGTCCGTCGACGCCGGTTGTGAAGTGCTCGGTGGCTGAGGCGGGAATGGTCGAGTTGCGCTGGATGATGCGCGCCACGGTGCCGCCCAGCGCTTCAATGCCGAGCGAAAGAGGCGTCACATCAAGCAGCAGCATTTCTTCAGTGGATTTGGAAGCGCCGGCCAGAATATCCGCCTGCACCGCCGCACCCAGCGCTACTACTTCGTCAGGGTTCAGCTCGATGTGCGGCTTTTTGTCGCGCGCGCCCAGGTGGAAGAGTTCGTCCACCAGTTCGCGGACTGCTGGAATTCGCGTGGATCCGCCAACCAGTACCACTTCATCAATTTCTTCCGGGGTGACCCCGGCATCGGCGAGTGCCTGTTTGCACGGACCCGAGGTCCGCGCCAGCACCGGCTCAATCAACAACTCGAACACCGCGCGCGGAATCTCGCGCTGGTACCGGTCGCCGTTGGGCAGCTCGATGTCAAAATGCGCTGCGGTCTCGGTGGACAGGCTGATCTTGGCTTCGATGGCCGCTTTGCGCAGGGCCTGCACGGCGCCAGGGTGTCCGCGCAAATCCACTCCATGCTCGGCGTAGATCTCGTCGAGCGCAATGGTCAGCAGCAGGTTGTCGATATCGTCGCCGCCCAGATGCGTGTCGCCATTGGTGGACTGCACTTCGAAGATCCCGTCACGCAGCTTGAGAATGGAAATATCGAATGTGCCGCCGCCAAGGTCATAGACAGCGATGGTTCCCACTTTCGCGCGATCGAGCCCGTAGGCCAGCGCGGCCGCGGTTGGCTCGTTCACCAGCCGCAACACTTCAAGCCCCGCCATGCGCCCCGCATCCTTGGTGGCCTGCCGCTGCGCATCGTTGAAATAGGCCGGCACCGTGATGACGGCCTGCGTAACTGGAGCGCCAAAGAAACGCTCGGCGTTGCGCTTGAGTTGGCGCAGAATGTATGCCGAAATCTCCGGCGGCGTAAAGCGGAGTTCGCCCAGTTGAATGCGCGGGACTTCACCCGACTCCACATCGTCGGCAAGCCTGAAGGGAAACATCTTCAGCTCGTTTTGGATTTCTTCAAGCCCGCGCCCCATCAGCCGCTTCACGGAGTAGATGACGCGCTCCGGAGTCTGGATGAGCACCTTGCGAGCGCTGTTGCCTACTGTAACTGTTGGCCTGCCACCATCCGCAGGTATCGGGTCCAGCGCCACTACCGAGGGCACCAGGTTGGAGCCATCGACGCCGGGAATCACCACCGGCGCATCGCCCTCCATATAAGCGACCAGGGAATTGGTGGTTCCCAGGTCAATTCCGACTACTCGTCCTTCCGCCATGTCTTTTGTTCAAACTCCCAGGGTTTCGGTCACGTCGCGGACCAGGTTGCTCAGGTAGCGCCTGCGGTCGAGCAGAGCCACCATTGTCTTTTCAGCTTTCTTGCGAGTGGCGGCATCGCCCTCGTCCCATACCTGCCATTGCTTGTTCAGGTCTTGATCCACCTCATCTTGCAGGCCGTCGAATTTCCGCTTTGCCTGCTCGAGGCTGGACTGTAAATCGGGGTCTGTCTCGCCCATCTTGCGGGCCGCGCGCATCTCTTCAAGCTGCATGTTCAAGTCGAAGACTTCTTCGAGCAGATCGGCAGGAACCCTAGAAGGATCTTTTCTGGCATCTTTGTTTTTGCCGCTGTGCTCCTCGCCAATCTCAGCGCCTTCGAGCTTCAGCAGGTACTCGGTGCGGTGCAGCGGATCTTTCAGCGTGCGATAGGCGTCGTTGAGCAGCGCCGTATCGGCCAAGCTCCATTGCCGCTCGTTTTCCAAGGCACGGGCAAAACGGTCAGGATGCACCTTGCGGCTGAGGCGGTGAAACTCGTGCTCCAGCGCTGCCAGATCGAGATTCAACCGAGGCTCCAGTCCGAAGACTGAAAAATAATCGCCGCCCGGAGGCGGCTGAATCTTGCTGCAATGCGGGCAGAACAAAGTGGAATCGTTGTGCGCCACGGCGCACGACCAGCATGCAACTGGTACTGCCGAATCGAGAACTTTCAACATGACTGAACTCCAGCGACCGGACTTACTAAGAGAACGACGAACCGCAGCCGCAGGATCGCGAGGAGTTCGGATTGATGAAGTTGAATCCCTGCCGCATCAGCGTCTCCTCATAGTCCAGCGTCATGCCGTGCAGATAGAGAAACGACTTGGGATCTACAAACACACGCACGCCGTCGAACTCGTAGATTCGGTCGCGCTCGCGGGGCCGCGTATCGAACTTGATGGAATAGGAGAGTCCCGAGCAACCGCCGCCCATTACGCCCAGCCGCAGCCCGCCTTCTTCCGGCGACACGCCTTCCTTGGCCATGGCAACGCGAATGCGCTTGATGGCGCGCTCTGTTAGCTGCAGGCCCTGGCCTTGCGAGCCTGATCCGGCTGCGCCAGCCGCTGACACTGGCTTGGCGTCTGCCGGAGGCGAAGCCGCAAAAGCACCTTCGGCCGGCTTCGATTCGATTGTCACCATGTTCGCCATACTTGCCTTTTTATCTCCGGTTCCCCGTTTTTCAGGAGGGCCGCGGCCGTAACCGCGACCCCCTTGCAGGAAAGGGGAAGCCTCTTAGTGCGCCGCGGCAGTAGCATCTGCCGTTTCCGCAACGCCGTTCTTTTTCTTCCAGTCGCCAATGGCCGCGCGAATTGCATCCTCGGCCAACACCGAACAGTGAATCTTCACTGGCGGCAGCGACAGCTCTTTCACAATGTCAGTGTTCTTGATCGCCAGCGCGTCTTCGACGGTCCGGCCCTTGATCCACTCGGTCGCCAGCGAGGAGCTGGCAATTGCCGAGCCGCAGCCGAAGGTCTTGAACTTGGCCTCTTCAATTACCTGCGTCTCGGGGTTTACGCGGATCTGCAGCCGCATCACGTCGCCGCACTCCGGCGCGCCTACCAGACCCGTGCCCACTTCCGTCGAGCTCTTGTCCAGTTGGCCCACATTACGCGGGTTATTGTAGTGGTCGATTACCTTGTCGCTGTATGCCATCTTCTACTCCTCCTGCGGGGGAAGCCGCCGTGCTTTTGTTAGATTCGGCAAGCCTGTCAGCCGATGCCTTGAATTCCGTTTCGTGCTTAGTGCGCTGCCCATTGAATCTTGGTCAGGTCGATGCCTTCCTGCACCATCTCGTAAAGCGGAGAAAGCTGGCGCAGATGTTTCACAATTTCGATCACCTTGGCGGCTACGTAATCCACCTCGGCCTGGGTGTTGAAGCGGCCCAGCCCGAAACGAATCGAACTGTGCGCCACATCGTCGCCCAGTCCCAGCGCCTTGAGCACGTACGAGGGCTCCAGCGTTGCCGACGTGCAGGCAGAACCGCTGGAAACCGCTACGTCATTGATGCCCATCAGCAGCGACTCGCCTTCGACATACACAAAGCTCATGTTCAGGTTGCCGGGCAGCCGGTGCTCCCATGATCCGTTGACGTGAACGTAGTCCAGTTCCGACTCCAGCTTGGCCTTCAGGCGGTCGCGAAGGCCGCGCAGATATGCCGCCTCGGTATCCATCTCTTCGCGGGCAATCTCGCAAGCTTTGCCCAGGCCCACGATTCCAGGCACGTTCAACGTGCCGGACCGCATGCCGCGCTCGTGGCCGCCGCCATCGATTTGCGCCGCGATCTGCACCCGCGGGTTGCGGCGACGAACGTAAAGCGCGCCTACGCCCTTGGGTCCGTAGATTTTGTGTCCGGAGAGCGAAAGCACGTCGATATTGTCGGTAATTACGTTGACCGGAACCTTGCCCACCGCCTGCACCGCATCGGTGTGGAAGATGACGCCCTTCTCGTGACAGAGCTTGCCAATTTCGCGGATCGGCTGCAAAACACCGATCTCGTTGTTGGCCGCCATGATCGTCACCAGGATCGTCTTCTCGTCCATGGCCCGCTTCAGGTCTTCCATATCGATCAGGCCATCTGCCTTAACCGGCAGATAGGTGACGCGGTAGCCGTACTTTTCCAGACGCTTGCAGGTGTCAAGCACAGCCTTGTGCTCGGTGACCTGGGTAATGATGTGGTTGCCGCGCTCGCGATACATCTCCGCGATGCCCTTGATGGCCAGGTTGTTGCTCTCTGTGGCGCCGGACGTGAAAATGATCTCCTTGGCAGTGGCGCCGATGAGCTTCGCAATTTGCTCGCGCGCAGTCTCCACAGCCTGTTCCGCCTCCCATCCAAACGAGTGGTTGCGGCTGGCCGCATTGCCGAACTTGTCGGTGAAGTATGGCATCATCGCTTCCAGAACCCGCGGGTCGAGCGGGCTGGTGGCATGATTGTCCATATAAATTGGCAGCTTCACTCCTGCCGGCACTTCCACGTTGGTGGCAAAGGTACTCATCTTGATCTCCATCCTCTTTAATGCTCTGCTCCGCTCAACGCGGAGTGGGGGAACTACGGTTAAAGACTCAGTTCAGTTACAACGTGAGGGCAACCAGCCCGTGCGAATCGCGGGCCCGTGCTGCAGGTTGCTCATGCTCCGCCAGGTCCTGAATGCTGATGCTCTTCAGAACCCCCGCGATTGTCTCGTTGACCCGCGCCAACGGTTCCTTGATGGTGCAGCTCGGCGTCAGCTCGCACGACTTGGTCCCCTTGGTACAGGAAGTGATGAAAAACGGCCCGTCGATGGCGTGAATCACCTCGTAGGCAGAAATCTCGCGCGCATCCCGCGCCAATGCATAGCCGCCGTTCATTCCGGCGTGCGAACGCAGCAACCCATGCTTGGTGAGCAGTTGCAGTATCTTGGCCAGCAGTTGAGCGGGAATCCCGTAGGCGTCGGCGACATCCTTGGCGCTCAAGGCAGCCGTTTCCGGGTGCTCAGCAAGGTACTTGAGCGCCATCAACCCGTAATCCGCCTTTTTTGTCAGCTTGAGCATTCAATATCCGACTTCTTCGGTCCGTGTTCAGTATACGACCGAATCTGTCGGGATTTCAAGGCCCTACGGCAAGGCTATCGGCCCAACTGAGGAAAAATCTTTGGGAAAGATCGAATATTCAACAGAAATTCGTTTTAATTTGCTGAAAAGATCGCTACAATCTGGCGGAAAGAGTACCTATTTCATCTGATAATACGAACGATGGCAACCGCCTGCAGACACCCCCGAGTACGAATCGTCTCCCGGCAAGAAGACACCGAATTTGTCGAGTGCCTGGAATGTGGCGAGGTCTTTGACTCCGAAGAGTTCCGCGACATGGAGATTGAAGACACCGCTGAAACAGAGGACGTCTCTGACGACGCCTGAAACTGCGCGCTGGACGCGCTTCACTTAGCGATGGAACCGTTGGAAGCCGAATTGTTTCCCCGGCGTGAAACGGACCATGCGTAATGCAGCCCCGAGACCACGGTCAGCACGATCGTGGCATCGAGTGCGAGCGTGCGAAAAACCACCACCCAGGACGCTGCCGTTAGCTGCAGCAGCAGCACTGCGGCCACTGCACTCACCTGGGCTATGGTATTGGCCTTGCCAAAGATGCTGGGCTTGAACTCCCGACGTCCGACCGCCATATAAAGAATCGCCGCCACCAGCAGGATCCCCACATCCCTGCCAAAGACCAGCACAGTCACCGTGGTCGGAATCAGCTTTTCATGCATCAGCACCAGAAATATGGTGCTCAGCAACAGTTTGTCTGCCACCGGGTCAAGGTATTGGCCGAGCATGGAGCGCTGCTTGAGCCAGCGAGCCAGTGCGCCGTCCAGCGCGTCAGTCAGCCCGGCGGCGATAAATAGGATAAAGCCGAGCTCAAACCTGCCGCCCAGGATAGCAGCGACCAAGAACGGCGCCAGACAGATGCGCAACAGCGTGAGCAGGTTGGGAGCAGTGCGGAATGGGTTTAGTCTTGGGCTCGAATCGTCTTGCATGGCTGATTCAGTAACGCATTAGACTCCGGCGCCAAACGCCACCCCGGTGCGATATCCCGGCCGACCCTGGAAAACGGCAACCCTTAGAAACTTGAAAGGTCATGCCGCCACTTGAATGCAGGTCCACGCCTCGCAGGCGGAGGAAGTTCATTCGCTCGTGAACGATGGTACAGCATCAGCCCTGCCAGTGGCAGCCTGCGCCTTTCGCCATCGCCCCGATCCTGATAAACTACCTCATGTTGGTTTGCAGGCGCGTAGCTCAGTTGGTTAGAGCGCTTCCTTGACACGGAAGAGGTCGCTGGTTCGAGTCCAGTCGTGCCTACCATAT
>DASRLI010000401.1:0-25887 GCA_035648535.1 Occallatibacter sp. | reverse complement strand
GCAAGTCCAACTGGCCCGAGACCGGTGATCAGCACTGCGTGGTTGCCGTCAATTCCTACCTTCTGCAGCGCTTCGTAGACCGTGCCAAAGCCGCAGGCAACCTGTGCGCCATCCAAATAGGTGAGAGAGTCAGGAAGATGGATGAGATCTTTCTCCTCGGCCAGCAGGTATTCGGCCATGCCGCCATCTCGCTGCCATCCATAAGCGCGTCGATACTCCGTGCTCGTGCACGAGATCATGTAGCCCCGCTGGCAATCGTTACATACGCCGCAACCGGAGATGTGATACACGATCACACGGTCACCTACTTTGAAACGCCGGCAACCCGGACCGACTTCGACAATTTGTCCACAGGGTTCGTGACCGACGATCACTCCCTGGTAGCCTTCAGGACCTTTGCCGAGATGTTCGTGGTAGATTGCGCGGATGTCGGAGCCGCAGATGGTAGAGGCCTTGACTGCAATCAGTACCTCACCGTGTCTCGGTTTGGGCACTGGCACAGTTCTCATCTCGACCATGCTGTTTCCCGGAAGAAACGCTGCCTTCATGGTCTCTTTCATGTATTTCAATCTCCTCGTTCGTGCGTCAGTCTTCCGGCTCAACAAGGTTGCATCGTTTCAAACGGCATTCCAGGGGAATAGAGACGAATGCGTCTCATTCTTGGCAATATGTGTCGCGATTACGCGGGCGTGATTCTCCCGTTGAGATCCCAAAGATCTTCCCAGGGCTGGTCATCCTTCCAAAGAAATACCTGCCCCTTGATCAACCGGCAGTTGCGATCCAGCTTTGCAATAGCCTCCATGTCCGCCGGAGCTAACGGTTTGCTGACGACGCCAAGAAGGTTGCTGAGCATGTTTCGCGGATTCGCCGAGAAGGGAATTGGAATCTGTCCACGCTGGATGGCCCACTTTATGCACACGACAGCGGGGTGCACCCCGAGCTTTTGTGCAATTTCGAGGATCACAGGATCTTCAACGGGGGATGTATCCTGGGGCGTTCGGTCTCGCTCCGGACGTCCCGGTGATCCGAGTGGCGAGTATCCAATCGGTTGAATCCCTTTGTCGAGCAGGTAGCGGAAAAAATCCGGTTGCTGAAAGTGGGGATGAAGCTCCATTTCGTTGGCGGCGGGTTTGATGCTTGCGTCGCGGAGAAGCAGCTCCATCTTGGGGATGGTCATGTTGGATGTCCCAATGTGACGGACCAGTCCACGATCGACGAGCTCTTCCATCTTGCGCCAGGTCCGCATGTAGTTCTCGTGGATGTAAGGCACTGCATGCGCGTAGCGCACAGAAACATCACAACCGGGAGGATGATGATTGGGGAAGGGCCAGTGAACTAAATAAAGATCAAGGTAGTCAGCCTGAAGATCGGACAATGACTTTTCACATGAGGGAATAACATCATTTTCTCCGTGTTTATCGTTCCAAAGTTTGGAGGTGATCCAGACTTCATCACGGCGAAGGCCCTTCTGAAACATCGCTTTGAATGCTTTGCCGATCTGCGCTTCATTGCCATAAACAGATGCGCAGTCGAAATGGCGGTACCCAATGGAGGCTGCGTATTTCACCGCTTCGGCTACCGCATCGTGCGCGACATGGTCAGAGCCAAAGGTGCCCAGGCCGATGGAAGGCATTCTTTCGCCTGATCTTAATGTGCGAAAGGGAACCAGCGCAGGATCGACACCGACAACCTGTTGATCGGACTGGGTAGACGTAGATGGCATCAGCTCTAACCTCGCAAAACCAGGAACTTAACCGATAACTTAATCGATGAACATTCTATCCATATGTCGAGAACGGTGTCAAGAAAGGAGATGACCAGCGGTTGATGAGCCGTGCCCGTTGAATTTAATGGATTAGCACGGGAGCAGATTCGTTCAAATCCTGGCTCCATGTGAGCTGCGCAAGAAGGAATAAGCTTTCCCAACCCCGGCCAGTTTGAGCATTGTGCGGAAAGCATCGAAGGCTTGCGGAAATGGATTAGCCTTCTGTGTCCCACGCCGAGTTACAAAAGCTTCAACTTCTCGTCGAAGTCCGCGCCTTTTTGGATACTCAAATGAAAGCGGTTTTCAGGTCCGGTGGTGTAATGCTCAGTTCATTTTTTGTGCCGCTGAATCCGGCCATATTCGCAAACATGTCCGGGTAGGTGACGGGGTTCCCATCAGAGTTCGGGGCAGTCATAAGTTCATTTGCGCGAGCAGCATAGAAGATCCACGCGAGCCTGTTTGGGGGCTCGAAAGCTCGTGTCAAAGGCCGCGTTTTGCAGGCTGTCGCTGCGTCGACTCTCTCACGACTAATTCCGGCGTCAGCAGAATTACCTCGGGCTTCGGTACTACCTTGGATTTCAAGGCTTCGAGCACCAGTCGGGCAGCTTCGCTCCCAATCTGGCCACTATGCTGGTCGATGCTCGAGAGAGGTACCCGCAACGAATCGTCATAGTGGAGGTTGCCACAGCCAATGATAGCAATGTCTTCGGGGATCCTGAGTCCCTGATTCACTGCCTCGTTGACGGCTCCCATTGCTAAGGGATCGTTGAAGCAGAATACCCCATCCGGAATGCGTTTGCATCTCAAGAGCTGCCGCATGGCTTCCGCTCCACGCTGGCTGCTCCCGACATCGCCTTTGGGCTCGAAGATCACATACTCATCGATCACGTTCTTCCCGTTCTGCCCCAGCGCTCTCATGTATCCCTGGAGCCTCTGGATGCCGGGACTCAGCTCCGGTCCGCGAACATGAGCGATTCTCTTGCATCCAATATCCACCAGATGCTGCGTCGCCAGCATCCCAGCTGCAAAATCGTCGACGCCAACAAAATTGGAAGAGAGCCCCGGAAAGCTCCGGTCTATCAATACGTAGGGAGTCTTTTGCTTCTCGATACGGGAAAAAACTTCAACAGTGGATCGGCAAGAAGCGATGATCAGCGCGTCGAGCTGTCGCGCCAAAAGCTGGCTGATCTCTTGCTCCTCTAGATCGGGATCTTCTTCAGAAGACGAGACAACAAGGTAATAATCGTCCTTGCGAAGGGTGTCTGAAACGGATGCGGCGACTTCCGCAAAGAAGGGATGAAGTAAACCGGGTACGATGAGCCCCACCAGGTAAGTACGACCGGTTACTAAACCGCGCGCGGCAAGGTTCGGTTGGTAATCCAGCTCCTTTACGCGCGCAAGAACACGCTGGCGAGTTTCCTCACCAACATCTGGGTGGTTCCTCAATACTTTAGAAATAGTGACTGTGGACACGCCAAGATCCCTGGCTATGTCCTTCATTCGCACGCTCTTCGGCATTGGCTCAAGTATACATTAGCCTGTAACATATCAGTTTGTCTCATTCCCACTGGTACAGAATTTGCCGGGGCCGATCAGGTTTCATCTATGGCAGACAACCAACTGGAAGAAGAGTAACTACCAGAGGGAGCGAGACGGGCCGTGGAGATTGTCGAGGCTCACCGGAAAGGCTCCGCTGGGATGCTGAAACAGCGGGACGAGGAGTATTGGCGGGAGATGAGAGCCCAGCATCCGGAACTGAAGGAATAGAGGTTACGCTGGTGCCCGTAAGCGGCTCTGGGAATCGATGTTTCCAGGATTGGCTATCCTGGGGGGCTTTGGCGATTTAGCAAGCGCCGGGCAGCGAACTTGCGCCCCAATCGAGTCGAACCAGCGGTGCTATTCTTCGTGATACCGAAATGTCTGAGGCATACCGGACGCGCCGATCTGCATCCGTGGGGCAAAACGCCTTAGAAAGAATCGAGGAAGCGCTGTGGACGGTGAAGAGACGGTAGTTGTGCTCGCTGCCGGCGCAAGCCGGGGAGTAAGCTACCAACTCTGCAGGATTAGGTGGGCAACCTACAGCACAGTGGCTGCGAGAACGCGCTCTATCTGCGCTCTGTTTGTCGGATTTAGGCTGTTTTGCATGGTCTAAGGTGTCATCCGCTGACCTGCATGTCGTTGAAAATACGTTTGAGTGTTGATTCGAGTCCTACCTGAGGAGTCAATAAATCAATAACTTACAGACTTTTCATTGATTTTCAACCGCACAAAACCCCACAGTTTTTCAGACTGCCATTGTCAGAGGTTCAGGCAGAGGCTTAGCTTGTGCTATCACCATTTGCACGACCTTTGAATTAGCCTTTTGCTTGGCTCTCAAACTTGCATTGCCGTAGACATTCATGGTCGTGGCCACGTTACTGTGTCGCATGAGTTTTTGCTGCACACCAACCGGAGCACCCGTCTCGTCCAAGAGAGAACGATAGGTGTGCCTGAAGACGTGCCAACCTATGTCGAGAAGGCCAATCGCTTCTCCGGCGTGCTTCAGGATTTGCTGCTGGATGACGCCCGCGTAGTAGCAGCCGCCCGTGATGTGGGAAGGGAAGACAAGCCCGTTCAATTTGTCGCCTTTCCAGTTGAGCAAGATTTGTGCGAATTCTGGATCGAGAGGGATGTAATCGTTGGACGCCTCGGTCTTCACTCTCCCGATTCGCCCATTGACGACCCCCTGTTGAACCAGCATTGCCCCGACCTTGAAGTCGATGTGTTCCCAGCGGAGGGCCAAAACCTCCGACACCCGCATCCCGGTGCACATTGCGACGATAACCATCGCTCTGTATGGCTCGCGCAGCCTTAAGACCAACTCCTGAAACTTCTCAGGGGCGACAGTCTGGGGCTTCTTGAGCCGCTTGTTGGTGCCCTTTAGCTTCACGAGTTCCAAAGGATTGCGCTGCACGTCTATCAAGCCCCAGAGCATCGCCCGCTCGAACAAGAGATGCAGAAGGGCTCCAACCGCTATGCGTGGAGACGAGCGAGTTCAGGATGGGATGTTCAGCTATGCTTCGTTGGAGCAGCGTGTTCCTCAGGATCATCCGCTGCGAGCGGTTCGCAAGCTGATGGACACGGTGCTGCGGACTCTGAGCGCGGATTTCGATGTGTTGTATGCGGACTCGGGCCGTTCTTCGGTCGCGCCGAAGTACGTGCTGCGGGCCCTGCTGTTGCAGGCGTTTTACTCGGTGCGCTCGGAGCGGCAGTTGGTCGAGCAGTTGGACTACAATCTCCTGTTCCGGTAGATCGTGGGATCGAACCACTTGCTAGCGGCAGAGATCGGTAACAACCTGTCATTTAGGCTCGACGCGCTGGGACTTCGAGACGCAACCCATCTCTATAGAGGTATTGTGAAATGCTCTTCCGCAATCTGGAGATTTGAAGGCCGCGCCTCTCGGCTTGGCGCACATTTCCCTCCCAGTGAAGCCCTGACAAGCCAGCCCCTCTGTTTCAAAACTTCGATTTGTTCTGGGGTTCCATGACGGGCGTATCTACTGTTACGCGACGTCGGCATTGGTAACTGTTGTAATTTCAATAAGATAGATTGTACGTTATGGCTTCTCGTAACGTTGTCAACTCTGCAATCTGCAGCGTAGTGTTCTCTCGATTGTGAAAGCTATCTTGGCGGATCACGAAATAGCAATAATTGAACCGCTACTATTGCGAGGATAACGGTGACGACAATGATCTATTTTCAGAATTCACCATAACGCCCTGCACGGTCTTTCGGCGCATTCGACAGCACATTCTCTGGTGAACTGCGACGGATGGTGGTTGGTCGGCAATCATTCGGAAGTCGAGGCCACCGGACGTGAGGCTGACACCATGATCGCCTCATCCAGCGATCTCATCTAGCGAGCACACAGCACTCTTCGCGGTTGCTCATCGCAAAGCAACGGATTGCTGAGTTTGGCGCCTGCCACGATAAGGAATGCAGGACATTGAAAATGCGAAATCGCAATACAGTTCTCAACTTTCCACGTCGCGCCTTCTACGGAGGAATTACCCAAACCGTTTCTCCGCACAGATGCACTCCGCGGTGCAAATAATCGGCGCCCCGATGGAAAACGAATCGAACATAAGCAATTTGGGAGGAATTATTTCATGATAGGGAAATTGGGAAGACTTCTTGTTGTCAGTTGCCTGGTGCTACTATGCTTGACGGCAGCACATGTGCTCCAAGCGCAATCAGTCTCCATTGCTTCGGTGAGCGGACGCGTTGTCGACCCCCAGGGTGCAGTGATAAGTGGTGCGCATGTCAAGCTGAATTCCATTAATACTGGGGTGGTGCATGAAACCTCCTCGAACGAGGATGGGATCTTCAGTTTTCCCAGCGTACAAATCGGCGCTTATTCGCTGGAGGTGGCAGACCCGGGCTTTCAGACGTATGTGCAGACCGGCATTATTTTGCGAGTCAACGACAATGCACAGATCAACGTAAGCTTGTCCGTCGGCCTTACGACCCAGACCGTGGAAGTGCAGGCCAACGCCTCAATTGTGCAGACCCAGCAGAACAGCATTTCGCAGGTAATTGATCACGAGAGAGTTGTCGACATGCCTCTCAATGGCCGCAATCCATCGCAGTTGATTCTGATTTCGGGCGCCTCGGTACAACAGACTGCCGGAACAAATACCGGCAGCAAGAGCTTTTTTAGTTCGCAGGCGGTTTCCGTCGCGGGCGGGCAGGGAAACGGCACCAACTACCTATGGGATGGCGGAGACAATAACGATACCTACACCAATGTGAACATGCCGTTTCCTTTTCCGGATGCGCTGCAGGAGTTCAGCGTGGAAACCAGTTCACTGCCAGCTCGGAATGGCATTCATCCCGGTGGGCTGGTGAATGCGGTCACCAAGTCCGGAGGAAACCAGTGGCATGGCGATCTGTTCGAGTTTGTCCGTAATACAGACGTCAACGCCTGGAATTACTTTTCGCCTAAGGCGGACGGCTTGAAGCGGAACCAATTTGGCGGTACTCTCGGCGGAAAGGTGATCCGCGACAAGCTGTTCTTCTTCGGAGGATTTCAGCAATCGGATATTCGACAGACGCCAAATTCCAGTTCTGCATATGTGCCGACAGCGGCTGCTCTAGCCGGTGATTTCAGTACGGTCGATGGGGCTGGCTGCCAGGCCAGTCATGTTGCGCGATCCATTAAGAATCCAGCCACCGGTGTTTCTATTTCGCCGGCCGATCAGATCAATCCTGCGCTGTTTGACAAAGCGGCGGTCGCCTTGGCCGCTTACCTGCCAACGACCACGGACCCTTGCGGCCAAGTGCAGTGGGGAGTCCCGGTCCACTCCAATGAATCCCAATATGTGGGGCGCGTGGACTGGACGATCAACGACAAACATAATCTCTATGGCCGCTACTTCATCGACACCTACGATCTGGCTGCAACGTTCAACCCCAAAGATATCCTGGTCACCGCGGTAACCGGCAACGCAGAGCGCGCCCAATCTTTCGTGCTTGGGGACACATATGCTTTAAGGCCGACCCTGTTGAACTCTTTCCATGGGACTTTCGAGCGCAGGCGCGATAATCGCTATCCTGCCCCGGGCATTAATCTCACCACGCTCGGCGCGACGAGCATTTACCAGTACACGACGAATTTTCTGGAACTTAGCGTGACGAATGGCGGCTTCAATATTGGTTGCGGCACCTGCGCACTGGGGCATTGGAATAACAATACCTTTCAGTACGCAAATGATGTGGACTATCAACACGGCAAGCACCAGATCGCCTTTGGCGCGGACATCATCAGGACGGAACTGAACCAGCTGAATAACTACTACGACAACGGGAACTTCACCATTAGCGGCCTGTATAGCAACGATCCATTGTTGGACTTACTAATGGGCACTGTGAGCAGCTTCCAACAGAGCACACCGCAGACCATTGCGATACGCCAAACCATTCTCGGGTTTTACGCTCAGGACACCTACCATCCGACGGCCAAGCTAGTTGTTAATGTCGGCCTGCGCTGGGAGCCGATGCTGTTTCCTCAGGACTACTTTCACCGTGGTTCCGAGTTTTCAAGGACTGCTTTCAGCGCAGGCCAGCGGAGCACTGTTTTTACCAATGCGCCTCCGGGAATGCTTTTTCACGGAGACCCCGGAGTCACCAATTCATTCACTAACGACAAGATCGTGAATATTTCTCCCCGAGTGGGCATTGTCTACAATCCTGATGGCCAGGGCAAGACGACCTTCCGAGTGGGAGGGGCGATTCTCTATGACTCGGCCTCGCCATTCACTGCTTACCGTAATGCGACCAATCCACCCTTCGCTCCTACGATTATCAACTCGAGTGGCCCATACCAGTTGAGCAGCCCGTGGGCCAAGATTGCGGGTGGGAACCCTTTCCCACTGCCGGCGCCAACTAAGACTGTCAGCTTCCCGAACGCAGCGGTTCTGGCGTTCATGCCGCCGCACATTCAAACAACAAACGTTGCCACCTGGAACGCAAGCGTGCAACACCAGTTGAGTGCGGATTGGTTCTTTTCCATCTCTTACCTGGGGAACAAGACCTCTCACTTGTGGCTTGGTCAAGAGATAAACCCGGCCGTCTTCATACCGGGCACGTGCGGATCTGCTGCTTGCTCTACTACCGGCAATACACAGGCGAGACGGATACTCTCACAGGCGAATCCCGCGTTCGGTCAGTTCTACGGCGTTATGGTGATGGAGGATGATGGCAACAACGCGAACTACAACGCCCTTCTCGCCTCAATTGAGCACCGCATGTCACGGAACTATACGTTCCTTGCCAACTACACGTGGTCGAAATGCCTGGATTACGGAGACAATTCGGGTCCCTTGAATCAAGAGGGGCAGTTCGAACAACCGTATAACAACGCGAGAGCAGACTATGGCCCATGTGGAATTGACGAAAGGAACATCGTCAATATCTCACTGGTGGCCAAAAGCAAGCTTGGTCATGGCGGCTTGGCGTCGCACCTGCTAAGCGACTGGCAAATTGCGCCACTGTTTCGCTATTCGACGGGAATGGCCGTGAACCCGGTTACTGGGCAGGACAAGTCGCTTACGGGCATTGGCAATGACCGGCCCAACGTTGCATCGAATACTGCCTACACGGGAGCCGGCCACACGGCCAAACTCTACCAGTACCTGAATCCGACGCTTTACACTCTGAATGCCCTCGGAACATTTGGCAATGCTGGCAAGAACAGCCTGGTCGCGCCATCCTATACAGATTTGGATGTCGCGATAAAGCGCGAAATTCCTATCTCAGGTGAGCGCTATCATCTGGACCTACGGGTGGAAACATTCAACGTGCTGAACCATCCCAACTTTCTGGCGCCGAATGCCAGCGCCTCATCCAGCAGCTTTGGAAAGATAACAACGGCAAGCGATCCTCGGATCATGCAGGGCGCCATTGAGTTCATCTTCTGAGAACTTGCAAGCATGAACGTTCACGAAAACTGCAATCAAGCTGACAAAGATTACTCACACAGCAAAAGGACAATCTATACATGCGCACTAAAACGAATGTACCGATCAAGGCTGGCGCTCTTCTGGGCATTGCTATCGTTGCTTGCTCTTGCCTTTCTGCACAAACCCAGAAAGGGCAAGTTGACCTCCTTTTCAATAAATCGGTCGCCCCAGTTCAATTCGCGGTCTCCGATATTTCCAAGGCACTTGAGTCAAAGGGCTTTTCTGCTGCTGATAAAGAACTAAGCGCGGTAACGGCGCAGGCAGGAAAACTTCGTATCGTCATCGGTTCTTCAGCAGACGAAGATGGAGGCTTGTCGACTGCCCTGAGCGTGGCGCCGCTCAAGTCCGACACCTCGCAATCGTATTCCCTGCGCAAACATGTGTCGGGAAGCAACACCACCTATGTTGTACTTGGCGCCGATGCCGTGGGCGCAATGTACGGCGGTCTTGACCTAGCAGAAGCGATTCGCACCGGCGCCTTGTCACAGATACAGGACTCGGACCATTCGCCGCACGTTGCCGAGCGCGGCATCAAGCTCAACATTC
The DNA here is from genome assembly GCA_035648535.1 of Occallatibacter sp. Lineage (GTDB taxonomy): Bacteria > Acidobacteriota > Terriglobia > Terriglobales > Acidobacteriaceae > Telmatobacter. Next base: position 16,076 of record DASRLI010000401.1, on the reverse strand, counting down.
CTCTGGATGCGCGCACTCCCAGTTATTCGGATGACTCAGATTCCGCGCAGCAGAACATAGCGGTGATGTGGACCATGGATTTCTGGACAAGATTTCTGGATGAAATGGCGCGCGATCGCTATAACACGATCTCCTTGTGGAACGAGGCTCCCTTTGCGTCGCTCGAGCGGGTTCCAGAGTATCCAAATGTGGCGCTCGCAGATGTGAAGAAGAAGGTCGGCGGGTTCTGGCCGTCGAACCTCGAGGGAGTTGGAATGTACGATCCCTCCTGGACCTTGGAAACTGTGAAGGCCATGACGATGGACGAAAAGATAGCGTTCTGGCGTCAAGTGATGCAATACGCCAAAGACCGCGGTATCGACGTCTATATCTATACTTGGAATATCTTCGTGTATGGCACTGGACCAAGCGGATACGGGATCACGGATTCACCGTCGAACGCGACCACCAAGGACTATCTTCGCAAATCAGTTCGCACTCTTTTCAACACTTACCCACTGTTAGCTGGCGTGGGACTTACTGCCGGCGAACACATGCCCAAAATGAGCAATGAAGAAAAGGAACAGTGGCTTTGGGATACCTATGGACTCGGGATTAAAGATGCGATGGCCGCTGCAAAAGACCCGGCTAGTCCGTATTACAATCCCCACCGTGTCATCCACCTCGTCCATCGCGCTTGGTGGACCGGCCTGAATACCATCGTTTCCCAGTTCAGCCAGTTGCCCGGCTACGACGACGCGGATTCCACGCTGTCCTTCGAATATAAACCGTCGATCGCTCAGATGTATTCGTCAACAAAGCCGCTATTCATCTACAACACCTCTGCGACTAACATGCTCAATGGAAACCGTCTGGCGCCGGGAGGGGACGGGCACAGGCTCCAAGGGGGATATTTAGACAGTACACCCCCCGGAAAGAAGACCTGGCTCACTGTTCGTGATGACAGCATCTTCTACACGCGTTGGGGCAATCCAGACTACGTGCGGGCCTATATCACGAACATGCCGGATATGTCGAAGATCGCCGGCTATAACATCGGACCGGATGGTTATACCTGGGGACGGGAGTTTGTGAGCACGGAACCCGATTCGCCGCGTCAGGAGATTGTCGAAAAAATGTGGTACAGCTTCCTGCTTTGGGGCCGCCTGGGATACGAGCCGACGGTGCCAAACAGTGAGTTTCAAGCGATTCTAGCAGCACGCTTCCCACAGGTACCCAGCCAGAAGTTATTTGCCGGTTGGTCTTCGGTGTCGATGGTTATCCCGACTGTAACGCGTTTCTACTTTGGCGCCAATGATTTTCAGTGGTATCCGGAGGCATGCTGGAGTCACGTAACACGTGCCAGTGGTTTTCAAACAGTGCAGGACTTCATCAAGCCGCGCTGGGCGCCTATGAACTCGAACGAAGACGGCGACACTCCTGGACTTATGTCCGTTAAGGAGTTTGTAGACGGCGAGCCGGCGAATGGCCGGTTAACGCCATTGCAAACCGCAGATGCCCTTCAGCAGTATGCAGATGCCGGGATTAAGGATATTGATGGCCTCGCGCCCAGCGACAGCAAGGAGTTGCGGCTTTCCTTGGGCGACATCAGAGCGATGGCATGGCTCGGACGTTACTATGCGGAGAAGATCAGAGGCGCAGTATCTCTGTATCGGTATCAGAAGAATGGCAACGCCGCTGACTACCAAGAGGCAACCTTGCATCTGAAGACTGCCTCGGCAAACTGGAGTGAATACGCTGCAATTTGGTCCAAGCAATATGTGGGTCAGGTTCTGGACCGGTTGGGGACTACCCGGGTAGATATCAAGACCATACAGTCCTTTGTCGATAAAGACATTCCTGCGCCTCTCTCAACCACTGCAGCCAAGACAGCGCCGGGAACACCGACTCCATAAATCTGGAGATTATAGCGACGAGAGTGGGCTGATTCCCTTGAAGTATATTGCCGTACTTCAAGGGATGATGTCTTGGCTGAATTCAAGGACGTGGACAACCGAAGAAAACCGACGCTTGCTTTGCAAGCGATACGGAAGGAACTATTCATGAAGTCATCAGTATTGAAAGGGTTGCTTTTTCTTTGCGGTTCACTAATGGCGTTCGGCGTCAACGTCCGAACTATTTCAGCGCAACAGCAAGCTCAGTTTACAGAAGCTGAGCTGAGGGAATTCACTGCGCTGCAGCCAATTGATATTCACACCCACATTCTGAATAGCGATGCCGCATTTACTGCGATGTTAAAGCATTTCAATCTGTATGTTCTCGATATCTTTGTGGGCCACGTTGTGGGTCGTGGTGCGAGCACGTACACTCCCGAAACATTCGTGTCCCACAAGCAGGATTCCTGGCAGGCAGTTCGTTCGAGCGGCGGCCGAGCGAAACTCTCGACGGCATTCCCTCGTGTCGGATGGGGCGATCCGGGCTTTGCCCAGGCAGCGGTTTCGTCAATTAATGACGACTTCACGCAGGGAGCGATAGGAGTCTCGATCTGGACGAACTCTGTAACTCAGTTCAAAGATGCTTCGGGAAAATTTGCGTTGGCATGCGATCCGAAGCTCGAGCCTATTTACAAGGACATGATCGCGCACCATATCCCTCTGATTTCTCATACAGCATTGCTGGACGAAACCTGGGTTCCCGATCCAACGGCCAATAGTAACGGTGAGCCGGCTGCCCTTGCGGCCCGCGACCATGTGCTTGAACAGTACCCCAAGCTTCGCGTTGTCGCAGCCCATTTGGGAAGTTATAAGGAGGAAATGGATAAGCTGACGAGCCGTTTAGAACGGTATCCGAATTTAGCGGTCGACACAGCGGGACGTATGGATTATTTGATGGGGCTGCCGAAAGAACAGGCGCGGTCCTTCATATTGAAATTCCAAGACCGAATTCTTTACGGATCGGATAATGCCTTCAACGAAACGGACCCCGTTGATGGAACTCTGACCAGGTGGCAAAGCCACTATGTTCTGGACTGGCGTTACCTGTCAGGTGATGGCGAGGTTGAATATCGCGGCCGGCAAGTCCAGTGCCTGAACCTGCCGAAGGCGGTGCTGCGCAAGCTCTACCATGACAACGCGGTTCACTGGGTTCCGGGAATCAACGCTGGCAGTTAATGCCATCGCCATGGTCGATATGGAATCCTGTCGGCCAAGACGAGATTCCGCCGAGTCAGAGCAAAGGCGGAAAGACTTCTGTCGGCCGAATGAATTCGAAAACGAGGGCCTGTTCTGGTGATACATTTCTATGGCCGATGCGATGTAGTCTTGTTCTGACCGGAAGGTATTTCAAGAAAATGCCTTCTGGAAACCGGAGTAGAGATTTTGAAGATCTACAAAGCGATTACGCGTGTGCCCGGTGGATTGATGGTGGTTCCGCTGTTCATCGGCATGGTTATCAATACTTTCTTTCCCAATTTGCTTAAGATTGGTGGTTATACCCAGGCCCTGTCGGGTGCCGGTTATCCCACGGTTCTCGGCATGTATCTGTTTGTGGCGGGCAGCAAGATGAGCCTGAGGACTGCGCCCAAGATGCTGGTACGCGGATTCGGCATCTTGATCGCCAAAGTCGCCGTGGCCACGGCGTTCGCGCTAATCGTGGCGAAATGCTTTGGTGGAAGCCTCTTTGGCTTGAGCGCTCTTGCTGTGATGGCCGCGATGGCCAACACCAACGGTGGCATGTTTCTAGCGCTGACCAGCGTGATGGGCGATGAGGAAGACGCTGGCACTTACGTAGTGCAGAGCATCGAGACTGGACCATTCCTGCCAATGCTGATCTTTGTGGGTGCAGGCCTGGCCGTTATCCCATGGATGACGATGGTTTCAGTGATTGCGCCGATTTTTGCCGGCGCTCTTCTGGGCAACATGGATGAAGACCTCAGGAGCTTTTTCGGGTCTCACGAGCCGATTATTGTTCCGTTCATGGCTTTTACCCTGGGACAGACGATCAACTTGGGTTCCGTTGTCACTGCGGGCGCTCCAGGAATTCTGCTGGGTATTACTGTTGTCGCCGTGACCGGCCTCGTGTGCATTGTGGTCGACAAGTTGCTTGGCGGTTCTGGAATTGCCGGAGCGGCGGCGTCGAGTACGGCTGGTAACTCTGCAGTGGTTCCGCAATCGATTGCCATGGCTGACAAGAGCTATATGTCGATTGCCGCGGCGGCGACGGTTCAGATTTCGGCTTCAGTCATTGTTACGGCGATACTGACACCGCTGCTAACTTCGTGGTGGTTCAAAAGATTGAACAAGGCGCGCGAGGCAAAGGTGGCCGCGGCCGAATCAGCGTTATGAGAATGGCCAATAGCAGTTGTGATCTTTCAGAACAATTCGTCAATTATGTTTCTAACAGCGCAGCTTCGGAGCTCGGGCGCGAGGAGTCGATCCTCACGGTCGATTTCTTGAGTTCGGTACTGGAACATCAATCAACGATAGAAAGAGGGCAAAGAAATTAAATCATGAGTTTATCGCGCAGAAAATTCGTTCAACTTGCTGGAACAGGGCTTTTGTTGCAATCACAGCTGATCACTGCGGAAAAATTAACAGGATCTGAACAAGGGAGAGAAGAACCGACTATGGAAACTTTGGGTTTGGAACCTGCGCAGAAGATTCTCGCACAGGCAGTTGAGAGGGCGTCAAAAGATTTTGGCCGCCCTGTTTGCGTATCGGTGTGCGACAAGAATGGATATCTTATCGCGTTCGCCCGCATGAATGGATCGCCGGCGCGAAGCATCGAAATCTCGCGGCGGAAGGCCTACACGGCTATCTGGATGGCTGTTCCGACGCACGAGTTCCTGGAACGGCTTCACAAGGACCAGGTCGAAGCGAGCTACTTTGGCGACGAGACGCTTTCGGCTCTCCCAGGGGGTTACCCGCTTAAAGACGGCGCCGGAAACATTATTGGTGCGGTTGGGGTGAGTGGTCTTGCGCCGAATGAGGACCAGTCCATCGCAGCAGCCATGGCAGATCTGGTAAAAGCTGGAAAGATCTAGTGGACCTGGCAGCGGGTGCCACGCTACTAGCTTCAGCCGTCACGGAGATCATCCCGGCACTGAAGGTAAACGGCATGGACGATTGCGACCACGGCGCGGTCGTACGCTTCCGCGCGAAGCTAGCTCAAGTTGAAGTCAAACGGTAATCGTCAATCGACACTAACAGGAGAGCCTAAGAAAAGGCTGAATCGGAATGGTGAGATGAAGAAACCAAGTGTTTTTGTATCCAGATTGATCCCTCAGGCAAACATCGATGAGTTGAAGAAGCATTTCGATGTTGAGGTCAACTACGAGGATCGCGACTTGCCCAAAGCGGAGTTGTACGCCAAAGCCAAAGGACGCGACGCCCTGCTGACACTATTGACCGACGCGATCGACGGCGAACTGCTGGACGCGGCCGGGCCGCAGTTGAAGATAGTGGCTAACTTTGCGGTCGGCTTCAACAACTTCGACGTGGCTGCAGCAACCGAACGTGGCGTGATCCTAACCAATACGCCGGGCGTGCTCGACAACGCCACTGGAACTCATACCTGGACCCTGCTGTTATCGACCGCCCGGCGGATTGTCGAATCAGATCGTTATGTTCGTGAAGGCAAGTGGACCGGCTGGGCGGCGATGGCGTTCAACGGCCTTGATGTGGACGGAAAGACCCTAGGGATCGCTGGCCTGGGACGCATCGGAACGAACGTTGCGCGGAAGGCGAATGGGTTCGACATGAGGATTATCTACTCCGATGTCCGTCCTAACTTAGATTTCGAAAAGCAATTCAGTGCCACACATGTCGACAAGGAGACTCTGTTGAAGGAGTCGGATTTCCTGAGCTTGCACGTGCCGCTGACACCAGAAACCCGTCACTACATCGGCGAGAAAGAATTCAAGCTAATGAAGAAAACCGCGGTTCTGATCAATGCCAGCCGTGGGCCGGTGGTCGATGAAAAGGCATTGGTCAAGGCCCTCCGCGAGAAAGACATATGGGGCGCCGGTCTGGATGTTTACGAGAACGAACCCAAGATTGAACCCGGATTGGCGGAACTCGACAATGTGGTCATCGTGCCACATATCGCATCGTCTACGAACGAAACCAGGCTCGCTATGGGCAGAATCGCAGTGAACAACGTCATTAAAGTTCTCAATGGCGAATCGCCTGACACATGCGTAAATCCTGACGTATTGAAGAAGAAATAGTCCACTGGAGAAAACGGCAGCCGAGCTAGTCATCTATGGTTAGCCGACTGCGTCAGTTGTGAACTGTCGAAGGGAAAATACAGCTCCGAGGAGGAAATCTGCTCTGCCTCATCGTCTTTATGCCATTCCAGTTGCGTTGAGCTTGCTAGCGCGGTAACGCAAGAAAATGAACTGTCGGCGTCGGAATCTGGACCCAATCGCGATGCGTTTTCTCGCCTCGGAGGCCGATTCCGGTGGGTTCCAGTGGCTTGATCAGCCGCATAAAGATTGTGCTGTCCAGATCGATGCCCCCAGTGCGTCAAAGACATTTTGGGTGATTGGGTGCTAAAATTGGCCACGGAACACCGGCGGGAACTGTGTCGTCCAACCGTGGCATGCAATCAATGAACAAAACCGACGCTCGGGAAGAAAGAATTAGAAATGCAGCTCTATCAGAGGAAGAGATAGAGGCATTCCAGAAGCATGTTACGGAAATCCTTGAAGATACAGTATTTAAGGTAAGCCATAGAAGCGGAAAATTTCTCCGCTATATTGTGGATCAGGCAATTGCCGGGCACTTTGAGTCATTGAAGGAACGCGTGATTGGGTTCGAGCTTTTTGGCCGATCTCCTTCTTATGACACTGGCGAAGACGCGATTGTTCGAGTCACTGCCAGCGATGTTCGCAGGCGTCTGGTGCAGCACTACGGCCGAAACGGAGCGATGTCGAGGTTTCGCATCAGCCTCCCTGTAGGGTCATACATCCCTGAAATTACGCGTTTCGAAGAGGCGGGCCAGCCTCGTCTTTTAGAGGTCAATGAGGAATTTTTAAACGCGCCACTTGATTTGGCGGCCCGGGATTCCACCGCACCAAAGCCGGAACTCGCCGTCACTCCTGTCCCTGTCCCGGTCCCCTTCCAGGAAGCGGTACATGTCAAATCCCACAGCAGAAGTCTGTGGTTGTCTTTGGGCGTCTTGATAGTTGGACTGATTCTTACAGCCTTGAGCATTTACTGGAGCCGCTCTTCGCTTACGGAAGCTGCACACACACAGGGCCTTCCATGGTCGACATTCCTGAATGCGCCCTTTACTACCAAACTGATTACTAGCGATCCTGATATTGCGCAGATTCAAGAACTGACAGGGGGCCAGATCTCAGTTTCTGACTACGCGAATCATAATTATTTCTCTGGACCTAACAAACTCACACCGGAAGAAGCCCACTTCTACCGCTTCTCGCTGCGTGGAGATAAGGCAAGCTCGGTCGACACTCCAATCGCTGTCTATATAGGGGAGTTATTCCAGGCAAATGCCAAAAGAATTCATGTGCGTTCCGCCCGGAGCACTCAGCTTCCCGATTTAAAGACCGATGAGAATTTCATTTTCCTGGGGAACCCGAGGTCGAATCCGTGGGTTGCGCTTTTCAGCGACCAATTGGATTTCAGGTTCGTCTTCGACAAGAGTTCAGGATTGGAAGTGGTTCACAACGACCATCCACGGTCGAATGAATTAACAGAATATGTCCCCACTGCCTCGGACGGAGCTACCGGTGAATCGTTTGCTATCATCGGTTTTGTTCGAAACCCAGACCAACACGGACACGTGCTCCTCTTGGCCGGGGCAGATGCCGAAGGGACCGCGGCTGCCGGAAAATTTGTGACCAACGTGCCTCTTCTTTCCTCCACGCTGCGGGGGTGCGGGATAGATCCATTTGGCCCACTGCAGCACTTCGAGTTGCTCTTGCATCTGAATACCTTGGCCGGCTCTCCGAACAACATTAATATGGTCGCGTGTCACATTCTGCAGAGTGCTTCTGGCCAAAAGCCTTAACAAGGATACGGAAAGTCATTCCGCTTGGCAGAAGATATCGTCTTTGCTGTTTGCAGCGAATTTCCCGGCAGGCTTGTAGCCGGACTCCTCTGAGGCTGATGATTATCAGCGGTTGATAGCCTTTCGCGGGAGACAGTACGGAAGATGCTGCAGTACGCGGTGCTGCCAGGCTACCAGCGTCAGCTGCCGATCAAGCGGCCCGAGCTTGGACCGTGGGTGGGCGTGATCGACGCCATTCTCCCACCCCAGCGACGAAGACCTGTCGCCGGGGGCCCCGGCTGGAAGATGACAAGCAGAGACCGGCCAAGCAGCGACACACAGCGAAGCGGATCTTCGAGCGGCTAAGAGAAGAGCACGGTTTCACTGGCGGCTACACGATCGTAAAGGACTACGTGCGATCGGCGGAGTTGCACAGCCGGGGAGATGTTCATTCCTCTGACCCAAGCGCCAGGCGAAGCGCAAGCGGACTTCGGCGAAGCACTGGTGATGATTGCCGGCTTGGAGCAGAAGGCGCACTACCTGGCGATGGACCTGCCGCACTCGGACGATTGCTTCGTCGTGGCGTTTCCGGCCGAGACCTAAAGCGCACGACCTCCAACGCGCCCAGCTCCTGGAGCGCAAGCAAACGTTTCTGTCGCAGTTCAAATCAGGCGGACGAATGGGCCGAAAGATCGAGGACATTGCCGGAGAAACGCGGTTGAGTCCTCAGATATTTGCTCTGGCCAAGGCCTAGGCCACCGGCAACCCTCTTGCGCTCGAAAAGACCAAGTTGGAATACGAGATCAAGAACCTGACCCGGCTTGCCCGCTCCAACCGGCTGGACCACTACAACAACCGCCAGCAACTCCTCAACGTCGAGTATCCTTGATTTTCGGTTGCGCATAGTCCTCTTCAAGCTTCTTGTGTTTTTCATCCTCGGAAACGCGCATAATGCCTCCAGCCACGTAGGTCAACCACCCCAGGTGGCAGTGAAGGAAATTCCGCTCGGCAACGCTCCCGCAACCATATCGGTTGCGCCCATCAGCGTTAACATTTATCGGTTTCCAGTAGCTCAGGCGACGAAATGAAGATAATCATGAAACCCAAATCTCTCAGCACGTTTGCTCTTCTCATTCCGCTGGCGCTTGCCAACGCCAGCTTGAGTTTCGGGCAGGTCCAAACCCTGGTACCGCCAGTTGTCCCTGGCGCAAAACCGGTGACAGTTGAACACGTCAAGATTCACGGCAACTCGATTGAAGACAATCTGGAAAGAAACGCCGTAGACCGTGACGTAATCGTGTTTCTGCCGCCCAGCTATCAGAAGGACAAACATCGCCGCTATCCCGTCGTTTACGCATTGCACGGATATTCCATCGGCGCTGAGCAGTGGACGCACGAAATTCACGTGCCGCAGGTCATCGAGGGGGCCTTCGCACAAGGCGCAAAAGAAATGATCGTCGTGCTGCCTGATTCAAAGACGGTGCACAACGGTTCCATGTATTCGAGCTCAGTCACCACTGGCGACTTTGAGCAATTCATTGCTCATGATGTCGTCACATATATTGATGCGCATTACCGGACTCTCCCAAATCGCATGAGCCGCGGACTCGTCGGCCACTCCATGGGCGGGTACGGCGCGTCTCGCATCGGGATGAAGCACCCAGATGTGTTTAGCAGTCTGTACATCATGAGCCCCTGCTGCTTGTCGGCTCGGGCCGGCGGCCCCGTGATTCCGGAAAATGCAAAGGCGCTCGAAGCCGTCAAGACTCCTGAAGATTCGGCCAAGCTTCCGTTCGGCCTTCGCGCTCAACTAGCCAGCGCTGCGGCATGGTCACCCGATCCAAAGAATCCTCCGCTCTATCTTGATCTTCCAACGAAAGATGGTGTAGCCCAGCCAGAAATACTCGCCAAGTTCGCCGCCAATGCACCATTGGCCTTTATCGATCAGTACATCGGAAATCTGCGCCAATACCGTGCAATCTCCATCGACGTGGGCGACCAGGACGGTCTACGGTTCGATACAGGCAAGCTCCACGACGTCCTGGACAAGTACGGAATCGCGAATGGTTTTGAGATCTATCCCGGCACGCACACCAGCGCGGTCTCAGATCGTTTCCAGAATCACGTGATGCCGTTCTTCAGCGCGAATCTCTGCTTCCAGGCAAAATGCCAGTAGATTGTCCCGCGGATAAGGTTTAGACATGGACAGGCCGTAGAAAATGGATTTACTATGCGATGGAACTCTCAGTATCTTATGCTGATCGCCGCATAAGAGACAGAGACTGGACTCCCGGCGACGAGCACGGGGCGCAACCTGCCGGATACTTTGATGCTGCGCCCCATCGGGTTTTATGCGGTAGAGTTTGGCGATCGCACACATGCAATCTGGAGGAACAAGATGAAGAAACGCACGACGCGAATTGTTGCAGGCATCATTACGTGTACGGGGACGCTCTTTTTTGGCTTGATTCTGCAATCTGCAGTTGCACAGGATACCGCGAGCCTCCCCTACATGAATCCAAGTCTGTCACCCGAGCAACGGGCCGTTGACCTGGTGCATCGCATGACCCTTGCGGAGAAAGCTTCGCAAATGCTGAACAGGTCTGCCGCAGTTCCGCGGCTCAATATTCCTGCATACCAATGGTGGAGTGAGGCGCTCCACGGAGTGATCGACCAGGGTGTAACGGAGTATCCGGAGCCGATTGGTCTGGCTTCAACTTTCGATGCGCCGAACATTCATATCATGGCGACCCAAATTGGTATTGAGGGACGCATTAAGCACGTGCAGGATGCACGCACGGGACGCATGGGCTTTATTGGGGGAGGCCTGGATTTCTGGTCCCCGAATCTGAACATCTTCCGCGACCCACGCTGGGGCCGCGGGCAAGAGACATACGGCGAAGATCCATTCCTTACCGGCCGCATGGGCGTTGCCTACGTCACTGGTATGCAGGGCGATGACCCGAAATATTACCGCGCAATTTCAACACCCAAGCACTATGCCGTGCACAGCGGACCCGAGCCAACCCGGCACTTTGCCGATGTAGACGTGAGCAAACACGACGAAGTAGACACCTTCGAGCCAGCATTCCGCGCGGCCATCGTGGAAGGCAACGCCGGTTCGGTGATGTGCGCATACAACGCAATCAATGGCGAGCCGGCATGCGCCAACCAGTACCTGATGCAGGACCAATTACGCGGCAAGTGGGGCTTCCAGGGGTATGTGGTTTCGGATTGCGACGCCGTGAAGGACATTGCTGCCAATCATCGCTACCGTGCAACGCAGGCACAAGGTGCGGCCATTTCGGTAATCCGCGGAATGGATAACGAGTGTGCCACCTTCACCGACAGGTATGGCGATCCAGCCGACAAGGCGTACATCGATGCTGTGCAGCAAGGCTACCTGCCTGAGAGCACGTTGGACACGGCCCTCATTCGCCTGTTTACCGCGCGTATGAAACTCGGCATGTTTGACCCGCCGGAGATGGTTCCCTACGCAAAGATTGACGAGAAGGAACTTGACAGTGCGGAACACCGTGCCCTGGCGCACAAGCTCGCAAACGAGTCGATGGTTCTGCTCAAGAACGACGGCTTGCTTCCGTTCAAATCCGGGATCAAGAAAATTGCCGTCGTCGGCCCGCTTGCTGACCAGACCGCAGTGTTGCTCGGCAACTATGCCGGAACTCCGACGCATGTCGTTACCGTGCTGGAAGGAATCAAGGCAGAGTTCCCGAACGCGACAATCAACTACATACCGGGGACCCAGTTCCTGCGCAATGACGGAAACCCGGTTCCGGACGCGATGCTGACGACTCCTGACGGCAAGCCTGGTTTGAAAGCGGACTACAGCGAGTCGATGGGCCGGCCGGGCAGGGGGCCGGATGCCCCTGTGCTTCTCAGCCGCACCGAGCCGAACGTCAATCTTACTGAAGGCAATTTACCTTCAGAGCTTGCCGGGAAGAAAGGTGTTGGCGTGCGGTGGACGGGCTTCATCACGGCCACTGAAACCGGCGACTACCTCATCGGCGTTCGTGCCAATGGCTTCGGACGGCTGTCGATTGACGATAAGCAAGTTGCGCAGTTGGGCAGAGTGGAGGGCATCGACGCAGCCGTTGGTCGCGCCCACCTGGTAAAGGGCGAGAAAGCCGCACTGAGCCTCGCGTTCGGCACCATGAATGGCACCAAGCCGCAAGCGCAACTAATCTGGACGAAAGTCAACGATGCACCTTCGCCAGAAGCCATTGCCGCGGCAAAGAGCGCCGACGTCGTGATTGCCGTCGTGGGCATCACCAGCAGGCTCGAAGGTGAAGAGATGCCGGTGACCGTACCTGGATTCCTGGGCGGAGATCGCATCAGTATCGATCTTCCGCAGCCGGAAGAAGCACTGGTTGAAGCCGTAGCAGCCACCGGCAAGCCGCTCGCCGTCGTTCTCTTGAACGGAAGCGCTCTGGCCGTCAACTGGATCAACGATCATGCCAACGCGGTTCTCGAAGCATGGTATCCCGGCGAAGAAGGCGGCGCAGCTGTCGCTGAAACGCTGAGTGGCAAAAACAATCCCGCGGGTCGACTGGCAGTTACGTTCTACAAGGACGTGAGCCAGCTGCCCCACTTCGAAGACTACGAGATGACAAACCGGACCTACCGGTACTTCAAAGGCAAGCCGCTCTATCCGTTTGGCTACGGACTCAGCTATACCACCTTTAAGTACAGCGATCTCAGTATCCCGACGCAGGTTGTGGCGGCAGGGCAACCCGTCGCCGCTGATGTCACGGTAACCAACACCGGCAAGGTCGCGGGAGATGAGGCGGTACAGGTCTATCTCAAGTTCCCTGCCGTAAAGGGTGCGCCCCAAATCGCTCTTCGCGGATTTCAGCGCATTCACCTGGAGGCGGGCGCGAACCAGAAGGTTCACTTTGAGTTGAAGGGCCGCGATTTGGGTATGGTGACCGAGGATGGTAATCCGATCGTCGCTGCAGGTGATTACACAGTGAGCATTGGCGGCGGACAGCCTGATACCGGAGCGCCAGGTGTCAGCGGCCACTTCCAAATTGATGGCCAACTCGCCTTGCCAGAATAGTTGGCGCGGGGATTGCGCCTGGCGCGATATCAAAGTAGTTTGCATTGCCAATATTGAGCGCATTGCGCGGGCTCCCGGAACGGGGCGGGAGTTCGCGCCTGATTCCTTCAGGGAGTCTGGCACACAAACTGTTATTCAAGAAAAGCGCAGAGCTTTGAGATTGAACGGACGGTTCCTGCCAGCCTTTATATGAGGACCGATCACGATCGTTCTTTCGCGGGTTATTTCACATTCCGCGCCAAGGCAGACGCCTGCCGTTTACACCCGACTTACTCGTCTGGCAAACTGGAAGAACAACCATAATGCCGACTAAGTGTGGTCTTCGGCGCGGAGCCTGCTGAGCAGATCCTGTGGATGGACGGGCTTGGCCAGGATCTCGAATTCGTAACCCTGGGCGCGAGCTTTCTCAAGTAGGTCGGCGGTTGCAGCCTGGCCGGAAAAGAGCAGAATCTTGATGCGCGGAAGCAGTGCGCGAATGCGGATGGCCGCATCGATTCCATTCAGGTCAGCCATGATGACATCGGAGATGAGCATGTCGGGGACAAACGTCGGGACCAGCTCAAGGGCTCCTTCGCCGGAATAAACGGCACGGGCTTCGAAGCCGCTCTGGTTCAGGATCATGGCAAGCGTGTCGGCGATTACACGTTCATCGTCGACCACCAGGACTTTGGGTCTAGTCTTTGATTCGGGCATACGCTCCTGAGCACTCAAACGCAACGGTGGGAGTTGGACATTCTGTGGAGTGCGACTCGGCGACGATCGGGGAAGGCGCACGTCCGTGGTCAGACGCTCTTCATGATGATACTCTCGGCCTGGGTAATTCTACCCGATAGTTCATTTCTCGGCCATGGACAGGGGCTCTGGCGGAAGTACATAAGCGGGCGCGATAGCGCGATTTGGACAGGCCAGATGCTCGTTCATCTTTGGGCAATACGCCAAACGTATACTTCAAAACAACGGCCAGTTGCGACTTTGGCAGGCGGCCCAAAGCGGAGAACCACGCATGCAGGAAGCTGACTTCCCCAACCAGACACAGCCACCGACTTCCGTCCCAGCGGTGGATGCGATCATTCGCGCAGAAAAAGTTGAGAAATATTACGCACAACCGAGCCAGAACCGGATCCAGGTGATTTCGGCGACCGACCTGAGTATTCTGCCGGGAGAGATTCTGGCGTTGCTTGGGCCGTCGGGCTCGGGCAAGTCAACGATGCTGCGGATGTTGAGCGGACTCTCGACTCCCACGGCAGGGCAGGTCTATTGGCACGAGAAGCCGATTGCCGCTGCCGAAACCAACGTCTCGATCGTGTTCCAGAGCTTTGCGCTGTTTCCCTGGCTGACGGTGCTTGAGAATGTGGAGGCCCCGCTGCAGGCGCGCGGCGTGGACCCCGAAGAGCGGCGCGAACGCAGCATGAAGATGCTGGATACGGTGGGCCTGGACGGTTTTGAGGCTGCTTACCCCAAGGAACTATCGGGGGGGATGAAGCAGCGGGTGGGTTTTGCGCGGGCTCTTGTGGTGGAACCGGAAGTGTTGTTCATGGATGAGCCTTTCTCGGCACTCGATGTGCTGACGGCGGAAAATCTGCGCAGTGAATTGTTGGAGCTTTGGGCGAAGAAAACGATGCCCACAAAAGCCGTGTTTCTGGTTACCCACAACATTGAAGAGGCGGTGCTGTTGGCGGATCGCATCGTTGTGCTGGGCCGCAACCCTGGGCATATTCGCACTGACTTCCGCGTCCAGCTTCCGCAGCCGCGGGATCGTAAATCGGAGCCGTTCACGCAGTTGGTGGACTATATCTACAAAGTGCTCACCCGGCCTGATGTGGTTCCGGCAGAGGCTCCCGAACAGCAGGCCGAAACTCGCCCGCGCGATCAGCGCCAGATGCACTACCAAATGTTGCCGCACGCACGGCCTGGCGGTGTGGCCGGCCTGTTGGAACTGCTGCTGGACAAGGGCGGACGTGACGATATCTATCATCTGGCCGACGATCTGGCTTTCGAGATTGACGACCTGCTGCCGATTGTGGACGCAGCGCAACTGCTTGGATTCCTGAAAATCGAGGAAGGCGACGCGGCCATTACGGCGAGCGGCACGGAGTTTGCCAACTCGGAGATTTTGCGGCAGAAGGAATTGTTTCGAGACGCAGCGTTGGAGAACGTGTTGCTGCTTCGCCAGATTCGGAGGGCGCTCGAGGCAAAGAGCGATCACACAGTACCGGAGGACTTCTTTCTGGACTTGCTCGACGAGCAGTTCAGCGAGGAGGAGTGCCTGCGCCAGATGGAGACCGCGGTTACATGGGGCCGCTATGCGGAGTTGTTCGACTTTGATGCCGGCCGCCGCCGGTTTGTGTTGCCTGATGCGCCAGAAGAGGAGATTGCTGAGGAAACTGCCGGCAACGAGGACAGCAAGTGAAGATTCAGCACCCGCTTGCACGTTCTCTGGTTACCGCGCGCACCTGGCCGATTTTCATGGACCTGGCGGTGGCTGCTGTCGTGCTGGGGGGATTTCTGGCCCTGGTGAGCACGGGCGTTTACTGGTTGGGCAAGCCGGTTCCAGTTGTTCCGATTTCAAATTCGATAAGCGCGCTACCGCTGTATGCGCTTTACTCCATTGTGCGGATGGGGATTGCTTACCTGCTGAGCCTGGTTTTTGCGATTAGTTACGGGTACATAGCTGCGTACAATTCCAGGGTTGAGCCGTGGATGGTTGCGGTGCTCGACATTCTGCAATCGATCCCGGTGCTGAGTTTTCTGCCGCCGGTGGTGCTGGCCATGGTGGCGCTGGTTCCGGGGCACCAGATGGGCATTGAGATGGGTGTGATCCTGCTGATCTTTACGGGGCAGGTATGGAATCTCGCTTTCAGCTTTTATTCATCGCTGAAGAGCATTCCCAAGGAGATGTTGGAAGCGACGCGGATTTATCGCTACTCCGGGTGGCAGCGGTTCTGGCAACTGGAGATGCCGTACGCGGCGATTGGGCTGGTGTGGAATTCGATTGTCTCGGTTGCGGGCGGATGGTTTGCGCTCATCTTCTGCGAGACGTTTACTA
>DASRLI010000400.1:0-11162 GCA_035648535.1 Occallatibacter sp. | reverse complement strand
TTTGTCATCTCACCCTTGCCTCCCTTTTTGTTTGAGCCATTACAAACAGCAGGGCCTCTTTGCTCCGCGAACATTACTTCGCTTCCTCGCTACTACAGACCCAGCCGAATCCCTCTCGCCGTCCACCGACTTCCCGGTGTCACCGGTTATACGGCTTCCCTGCTCCGCCGATTTCGCGACGGGACGAGGAGGGTTTCTCCAGTTGCTTAGCATGACCTTGTCACCGTGCTGTCCCTACCAACCCCGCCGAAGTGTTTCGCCGCATCAGTCCTTGCGACGCTCCATGCTGCCTTCGCCCGAAAAGTGAGGGCTCGGCCTTCGGATTTCAGTACTTACGAGGCCATATGGGTTCACTTGCGTTACGGCCCGGCGACTCGCTCGCCATCCTTGTAGATGGCTTCGTCAATAGGCTTCAGGATTCTCAGTTTCCTTCCTTCCTGCTATTCAAGCTACGGGGCTTGGACTCTTACCCCGATGGGACTCTCACCCACTGTTCATGCCAGCCTTCGCTGGACGCACACTTTCCGGGACTAGTCCGTTGCCGACGGGCGACTTGGCGTTTATACATTGATTCCGCAATCGCCAATGACTGCGGAATCTAGACATTTCCAGGCTTCGTCCGACTGACGACCCGGCGATGCAACTAATTGCTCCGAAGAAATCTCCTCGGCGACTGAGGACTACTCAAAGTCTGCTTTTCCTGAGGTAGACATCCATAGATAAAAACTATGGCGGCATAGACAGGAAGTCTTGGACAGGAACGGAAGCGGACAGGGTGGTACCAGGACGAACTTCTCCCTCTGCTGAACCAGATGCAGATGCTGCTCTCTCAGCGCGGGGAGCTCCATGCGCTCGTATCTGAGGACAGCTCTCTGGCAAACGAATTGGAACAGCTCTCCGGCATAACCGAGCCGCGATGAAGAAACTGTGGCTGCCTAGACTCGCTTAGCCACCACCGATGATGCCCCGACGCAGGGCGACTGTCGCAGCCTCAGTTCGGTCCGCTACTTGAAGCTTGGCGCTGATGTGGTTCACATGATGCCGCACCGTGTAAAAACTGATATGAAGAGCCCCAGCGATCTCCTTGTTTGTGAGCCCTTTTGCGACCATTTCCAAGATTTCAATTTCTCGGACGCTCAAGCTCGATCGAGCTTCCCGCTCCTCAATCCAGTTGATGACGCGTTCAGGGAAATAGGTACCCCCGGTGACCACTGCGTCAATTGCAGCAACTATCTCTTCACGCGGCGCATTCTTGGAAAGATAGCCTCGCGCACCCGCTTTGACTGCCAGATAGATCTCTTCCTCGTACTCGTAACTTGAGAGAATGATTACCTTGGCTTGGTGCTCATTTGTCCTCAACATATTGAGCAGATCAATGCCATTGATACTCGGCATGCGCAAATCCAAAAGCATGACATCGACAGAAGAGCGCTGAAGTATTTCCAATGCTTCTTCCCCGGAATGGGCGGCACCTGTTAGTTTCAGCCCGATTTGTCTCCGAAGGAGTGAAGTCAATCCGGCACGAACAACTGGGTGGTCGTCAACGATGAGAACCCGAACAGCTGCTTTAGACTCTGGCGCGTTTGTCATGCGTTTTCCTTACTTGAAGCTGAATCAACCATCTGTGAGAGAGCGCTCGAAAGAAGGAGGGCGGTAAAGGAGCCAGAACGTGAACCGCGGTTCCTTGTCCGGGAGCGCTGTTGACCCTGAAATGAGCGGATATGTTGTCCGCCCGCTTATGCATCCCTCGAATGCCAAACCCTGCCGAATCGCTTGAAACGACGAACCCCACCCCGTCGTCTTCGACAATCATCTCCACTGTGGACTTTCCATACACAAGTGTGATCGTCAGTCGCGAACAATGCGCATGGCGAATTGCATTAGCAATGGCCTCGTAACCGATTCGCAGTAATGTGTCAGAGACACGCAGCGGAATGTTCTGCATGTTTCCTGCACTCGCAGTCTTTATTTCGACGGAAGAGCTCTTAGAAATCATGCGTCGAGCACATTCTTCGAATGCGGATAACAACCCAACAGACTCCAGATGCTCCGGACGCAATGCCGAAATGCTGCGCCGTGCCTCCTCGTGACTACTTTGAACCATACCCTGTGCCAGTTCGAGTTGCGGCATAATATCGATTCCGTCTTTCATGTCATCGCGAATTGCCTGGAGCTGAAAGCCGAGACCAGCAAAGCTCTGCGCAAGCGTGTCGTGCATCTCATGAGCCAGACGTTGCCGCTCGTCCAGAACGGCCTGCATACGCCAGCGCTGCACAAAGAAAAGTCCCGTCATCCCGGCAAAGGAGAGGAGAAGTGTGCAAATTGCGAGTTCAAGAATGTGAGTTGGACTCCACCATGGTGGGCCCTCCAGGACTTCAATATCTCCCGAGGATGGCAGAAGCAGCGCAAATGCGGTGAGGTCATGCGTGTACCTGGAATCGATTACGCAGATTCCACGCAATCGCAACTTGCTTTTCTCTTTGAGCGAATTGAGATGAGGCGAGCGACCAAGTCCGTTCACCACAGCAATGAACGACTGGCTCTCATCCTCCAATGTCAGGATCTCCGTTCCATTGCCATCTTCGTGTTTCTCTGCGAGTCTCCCCTGTACTTCAACATATTGAGCATCAAAAGCTCCGGTCGCTGCCTGCGACGCTACAATTGCAACTGGCGAGACCGGAGTGTGGGACCAGAGCAGTTGGATTTCCGCATTGCGAAGCTCGGAGCTGAAATCATGCAAGGAGGCATCACCGCGGACTTCAATGTTATCCCCGATCTGCAATGGGGCATGAGGCTGACTGCTGGAAATCGCAAGGCCTCCCGTCGAGTCCTGTATGTAGAGCATCGGCGAGGTAAGCGTAACGACACCCTGGACAGTAACGCTGCTTGGCACATCCGGGGATAAAAGCCGAAGGCTGTTGATTGCCTGCGCATCAACCCCAGAACGGTGCGCTTCGAGGTCGCGCTCAATAGGTTCGAGGTATCGGTCATGCGGAGCAGCCTCCGATCCGGTTGGAAGCTGTCTTGGCACGGCCAATTGCGGCTGCAGATCCCCGATCATCGAAGTGAGGTCGTGTTGCGTCGCGGGCTGAATTTCGACGTTTCTCCACTGTGCACCGGTGTTATATGACTTGAGGCCGAACCGTCCAGACTTGATGCAGCCAGGCTCCCGGATTGCGATAGTCGTTGTTTTGCCCTCTTGAGAGGTAGCACTGACAGCGAAATCGCAGTCAAAGGCCAGAAACTTGAGGTGATACCACTGCTGTGCAAACACGTGGGGCGACACTGCCTGGGCCGCATATTCTCTCCACCCGTAATCGGCCCGCCCCATCATCAGCGTGTTGTCAAGGTCGCGCAATCCGGCCATGTAGCCGTGGTAAGCATCTACGCCCTGTTCTTCGTCACTGGAGCGAATAATCAACCCTGCATCGCCGTACTGTCCGAGCAAAAGAACGTCAGCTTCAACAGAGTAGTTTGTCCAATCTTCGGGGCCGGTCATCAGCTTGGCTCCGCGCTCATCGGAATTGTTGCTCATCACGCCGTCAGCGTACTGCCAGGTGCCGCCAAACTCTTGCCATTCATCCTGCTTCTCAAGCGAGATGATCTTGTGTTGCATCGGCCCCGGCCGAGTGAATGATCGATATATGAATATACCGATCGTGAGCAGCGCGAGCAGCGCCGCTGCAATTAGCGCGAGAAACAAACCCCGTCTCGCGAGAATGCGGCTCATTGAGGCGCCCACCAGGACAGGTTAAGGATCTGACGAATCTCGGCCGAATCCAAGTTTTCGCGGGTCATCAGGACGGGTTCTACATTGACTTCCGCGGATGCGGATGTGCCATGGATCTCACGATTCATGAGTGCCATGGCAATTTGCCCCATCTCAAAGGTATTCTGCACAACTACGGAGTCAATGCCACCGTCGCGAATAGGGGGAATCAGGTCCTGGTCAAATCCCACCAGCTTGATCGTGTGTACCTTGGCAAACTCGGCGAGCGCGTAATACGTTCCCCTCGTTGAGGCAAGAGAGAGTGCCACGATTGCGTCGAGCGACTCGCTGCCGGCGAGAAGCTCTTCCGCATTGTGCTGTTCTTGTGGGACGCTCGCGAGGCCTAGTCTGCGGGCAACGACGCGAATTCCCGGGAACTCGCGACTGAGCGTGGTCTCAAGGCTCCGCTCGCGCACAGTGTTGCTCTGGAGTTCCGGCCCGATCCCGACAATGGCGATGTTTCCCTTGCCCTGAAGGATCAAGCCAACTCTGCGGGCAGCGATCCGCCCTCCCGTTTGCTCGTTGTTCAATACATAACTGAGTTTGGGGCCGGCTGGGATGCCAAGTTCGGTACCGATCACGACCACCGGAACGCCGCCCGCAAGAACCCGGCGAATAGGTGTTCGCATGGGGAGCGTTTCGATTGGCGAGACTATGATTCCAGCCATTCCTCGATCGGCAGATTTTTCGATCAGAGAAATCTGCGTCTGCGTATCATCGTCGCGCATAGGTGCATTCCAGTAGAGATCCAGCCCTACAGAGCGTGCTACTGCAGCGGCGCCTGCATGTTCCGGCTCCCAAAGCGCAGTCCCGCACGTACGTGGAATGACAGCCACAGTCAAAGGTGTCCGCTTGCAGCCGACACCGGAAAGCATAATAAGGAGCAAAACCCCCACAAACAACTTTGGAAGAACGGAAACCGGAATGCGACGATTCCATCGAGAATCCATTCGCCTCATCATCACGTGACTTCCTCGTGCGTTGCTCGTCTATGCCTCGACCAGGTTCCGCAACCCGGTTAACAGTGATCGTCTCCCAAGAGCATGGGTCATATGTCCTATATGGATGAAGGCCGGAAAGCGCTGGAGTATTTCCGACTCCCGAAGTTTGCCGCCGGGCAATTATACTGCGCGTATCGGCTTGTTGGAGGTGAGTCCCATTCATCCGAATCGGCAAGGAAATGGAGCGGGCCGTCCGGACGTGGGAGTTGGAAGCTGTATCCGCGAATCAAGCGGGACGTAAAGCGCATGAGGATCAGCATTCTACCTGTCACCTGCATTTCATTAACGAGGCCGGTCGCACAAAAGATCGGGCGCCCCAGGAACATCGTCAACGTGAAGGACAGTCGTATATGAAACCCGGTCGAATTGATTTGAATCAGGGGATGGCTCCCGCCGTAGACGCGGCGGCGATGCGCAAGGCGCGACTATTTTCAGCCGCTGGCGTGGCAGCGGTTCTTGCGTGGAGCGTCCTTCACTCCAGCTTGCGCCAAAGAGAATTCGTCTTCGCCCAAACTCACTCCGATCTTGCCACGATTACGGTGGACTATCCGGAGAATGGGTCGATCTTTCCGCCGGAGATCACACCTCCAACTTTCATCTGGCACGATGAATCGAATGCCGCTGCGTCGTGGGCGATCGATGTGTCCTTCAGCGACGGTTCTCCGGCAATGCACTTCCGATCTCCAGGGGAACGTCCTCGAATCGGCGAGATCGACCCCCGCTGCATCTCCCCAAGCAATGAACTGCCCGCGCTCACGCCCCGGCAAGCCGCAGCGCATACCTGGACCCCGACAGGAGAGGCCTGGAAAGCGATCAAGCTGCATTCAAAAGAACATGCAGCCACGATTACGATCACGGGAGTTCCGGCTGGTCAAACAGGGGGAACTGTCTCTCGCGGCGCCGTGACCATGGAGACCTCCCAGGATCCGGTAAAGGCGCCGATCTTCTATCGCGATGTGCCGTTGATTCCTTCCAAGGGCGAAAAGGGAGTGATCCAGCCTCTGGCCAAACGGGATCTCCCTCTGCTGGCCTGGCGCTTGCGCGATATCGGCCAACCCAACAGCCGACTGCTGCTTACCGGGATGCACACCTGCGCCAATTGCCATTCGTTCTCACTCGACGGAAAGACGTTCGGAATGGATATCGACGGCCCCGCAAACGACAAGGGCCTCTATGCGCTCGCATCCATCAAGCCGCAGATGTCTCTGCGGAACCAGGACGTGATTTCGTGGAGTTCCATCAAGGACAACACGGCTTCGCCGTCCAGAATCGGCTTCATGTCCCAGGTGTCCCCTGATGGAAGATACATCGTGACCATGCTGCGGGATTTGAGAGCTCAACTTGGCAAGAGCTACTTCCTGGTCAACTTCCAGGACTATCGTTTCCTCCAGGTCTTTTATCCAACCCGCGGCATCCTGGCCTGGTACGACCGAGTGACGGGAAAGAAGCAACCTTTGCCCGGGGCCGACGATGAGCGCTTTGTGCAAACGAACGCGGTGTGGAGCCCCGATGGAAAGTACGTAGTGTTTGCGCGGGCTGAGGCGCGCGCACCCGAGACGCCGGGCCAGACGTTACCGAGACATGCCAACGATCCAGAGGAAACTCAAATCAAGTACGACCTGTATCGGATCCCCTTTAACGGCGGCAAGGGAGGTGTCCCGGTTCCGATTGAAGGCGCCTCCAACAACGGCATGAGCAACAGTTTTCCGAAGGTCTCTCCCGATGGCCGCTGGATTGTCTTTGTCCAAAGCCGCAATGCAGAGTTGATGCGGCCAGACAGTCAACTGTATATTGTCCCATTTGAGGGCGGCGTGGCCCGTCGTCTCCGCTGCAATACGCCGCTGATGAACTCCTGGCACAGTTTCTCGCCCAATGGCCATTGGCTGGTTTTCTCCTCCAAGAGCCGTTCGCCCTACACGCAGATGTTTCTGACGCACCTGGATAAGGAAGGCAACTCCAGTCCCGCTATTTTGATCGACAATGCAACCGCGGCGAATCGGGCGGTCAACATTCCGGAGTTTGTGAATATACCATCCAATGGACTGATGAAGATCGATGTGCCTGCAGCCGAGGCCTACCGCTTTCTGGATATTGCATCCGATCTCGCTACACAGGGCAAGATTGACGAGGCAATTGCCGAATGGAGAAGAGTTCTGGAATTAGACCCTCGAAATGCCTCCGCACAGAACAATCTCGGGGCTGCCCTGACGATGCAAGGCAAGACCTCCGAGGGAATGAAGCATCTGCGAGAGGCGCGCGAGATCGATCCACTTACCCCCGATCCTGCCGATCTCGAGATTACATTCCAGTTGCAATCGTATTATCGGGAGCAATTCAACGCCGCAGTCGCAAGTTCCGATTGCAAGGCGGCCGATGCTTACGGGCAGAAGCTTCTGGCTGCGGGTGCGGATAGCGAAGTTGACAAAGCAATAAAGGAGTGTGCGTCGAAGCAGACGCGCGTACAACCTTAAGCGAGAGGGCGACGGGCGAATTGATTGTGACCTGAATCAGCCGATGACCAGTACACGGGTTGGTGCGAGGAGACCGGGTTCCCCGCCTTCGCGCTGCACTGACAATTTCATTGACTCAAATGATCGGGCAGGCCTGTATTTAGACGAACGACGAAATAGGTGCGAGAAACCATGAAGGCCAATTCTTTCTTAAGCAGCATTCATCTGGTCATTGTTTTTCTTTGCCTGCAAGCGGGAATGTCTGGGCAGACGGCAAATGAGCGACTGCAATCGATTACCTCGGCGCTTCGCAGCGGCGATTTTCAACAGGCCCTGCAGTGGCTGCATTCCGCGCTCCAGCAGTCTCCCGACAGTCCCCAACTTTGGATGCTGCAGGGCCTGGCATATTCCGGAACAGGAGATTCAAAATCCGCGCTTGCCTCCTACGAACATGCGCTGAAGATTTCACCGGACTATCTGCCGGCATTGGAAGGCGCAGCACAACTGCAATATGAAGCTGGAAGCGCGGACGCCATACCCCTGCTGGAGCACATTCTGAAGCTGCGCCCGAATGAAACCACTTCGCACGCAATGCTGGCGGTGCTTGCCGCGAAGAAAGGCGATTGCGCCACGGCAGTAGAGCACTTTTCCGTGATAGGGCCAATGTTGGATTCACAACCGGACGCCCTGCAGGGTTACGGCATTTGCCTGCTGAAGCTCGAGCAGACTGAGAAAGCCATCCAGGTCTTTGAGCGGCTCATGGCGACCCAGCCAAACGAGCCCCGATTCAGACAAGGTCTGGCTGCGGTTCAGCTGGCAGCGGGCAAACCCCAGGACGCACTAGCTACTGTGCAGCCACTTTTGGACTTGTCTCCTGACGTCAGTGCGATGCGGTTGGCGGCAGCTATCTACGAGGCGAATAAAGACACTCCCAATGCGGTCAAGATATTGCGAGATGCGATTGTAAAGGACCCGCTCCAGACCGCCTTGTACGTGGACTTCGCTCAAATTGCCATGGATCACCAGTCGTTTCAGACCGGCGTCGAGATGCTCAATGCCGGCCTCAAGATCCAACCGGCAGCGGCTCAACTGTATCTGGCGCGAGGCGTGCTTTACGTTCAGCTTGCAGATTATGAAAAGGCGCAGGCCGATTTTGATAAGGCTGAGCAACTCGATCCGAAGCAAGGAATGAGCGCGGCGGCACAGGGCATGCTTGCCGAGGAGCAGAACCAGAACGATCCAGATCGAGCACTGGCAACGGTGCGAGCCAAGCTTGCCAAGCAGCCTGACGATGCGTTTCTCTGGTACCTGCAGGCTGCAATCATGTCGCAGAAGTCCCCGGAACCTGGCTCACCCGAGTTTGAGCAAGGCCTGGATTCCGCAAAGCGAGCTGTGACTCTGCAGCCTTCACTCACTGCTGCCCATAACGTGTTGGCCAAGTACTACCTCGACTCCGGCCAGAACGCACTGGCAGCCAAGGAGTGCCGGTTGGTTCTCCAGCAAGATCCATCGGACCAAGGCGCCTTGTACCATCTTGTCATCGCGCTCCGCAAGATGGGCACCACGGCAGAGATTCCCGATTTGCTCAAGAGACTGGCCAAGGCGCGCCAGGACGCAACCAAGGTGGAAGGAGAACGGAACCGCTATAAGCTGATCGTTGCACCGGCTGGCTCGTCCGATTAATTGAAGCGAGATTGATGGGAGCGGTAAACCTTTACTCGAGTACTTTGAATCCCGATAATGGAGGAGTTCCAGCCAGGATATCCAATGACTATAAGCCGACGTTCATTCGTACTTCTGTCTCTCTGCGCTTCTGCCCAGCGATTTCTCGGGCAAGACCAGGGAATAGCGACACGCAACATTGCAGCGCAGGCAAAGCCAGCACCTTCTGGCCGGCCTTTCTACGCGCAGTTCACCGATGTCGCGAAAGAAGCAGGCTTGCACGCGCCTGTAATCTACGGCGGTATTGAATCGAAGAAATACATCATGGAAGCAAATGGATGTGGCTGTGCATTTATCGATTACGACAACGATGGCTGGATGGATATCTTCCTGCTTTCGGGCACGCGCCTGGAAGGAGATCCCCCGGAAGCGACGAATCGCCTCTATAAAAACAACCGTGACGGCACATTTACAGATGTAACGGAGAAGGCGGGGCTGAAAGCAGTGGGGTGGGCAAATGGTGTCTGTGTCGGCGACTACAACAATGACGGCTTCGACGATATCTTTTGCACATATTTTGGTCAGAATCGCCTTTACAGAAACAACGGCAACGGTACATTCACCGACGTGACGAAGGAGGCCGGTTTATGGGAGTCCGGTCCCGCACGATGGGGAGCGGGATGTGCCTGGGTGGATTACAACCGCGATGGTCACCTGGATCTCTTCGTCTCGAACTACATTCGCTTTTCGTTTGAGCACGCTCCTGCCCCTGGCGAAAAATCCACCTGCAATTTCAAAGGAGTCCCGGTCAATTGTGGGCCTCGAGGGTTGCCAACCGGACGACACTCTCTCTACCGGAACAACGGCGACGGTACCTTCACCGACGTTACGAAGCAGGCCGGCATCGATATTGCCACTGAGAGCTATGGAATGACCGTCGTTGCAGCCGATTTTGACGAAGATGGCTGGCCGGACATCTTTGTGGCATGTGATTCGACGCCCAGCCTGTTGTTTATGAACAATCATGACGGAACATTTCGTGAAGAAGGCGTAACTCGAGGTGTTGCACTGAGCGACGATGGAATGGAACAAGCTGGTATGGGCGTCGGCATCGGAGACTATAACCTCGACGGACACCTGGACCTGTTCAAGACACATTTCGTTAGCGACACGGCTGGTTTCTATCGGAATGACGGGAAAGGGAATTTCGATGAGGTCAGTCGTGCCGCAAAGATCGGAGTGGAGACTCGCTTTACAAGCTGGGGTGCCGGGATTTTCGACCTGGATAACGATGGCTACCCGGACGTGCTTTTTGTGACGGGCAGCGTGTATCCAGAAGTCGAGAAAAAGCTGCCGCAGTTTCCGTACATGACTCCACGCGTTCTGTTTCGCAACCTGGGAAACGGCACATTTGAGGAACTGGAAACGCAAGGGGGCGATGGTATTACGGCGGCTCATAGCAGCCGGGGTTGTGCTTTTGGCGATTTTGACAATGACGGCGACATCGATGTGCTGATAGTCAATATGAATCAACCGCCCTCACTCCTGCGAAACGATCTGAAAGTCAAGCCGAACTGGCTGAAGATAAAACTGGAAGGCGTGAAGTCGAACCGAAGTGCAATCGGAGCCCGAGTCCTAGCCCATTACGGAAACAAAGTGCAGGCGCAGGCACTCGTAAGTCAATCCAGCTATTACTCTTGCAATGATCCCCGGCTTCATTTCGGTTTAGGAGATTCAACAGAAGCTGCAGTAGACATTTACTGGCCCAATGGTCTGCATGAACGATACCAGCGAATCTCAGCGAATCAGCTGGTAACCATCAGAGAGGGTGTAGGACTAGTGCCAAACAGGGGTTGGAAGCGGTAGTTGTCTTTTATTTTCATTAATTTAAGGCAATAGGACAAAGAACCCATTGACAGTGCATCCGCGGTCTAAGTAAAAAGCGTACTGGATGCGGGGAAACGTTTTCCCGCAACATCCAAATAAGAACAGTCCAATAACCAACCCTTGATCGACTGAATACAGGAGAATCCAATGGTGCAACGCAAGGTGTCAGTTGTTGCCACCCTTGTTTGTTCGATGTTAGCTTTCTGGGGTGTTCCCGCCTTTGCGCAATTTACGGCGAGCATCCAGGGGGCAGTACAGGACACATCAGGGGCTAGTGTAGCCAAAGCGCAAATCAATCTCGTCAACAATGCGACCGGAGTCATTAAGACAACGGCTACTGATTCCGCCGGAAATTACCGTTTTGTAAGTCTTGCCCCAGGGAACTACAAGATC
>DASRLI010000399.1:0-12970 GCA_035648535.1 Occallatibacter sp. | reverse complement strand
AGAAAGAATGGTCGGGGAGAGAGGATTTGAACCTCCGACCCCCTGGTCCCGAACCAGGTGCTCTACCAGGCTGAGCCACTCCCCGAACATGGGTTGCAGATGCGTATCGTTGGGGCGCGGCCTGGCGCGTATTAACCCCTTGATTGCGCTTGAATCAGTGTAGCAGAATTCGGGACCGGGTTACGGATGCCGCTCTGCACCTTGCGACACGGCATCTGTTTTCGGAGGGCCGTAGCGAACGGTGAACTTGGCCTCGGTTGCGTCAGCCAACACCAGGGCGCTGGTTGCACCTTAGTCGCTCTTATCCCCGCCCTTGTCTGCTCCTGCTGGCAAATCCAGCGCCACCAAGGCGAATCGCGTCTTTCCATCCTTTGGTTCTTCGAAGCCCACAATGTGCTGGTGACGCTTGGATCCGGCCTTCAACTCGAGGCCGTTCTTGCTGGAACCATAATCGCTGCGGTCGATCTTCACATTGTTGCCCTTGTCGTCTGAGCAGGTCAGGCCTTCCGAAGTCGTCACCGGAGTGCCCACAGGATTGTTGCCCTGGCAGGTAATCACGTCGCCGTAACGGCCCAATGCCTTTTTATAGAAGGCGAGCACCTTGTCTTGTGAGTCCGGGGTAGCGTAAGAAACCGCTCGCACCCGCAACTCCCACTCGCCGAAGCCAAGGTGCACGTCGGCCGACTTGTGCTTGTCGTCGTTGCTTACCGTCTCGGCGCCGGGATAAACAGGAAGACCTAGATCGGCAGCAGTCGTCTGGTTGGTGTTCACGTGGACGCCGCCAAAAGGAGTATCCACCTGGACGTTCTTATCCTCGCCGTTGGCGCCCTTGTCCACGTGCACCCTGCAACCGGAAAGCACGGCGAGCAACGCAAAACCGGCGAGCAAGCCTGTCGCTTTTCCAATCTTGTTCCGCAGCGAGTTTTCTGTCATGGCCACCGTCCTCTTGCCCTGTTATACGACGGCAATTACTGAATTGTTCCAGGAATCGCTTGAATCAGTGGGATGAGTGTCCGTCTTCCTTGCTGCTGGTTGCGAACAGAATCGCAGCCACAAACACGGCAATAATCACTGGGACAACGAAGAATGGGGAAGTGATATTCATCGCGCAGGCTCCTTGCTGCTCTCAGATTACCAAAAAGGGGCCCCCTCTTTGGGACCCCCTTTCGATTTTGATTGAACAGACTCTATTGTTTAGGTCCGCCGCCCGGGTAATCCACCCGGATGGTCAGGATCTCGTACGGATGAATCGGGACTTTGACCACATCGCCAGCAACCGCCAGCGCGCCACCCTCGGGCGCTTCCATCAGATTGGTGACGGTGGCGGAGGTCGCGCCCGCAGGCACATGGAACTCAGCCGTCGCGCTCTTCCCTGCCCACTCGTAGACGCGGAAGATGAGCCCCTTCTCGTCCTCAGCCTTTTTCACGGCGGTCAAAACCACGTTGTCCGGCGAGACCGACGCGAATGAATGTTCGGCCGGCAACGTTCCCGCGTGAGCCGTCGTTACCACCGCCGTGAGCGGATAGTCGTACTCCCATCCATGGCGCACAGTGAGCGCATCTTTCCACGTTCCGGTGTGCGGATAAAGCGCATAGTGAAAGTGGTGATGTCCCTGGTCTGCCTCCGGATCGGGCCACGTAGGCGAACGCAGCAGCGTAAGCCGCAGCATGTTGCCCACTGCGTCGTATCCATACTTGGTCTGGTTCAGCAGGCTCATTCCGTGCTTGCCGTCTCCAAGGTCGGCCCAGCGCATGGCCGGAACCTCAAACTGTGCCTGCTCCCACGTGTTGTTGCGCGTGGTAGGCCGGTCGATTGCGCCATAAGGAATCTCGAAAGTAGCAAATCCGCTCGTAGCAGCAAGCGGGAACGCCGCCTTCAGCAGCACATGGCGCTCGTGCCAGTCGATATCGTTCTCGACGTCGACCTGATCGGTATCCGGTCTCAACCAGATGGTTTGCACGAACTTTGAACTCTGCCAGGAACGCGTGACGCGAACTGCCGTCGT
Organism: Occallatibacter sp.; assembly: GCA_035648535.1. Lineage (GTDB taxonomy): Bacteria > Acidobacteriota > Terriglobia > Terriglobales > Acidobacteriaceae > Telmatobacter. The sequence continues at coordinate 10,964 of DASRLI010000399.1, read as the reverse complement.
GCCTTCGGCAGACACTGTAGCGGCGCTGGTAGAAAGAGACATCGGCTGATCCAAGGTGCCAGGATCGATGTTCCAGGCATCGTAGTCCTTCGGCGTGTCTTTGAACGTCTGCAACTCGTTGCCGCAGGCACCGGCCGCGAGTGTTTCGAAGTTCGAGCGTTTGTCAAAGAGGCTTGTGATGCAGCCCGTAGTCCGGTCCACGGCCACGCGGATAAATTGATTCTCGAGCACCAGCGATTTTCCTGATTCAGACTCGGTGCCCTTGGGCGCGGACGGGGCCGCACCAGTTGAAGGATCGACCCAAACCACTTTGTATCCCAGCGCGGGAACATCGACGGCAGGAATGCTGAGGGCGGCAACGCCCGTTTTCGCATCGCGCTTGAGCATCGTCGCGAAAGTATGGGTGCCGTTGCCAACAAGAGGATAGGCAGCCTGCGTCGCGCTCGCCGGGAGTTGCACATTCACCGTCACATCTCCGGAGCGAGTCCAGCCGAGCGGATTGAAGAGGACAATCGGAACACGTTTTTCCGATTTGCTTTCTGTAGCGATAGTCTCCGCCACCGTCTGCAGTGCTCCGGCCTTGATCTCATTCGTCGACCAGCGCACGACATCGTAATCCTTTTGCGCATCCCTGTAGATAACGCCAATTCCCGACCCTGCCGCCAGATCGTGGAACTGGTTGAACAGCACCTTCTTCCAGTCCTCCGTAATCTCCGCAGCCGGATACTTCTTCCCAGCCAGCCACGCCAGCGAAGACCACTTCTCCGCGTTCAGCACCTGCTCTTCGCTGTGCCGCATGTTGGCCTTGAGATTGGCCTGCGTAGTCATCACGCCGCGGTGATACTCAAAGTAGAGTTCGCTCTTCCAAGTAGGAATCGCAACCTTCTCCGGCACCACCGGAGGAGGCGTGTATCCCTTGGCAATCGACTCGTAGTTCCACGTTGGGCTTTGCGGTACAATCTGCTTTTCGACCGACGAGAAGAAGCTCTGCGCGGTGCCGAACTCGTACTTCGGCGTTACGTGCCCCTGGCCCTCCCAGTGGAAACTCTCGTCGAGAATGGCGCGTGTGGGCCCGCCGCCGTGGTCGCCGATGCCGTAGAGATCCAGCATCTCAGTCATTCCAGGAGAATGCTCGCGTGCCGCTTTCAGGTCTCCGGCAAGCCGGACCGGATTCTCCGACGTGTTCACATAGTCGTGCGGGAAATACGCGAGCACCTTCGACCCGTCCGGCGACTCCCACCAGAACAACTTGAACGGCAACTGATTGGTGTCGTTCCAGGTCATCTTCTGCGTGACAAAGTAGTCCACGCCGCTCTTCTTATAGATCTGCGGCAACTGCCACGTGTAGCCGAACGAATCCGGATTCCAGCCGATGCGCACGTCGACGCCGTAGGCCTGCTTGAACCAGCGCTTGCCTACCAGCAGTTGACGAACAAGCGACTCGCCGTCCGGCATATTCAGGTCGGGCTCTACCCACATGCCGCCCACAATCTCCCAGCGCCCTTCCTTGATGCGCTGCGCAATCTCGGCATTCATGTCGGGATACTTGTCGGCCATCCACTCGTTGTAGGCAGCGGCAGACTGTGTGAACGTGTAACCGGGGTACTCATACATCAACTGCAGCGCCGTCGAAAACGTGCGCTTGACCACGTCAACAGTTTCGCTCCACGGCCACAGCCACGCCGCATCGATATGCGCGTTGCCGTCCAGATGAAACTCGGCCTGTTTCAGCAGCGGCTTCAAGGCCTCGAGCTTTGACTGCGCCGCCTTGAGGCTCGCATCAAATTTAGATTGATCGTGTGCCTCCAGGGCGGCCAGGTCTACGGCGTGGATGGCGTCGTTCAAGGTTGCCACCTTCGACGCATCGGCCGGCGCAAGCGAGGGAACCAGCAGTGCGGCGGAGAGAAATTCCTCGCGGAGATCTTCAGGATTCGGCCGGCCTTCGGCAAAATCGACGCGCATGGTTACGCCGCGAAAGGTCTTCGTGTCCACGGTGTGCAGAATCTTCACGGCCACCGTAGCCTTCTCACCAGGTTGCGCCTTGTCGAACAGCACCACCGGCTCCAGGTCTTCACCCAACGCCACGCGCCGGCCGTTGAAATAGAGAATCTCCGGCATGGGGCCGTTGCCGTTGACTTGAATCTGGAACCAGATGCGTGCGCCGCTGAGGTCATAGCCGTTCAGCGTTTCCGGTACCTTAATGGTCTGGCGAATCCAGACCGCCTCATTCGGAGCCTTTTCACCCACTGCAATGGGTTGCCAGCTGCTGTCATCGAGATTCGCATCTTCGCCGTGCGCTATGTCGCCGGTGTGCATCTTCCAGGCGCCGACGGGCAATTCACGCAGGCTGCTCAACCGGTCGACAACGGTGCGCGAGTCGGGCGGCAGAAGGGCTGCAGCCTTCGCCATCTCCGTATTGCGCTGGGCCATTGCGATGCCCGTTGACAGAAGGGTTCCCACAAAAACCAAGAGAAGTAAAGGCTTACAAGGCAACTTCAGCGCAGAAACCATGGCAGAAAATCTCCTCGCGACATCTTAGGTCATTGACGTCATTGCCCGCACGTGGAAAAGCCGAGTTCCTCTGCGCCCGGGTCAGGTCCACGGCCGGCACAGGCAGGCTGCACTGCGGCCACTTGAAGGTCGCATCGCATCTTACGGAGCGGCCTGGGGTTTGGAAGGAGGCGTTTCGGATGGGTAGCTTTGTTCCAGGTACTCAACATATCCCAGCAAAGCACCCCAATGGTAAAAGCGGTCGCTGCTGGTGACGTCGTCGCCCGTACCCAGAATGGCGTTGTAGTTCTCGTGGACGTGATCGTTTTCGCTCCACTCCTTCAGGAACAGGCTGTAGGACTTTTGCGCGAAGTCGCGGCGGGTATCCAGATCGTCGTAGTTACGTAATCCGAGATAGACCAGGTAGTTCATTGGCCCCCAGATTCTTCCTCGCCAGTAGTTCTGGTCCTGGAAGGCGTGATCGTCGCGTGCGATGGAAGGAATGACCCACTCGCCCCAGAATTCCTTCGGGTTGAGCAGATGCTTTTCCAGCATGATCCTGGCTTGGGCGGGTGTGGCTGCGTGGGCGAGCATCGGATAAAAGTTTGTAGGCGAGAGGCGGAGATTGAACTCCCCGGTATGCAGATCCTTGTTGAGAAATATCCCCGCCTGATCATTCCATAACGTCTCAAGTTTTGCCCGGTAGCGCGCACCGCGATCGTGCAACTCTTTCGCTTCATTCGGCTTTTCCAGTACCTCGGCAATCGAGGCGAGCGCATCGCAATCCGCGATATACATGCTCATCAGGCCAACGTCGGCGTACTCCAGCAGATGCGACTGCGGGCTATAAGTCGTCGCATCATACATCGGGCTGTTGTCCAGGCCAGACTCGTATTCTGCGCCCTGGTGAGTTCCTCGCGAATGATCGTCCAGGTTCGCCGGCTGATTATCGCCGTCGCTGCCCCAGGCCAGGTATCCCTGAATATCGCGATGCCCACTCCACCAGCGATTCCACAGGAGCAGCGGCTGGAACGTCTCCTCAAGGAACCAGCGGTCGTGGAATTGCCTGTACAAACCAAGCACGGTGATGGCCCCTACAGGCGGCTCGGAGCGGTCGAAGCTCTTCCACCCGCCCGGTCGCGCGTAGTTGGGCACAAAACCTTGGGGTGTTTGTTCGCGGAGGATCTCGATGGCATTGGCGTAGGCCAGGTCTTTGTCGCCAATGCCGGCCAGGGTGGCCGCGAAAAAAGTGTCCCAGTCGAAGAGAACATAGCCACCCCAGTGAACGCTCCAGACACGGCTGACCGGCGAGATCACGCGTTGTTTGTTCGGCTCGTAGATGGTGTCCCAACCCAGCGTGGTTTCAATTGCATCCACAATCGGCCCCGCTCTTCCGAGCCCCGCCTTGCCCACCAACGCGATCGCCTCCGCGTAAGCCTGCCGCTGCCGCTCGATCACCGCATCGATTTCGGCCATGGTACGGCGCTTGCCGGTACTGACGCCGACCGGCACTTCAAAGGCCGTGGAAAAATACGGCCCTGCGACGGGGATGTCGGCGTAATCGCGGATTGGATTGCGGGAGGGCTGCGCGCACGTGCAATAGACCGGCACCAACCCCGACGCTCCGTGCGTCTCGATGAAATCTTCGCGCCGAATCGCGGATCCCGGCAGATTCCACAGGAAATCGACCGAGAAAATAAGCGACGGAGGCAATGCGGAGATCGGCGTAGACGGCAGAGGCGTTACGAGCAACACCAGGTCGTTCGCTTCCCTGCCGCTTTGAATGCGCCAACTGTGCCCCTTCCACGAGACGCGCAGATCTGTATAGCTGCCGTCCCAAGAGTGCGAACCGGGAACTACCTGCTCCGCGCCCGGCTCGAGCCGGCCGATCAGCACATTCTGGAGAAATGCGTCGCTGCCCTCGGTGGTGTTGTGCTTGAGGCCGACATGGATCGTCAGGCCCTCAGGAAGCAGCACCTGGGTTGTGACGCTGTTCACGTCCCAAGTGTTCCATCCCTGCGCGAGACGTCGCTGTACCTGCCTGTAGTTTGCGGAGGGCGGCGCGATGATGGCCTTCTCGTTGGCCATTCTTGAACTGGCCGTGACAGGCTGGGACTGTGCAGGGTTCGCTGCCCGCGCTTGCGCTGAGATCGAACAAGTGGCGATCCATGAAATTGAAAGCAAGAGCGCGGCTGGAATTAGCTTGGAGTTCGTGACGATGCGCATGAAGATGCTCCTGCCGCAATGGCCGTCCGATCCCGACTGGCCAATGTCTGGCTACTGGAAGCGATGCTGAAAAGTATAGTTGATGAGCGACGGATGAGATTTGCAGACAGGTGTCGGGGCTCTGCCGCTTGACCACAAAGTGGCGCGGATTCTTCAAGGTTTATCAAATCCAGATTACTATATTACGGTAATTAGTACCACAATATAGTACAGCCCACCCGGCCTGTGTGGGCCGTCACATCACATAGATAGAACGCGCGTTCAACATGAAGTCATGACAGCCGCGACCCTCATCCTTGTTGCTCCATGCTCGCTCCTGTTGGGCGCAGCGCTGCAGATTTTGGTAGCGCGGCTCTGTTCCGCCCGAACGAAGGGAATTCTCGCTTTCCTCGCCTGCGTGCCGGCAATGTTCGCCGTCATTGGCATGGTGCCTTCAGTTCGCTCCGGACAGGCAATAGAGCTCAACCTGTTCCAGTGGGATTCGCCTCTGGCGCTCGTCCTGCACGTGGACGCGCTTAGCGTTCTGTTCGCTTTCATGGGCTCGTCCATCGGTGCCCTGGTGCTGCTGTACTCAATCGGGTATATGGCGCACGACAAGGCCGCGACCCGCTTCTACTGCACGATGCTGATCTTCATCGGCGGCTTCGTTGGACTCGTCTACAGCGCCAACCTGTTCATCTTCTATCTCTGCTGGGAACTGGTCGGCCTCTGCTCATTCAGCCTGGTTGGCTTTTGGTACACCAACCGTGAGGCTGTCGCCGGCGCGCGCAAAGTATTGTTGATGACGCACATCGCTGGCTACGGCCTGCTGGCCGGCATCCTGGTCCTTTATCACCGCACTGGAAGCGCCCTGTGGACCGATCCGAATGTGGCGCACAACTTCACCACCGGCATCTTCCTGCTCATGCTCGTCGCGCTGGTGGCCAAGAGCGTGCAGGTGCCTCTGCACACATGGATTCCCGAAGCGATGGCCGCTCCGACACCGGTCAGTTCCCTGCTGCACGCAGCTTGCTATGTAACGTCCGGCGTTTATCTCGCCGCGCGCATGCACAGTTTTGGCGTTTGGCCGGCTGCCTGGGGAGCAACATTAGTCTGGATCGGCACCGTCACCATGGCCGTCGGCGTCATGTACGCAATGGTCCAAACCGATCTCAAGCGCATGCTCGCCTTCTCCACCGTCAGCCAGATCGGCTACATGATGATGGGTATCGGCATCGGCACCCCACTCGCCATCACCGCCGGCCTCCTGCATTGCCTCAATCACGGATTCTTCAAGGGCGGCCTGTTTCTGAATGCCGGCTCGGTGCAACACGCCACAGGCACGCGCGATATGAACAAGCTCGGCGGCCTCGCTCAGAAGATGCCGAACACCACAATCTCCTGGCTCATTGGCATCGGCAGCATGATGGGCATTCCCCTCATGAGCGGCTTCGCCAGCAAGTGGATGCTCTACGCCGCGGCCTTGCAAGCTGGCTGGGCAGTTCCCACCATGATCGCCTGGGCCGTCAGCCTCGGCACAGTCTTCCTCGGCGCAAAAGCCACCAGCGCGGTCTTCCTTGGCCCGTTAACTGAAGCCACCAAAGACGCACACGAGTCTCCTCCCACCATGGTCTGGGGAATGGGCCTTCTCGCCGCCGGCAGTGTGGTCCTTGGCATAGCCCCGCAGTTGGCCGTCAACTACCTCCTCAATCCCATCATGAGCGCACTCGGCATCGCCACCGTTCAGGTCACCTGGTTCGGCCTCGCTTCCGATGCAGGCAGCTTCTCAACCGCTGGCGGCCTGGTTCTCGCTATCGTCTCTATCGTTCTCGGAGGCATCATCTACGCAGTCGCCTACGCCGCACGCCAGACTCCTGCAACTGTCGCCGTAACGGCAGGAGGCGCAGCAATGGCCTCGAGCGGCGGCGGAATCTTCACTGGTGGCGAACCACTCTCCGATCAAGGCCGCCTTACCGCTGGCGACTTCTCCGGCATCTTCCTCCAGAACTGGAAAGAGTTCTTCCGCTGGTCCAATGTCGATTGCGTCTATCTCGCCTTCTGGAGCGGATTGCAAGCCGTCTCGCGCGGCCTCGGCGTCCTCATCTCATGGATGGAGCAGCAAGCATTAGTCCTCGTCTTCGTGCTTGCCGGGCTGATCCTGGCCGCCGTCCGCTTCCTGGTCCCCGCAGTTGGCAACCTGCCCATCGGGGCTTCGATCCCGGTTCCACAAATGCTCGTTGCCGCCTGCGCCATCGCTGCTGTTGCCTTGATCATCGCCGCGCTCTCGCAAGCAAAGACGCGCACTCTGGCCGGGCTCATGGTCCTCGTCAGCGCAGCCGCCATCGCGGGTCTCGCCTCAACCGACCCATGGCTTCGCCTCGGACTCCTGGAACTTGGCGCTCTGCTCACCATCGTGCTGGTTTGGCAAACCGCACGCACCAGTTCCGCAAAGATCACCTATCTCGCAGTCGTCTTCATCTCAGCCTTCACCCTCGTCGCCAGCGACGTTCTCCTTGAACGAGGCCAGGCCGATTGGGCACGCGCCCTCCTGCTCACCAGCATCTGCGTCAAGCTGGCCGCGGTGCCGCTCTTCTTCTGGCTGCTCAAACTGGCGGATGAAGTTCCGGCCCTCGTCCTCGGCCTCATCATCGCCGTCGTAGACATGGCTGCCTTCGGTGAGTTGTACATCGCCGCTCACGCATCGCCCGGCCTCTTCACACCCTCTGCCCTCTGGCTCGGCATTGCCGCTGCCACATCGTTCCTCGCTGCGCTACTCATGCTCAGCCAGCGGAGCCTCAAACGCCTTCTGGTTCTCTCCACAGTTGAAGACGCCGGCTTCCTGCTGCTCGGCATCGCTGCTGCCACCGCTCTGGGAACAACCGGCGCGCTCATCGCCGCAGTCACTCACTCACTCGCCAAGGCCTTGCTCTTCATCTGCCTCAGTGGCCCTGAAGCTGCCGGCGCACTCGAAGGCAATCGCACCGGCCTCATCAGCCGCTACCCGGTCAGCGCCTTCGGATTCCTCTTCGGCATGCTGGCCATGCTCGGCATTCCGCCGACCATGGGCTTCATCGGCCGCTGGAAACTCTACGAAACAGCAGTCATCATCGGCTGGCCAATCGCTGCCGTCTTCATCCTCTCCTCCATCCTCGCCCTCATCGCCTACGTCCTGGCCTTGACCGGCATCTGGTGGGGACCGCCCAGCGACGCCGACTCACCACCACCATCTGATACGCAAACGAAGGAGCCAATCCTGTTGCAGACCACGATCGTCCTGATGGTCGCGCTCATTCTCGCCGCCGGCATCTGGCCCAGCCTGCTCGACATGATCAAGTGGGGGAGACTATGAAGCTCTGGAATAAATTGATGTGCTACTCGCGCCGCCACAGCCCCTGGCTCTTCCATATGAACTCGGGAAGTTGCAACGGTTGCGACATTGAAATCGTCGCCGGCCTCTCTCCTCGCTACGACGCCGAACAGTTGGGTGTCCGCCTTGAAGGCAGCCCGCGCCACGCCGACATTCTCTGCATCACCGGCCCCGTTACCAAAAACTCGGTCAACGCCATCAAGACCGTCTACGACCAGGTTCTCGGACCCAAGGCAGTCATCGCCATCGGCTCCTGCCCGGCCACAACCAACGTCTTCATCGACAGCCGCACGCTGGCCGGCCCGCTCCAGAAGCACATCCCGGTCGATGTCTTCGTCCCCGGCTGCCCGCCCCGTCCCGACGCCATCATTCAGGGAGTCGCCAAGGCCGCTGAAATCCTCGCCGAGAGAGCCATGAATCCACATGTAACCGAGATCGTAATCGCCGCCGTACCCGATGAGGTCCAGCCATGAATTGGATCCATGACCTGGTCACCCCCCTCGCTCGCATGCTCATCTTTCCGGGACTTCTCTTCGCCGTCCCCGCCGCATGGTTCATCCTCTGGGTTGAACGCAAGGCCGTTGCCCTCATGCAGGGCCGCGTCGGACCTCCCTTCATGCAGCCCTTCTTCGACTTCATCAAGCTGCTCGGCAAATCCACTCCGCCGCGCAGTGGAATTGCCGGCATGCTCATGCGCGCCTGGCCTCTCATCGCGGTCGCATCTGCGGCCGGCGCCGTTGGCCTGCTGCCTGTGCTTCCCTCCTCCGGCGGATTTGAAGGCGACCTCATCCTGCTGCTAGCGCTTCTCGAGATGCCCTCCATGTGCATCATCGCTGCCGGATTCTCTTCGCGCTCCATCTTCGGCGAAATCGGTTCCGCCCGCGAAGCCGTTCTCAGCGTTGCCTACAACGTCGTCTTCCTTCTCGCCATCGTCTCCATCGCGGCCTCGCAGCACACCTTCCGCCTTGAGGCACTCGCCGCACTTCCTGCCTCACCACTGCGCTGGTTGGGCATTGCAGCCTTGCTGGTCTGTCTGCCCGCCAAGCTCCATTTGAACCCCTTCTCGCTGCCCAACGCCGAGCAGGAAATCTACTCCGGCCCCATGGTTGAGTACGCCGGCCCCGAGCTGGCCATGTGGGAGCTCTCGCACGGCCTCGAATGGGTAGCCGCTACGGGCCTCGTCGCTACACTCGCCGCGCCATACATCGCAATCTGGTGGCTCGCCGCCATCGTCTTTGTTGCGCTGTCCTTTGCGATTGTCCTCCTTCTCTCCGCGCTTGCCTCCGCCACGGCGAGGCTGGCCATCGACACAACGGTCCGTTTCTACTGGCAATGCACGCTTATCTTCGCGGTACTGGCCATCTCGTCCGCGCTCTTCATGAGGTTTAGGTCATGAGCATTCTCACCATGTTGTGGAAGAACCTTTGGGGCGGCAACCGCACCATGCTCTTCCCCGCGCGTCCCAAGGTCAGCGATGGCTACCGGGGACTCGTGAAGTTCGACCCCCAACTCTGCACTGGTTGCGCCATCTGCAAATTCCGTTGCACCGCCCGCGCCATCGAATTCAAAGCCGGCAAAGGCGAATTCGTTTGGAGCTACGACCCCGGCCAGTGCACCTTCTGCGGACGCTGCATCGAAGGCTGCAAGAGTCACGCCATCCACCAGGAAGAAGCCACACCGCCCATCTATCTCCACATCGGCGACCTCAAGAACTCCTACACCGTCGCGCGCAAATCAACCGTCAAGCCGGCCGCGCCTGCCCCGCCTGCCGTTGCGTCTCCCGCGGCTGGTGCAGAGACGCCAAACCCCATCCCCGGAGGTACACAATGACCGTACTTGAATCACTGCCGCAGAAGCTCGGAAGCGCTGAAGCGTGGGTAGAAAAGGGTGGCGTCCGCTGGCTCAATTCCGGCGAACTGAGCGTGCGTGAACTCTGCATGGAAATGAAAGCAGCCCGCGCCCGCTTCATCACCATCACCGCCTACCAGTTGCCAAAAGACGAAGGCATTCGCATGGAGTATCACTGGGATCTCGAAGGCACACTCCTCGGCTTTCCCTTTCTGCTGAAAGCCGAACCCGGCGAAAACCCCAAGATCGAGAGCATCTTCGATCTCACCGAGTCCGTCGACTGGATCGAACGCGAAATTCACGAAGAGTACGAGATCGAATTCACCGGGCGCGTATACGAACCGTTGTTGATGCGCGAAGGCGACAAGCTCGGCGTCAACCTGCGCGAGATCGCCGACATCTGCAAGCCCGAGACTGGCGCGCCGGGACAGGAAGAGGTCAAAAAATGAGCTACAAAATCCCCATGGGCCCCTACCATCCCGCCCTCGAAGAACCCTACAAACTCGACATGATCTGCGAAGGCGAAACGGTCATCGACGCCAAGCTGCATATCGGCTTCAACTTCCGTGGCATCGAGCACCTGGCCGAAACCCGCAACTACATCCAGGTCATCGCCCTCATGGAGCGCGTCTGCGGCATCTGCTCAAACATCCACACCCTCACTCTCTGCCAGGCAATGGAGGGCCTCACCGGCCAAATCCCGCCACCGCGCGCCCAATACATTCGCGTCATCATGGCCGAACTCGAACGCCTCCACTCCCACGTTCTCTGGGCCGGCATCGCCTCCAAGCTCATGGGCTTCAAAACTATGTTCATGACCTGCTTCGAAATTCGCGAGAAGATCATGGACGTGCTCGCCGCCATCTCCGGCAATCGCGTCAACTACTCCATGAACCGCATCGGCGGCGTCAATCGCGACATCGACGATCCGGCCTCCATCCTCGCCATGGTCGAGAAGCTTGAAGGCGAGATGATGAAAACTGTCATTCCCATCTTCACCACCAGTTCCACCGCCCGCTCGCGCTGCGCCGGCATCGGCGTGCTCACCACCGAG
>DASRLI010000398.1:0-23822 GCA_035648535.1 Occallatibacter sp. | reverse complement strand
CGTCCCTCGCTCAAGGACATCCGCATCTGGAGCCGCACTCGCGCCAATGCCGAAAAACTCGCTGCAGAATCTGGCGGCCGCGCAGTAGCCATTCACGAAGCCGCCGCGGCCGATGTTGTCCTCACCGTGACGTCTTCGCCTGCCCCTATTCTCGAAGGCCGCTGGCTGTCGCCGCATGCCGTGGTGCTTGCCGTCGGTGCCACTGGCTCAACGCTGCGCGAGCTCGACGACGAGGCCATGCAGTCAAGCTTCGTTGTCGCCGAGTCTCAATCCTGCGCGGAACGCGAATCGGGAGATGTGCGGCTCTCGGGCGCAAAGGTACAGGCGGAGATTGGAAACATTCTCTCCGGCGCAGTCGCCGCGCCCACAGGCCGCCGCATTGTCTTCAAGTCCGTCGGCATGGCCATCGAAGACCTGGTCGGTGCACGGCTGGTATGGGCCGCTCGCAATTGAGACGTCGTCCGCGCGATCCGGACTCAGGTTCCGGCGATGTTTTTGAAACGGTAACTGCCGAGTTACCGCCAACTCACGCGCAACCCATTCAGCAAACTACGCCTGTCATCTCGAGCAGCTTTACTCGCTTCGGCGAGTTACGTCCCGGGATGAAGCGGCGCCGGTTCTCCCCCAAAAGCTACCGTGCCCCATCCTTTCGCATTCTTTCGGGCGAAAGGGTGGGATACCACGTCACTCAATCAGCCCGTTCATTGGGAGCGGAGGTCGCCTCGGCGACGTCCGCTCAAGATGACAACCACTCCACAAAGAATGATGCTGTGAAGCTGTCAGTGAATGATTGGATTGCGTTGGCAATTGAAGCGCAGCCGGGCAGCCAGCAGGAGATGAATTGATTGAACCGCAGCGCATCTTCCGCCGTACATCATCTCAGCACGGATGTGATGGCCGCTACATGCAAAGGATGCAGGCAGGTTTACCTTGCTTGAGGCGGTTGCATGCCACTTCTGTCCGGCACAGCGCGTGAAGTTCATGTGCCGAATGATGGAACTAGTAAATGACCTTTGTTACAACCATCTCGTTCACCAACTGTAACGAGATTCGTCCGACACAGCGGCGGCCTCTCGCGGGAAAGAGCCCGCAGCGGTTCTCCATGCAATGTCCCGTGGTGCCCCAAGCCTTAACAGCTGCTTTCCTTGTGGAAAGCTTCCCCTTGCACACCCCTTGGGACTTCATCGGAATTGGACAACCGCGGCAAAAGAGACGCTTGCATAACCGAAGCATAAGGAGAAGTAGTTCGCATGAAAAGTAAATTGAAGGTGTCCTTATCTGTAGCAATTCTCTCCGTCGCGGCGTTTTCCGCCGCCCAGGCCCGTGCTTTTGAAAGCCAGCCTGCCGCCTTCAGCGTTGAAGCAACGGCAATGCAGAGTGATGCCGCGCGGATGGTGCCGGCGCAAGCCTCGCTGGCACAAACGCTCGACGCCAACAAAATCCAGCCGGGCCAGCAATTCAAGGCCACACTCAGTGACAAGATCAAACTCAAGGACGGAACCGAGCTGCCGCGCGGTACCGTGCTCATCGGCACTGCGGACAACGGACAGGCCAACGGCAAGTCAACCCTCACTCTGCACTTCACCCAGGCGCAGTTGAAAGACAGCAAGACCATCACCATCGCAGTCACCATCGTTGACCTGGTTCCTGCCAGCAACGTCGGATACACAACCGTAGCCACCTGGAACCCCAAGCAGCTCCAGGTGCTTCAGCAGAACGTTCTCAACGGTGTCGATCTCGAAAGCCACATCGGCGGCGCCTCCTCAGGCACATTCGTCGCGGCAAAGAAAGACAGCCTCAAGCTCGCCAAGGGCTGTGCGCTCACGCTCGCAATCGGAACCGCGCAGGGCAGCTAGGTCTCTGGCGGCTTGTTCTTGTACCAATTACAGGTGCCCCAGGGTCTCATCCGCCGCGGCGGATGAGACCTGGGAAACCATGAATCTGAACCTACAAAATCGCGCGGTCAAAAACCTGGTTTACAGCATTTTCGAGTTGAGTGTTAACACAACTTCAGGTGCCCCATCCATTCCGCGCCCTTTGCGGAATGGGTGGGAGACCACAGACATCCATCGCAACTGTAAACACCCCAGCAGAAGGAATACCGACATCGTTCCAATCACCGCTTGCTAATCTGTTCCATCCCCTTGAAGGCAGTAGCAGTCCGCATCAAGAAGTGCCGCTGAGCGGATGTTCCGCCTCCTGCGTCTCTCCACTCAGCGGGTAGGAGTCTGCCGCAGTGTGTCTGATCCGCCGGCAGGACAGGACGCGCACTGAAGCGATACCCTTGAGTTGGTCGGCGAATTGTTTCCCGAGCATAGTCAACCTGAACCCGTGTGGCCTGGCGAGACGATTCTATGTGGGCATAGGAAATCAGGCGATCAAAGAGGAGCTGCAATGAACATTGGAAAGTGGGCACGCCTGATGCTGGCGGCAGTACCGCTGCTTGCCGGATGTAAGGGGTTCTGGGATGCCCCAAGCGGAAGCAACAGCTTCACCCTTTCCAACAGCGGAAACATGACCTTTAGTCCGGGTGCAACCACCGGCAATACCGCAACTATTACAGTGACGCCAGCGAATTCGTTCACCGGAAGTGTCGCGCTCACTTGTGCGGTTTCCACCGCGCCCTCGGGCGCAACAAGTCCCGCAACCTGCAGCCTCTCTCCGGCCTCGGTTACCATCAGCGGCACGGCGGCGCAAACATCCACGCTTACGGCTGCCACTACGTCCTCCACGACCGCCGGGTCTTACGATTTTACGGTCACAGGCGCTTCGGGCAGCGCTTCGCAGACCACGAGTCTATGCGCTGAAGTCACGTCATCGTCGGGCACTTGCACCGCAACTGGCGGAACCGGTTCCGCCAGTGGCGTATTCTACGTGCTCAACCAGGGGACCAAACAGATCGTGGGCTATACCATCGCTGCCGGCAAGCTTACCCAGGTTGGGAATCCATCTACCCTTTCTTCCGCGCCTTATTCCGTCGCCATTGCCCCCAACGGCGGCTTCCTCTATGTGGGCACGGCCACCGGCATCTTCCTTTACGACATTGGCGCGGGCGGAACGCTCACGCTGGCCAACGGCTCTAACGTGATCTCGCAGGACGTTGCCACCACGATGCAGGTGGATTCAACAGGTGGCTGGCTGCTCGAAGCCGGTCCAAACCTTGCTGAACTGCTTGCCATTCCCATCAACACCTCCACCGGTGTCCCCACTTCCACCATTGAGCAAAACACCCTGCTTCCGGCTGCGAGCGTCTTCCAACTCGCCATTTCGCCTGACAATACACATGTGTTTGTAGCGGATGGCTCCAGGGGCACTCAGGATGTTGTCTTCGCCGCCGGCAACACGACTCCATTCGGAACCAGTGTCACTATACCGCTGATCAACGCAGCCGGCGCGGCTGTCTCGGTGGCCGTGGACCCCAGTAATCGGCTGGTCTATGTCGGTGAAACCGCCGCAATTTCAGGTTCCAACTCCGGCGGCCTGCGCGCCTTCAACTACAACACTCTCGTTGAAGTCACCGGTTCGCCTTATGCGACCGGCGGCATCGCACCGTATGCCATCGCTCCCACGCGCTACGGCTCGGTTGCCGGCAACTATGTCTATATCGCCAACCGCACCGTGAGCGGCAGTTCCACCGGCAGCATCGCGGGCTATGCCGTCACCGGCAGCGGAACCGCCTTCTCTCTCTCTCCCCTGAACTCAACGGCCGCGGCAGGTACTACACCCTTTGGGCTGACGCAGGAATCGACAGGAAACTACATGCTGGTGGTGAGCTCAGGCGGCAGCCCCGACCTGGCAGCCTACACATTCGACTCCACGACTGCCGGCAAGCTCAACTCCGCCGTGACCAGTGCCACTGGAACCGATCCGGTGCAGGCCAGCGCCATCGCGGCAGCACCGTAGAAACAGTGGACAGTGCGCAGGGAGCAGTTCTCGATTGCGATCCCGCAAACCGAGAGCTGAGTGCTGAAAACTGAAAACTGAAAACTGAAAACTGAAAACTGAGAACTGAGAACTGAGAACTGAGAACTGTCCCACCCCCACAGTCAGAGCAAACGAAGAAAAATGACGCACTTTGATCGCATTTGCCTGCCAAAAGCGCGCTAAAAGCTCGATTTCCAGCCCTTTTGAGCCCCTTTTACGCGATTTCCAGGTAGTTCCAGACAACCCATGGCTCTTTTTCGGAACCTTGCTCGAAGCCGGTTCGCGAAATTGGATTGCCTCAGAGGTTAAGTGCTCGAACAAATACAACCCTATAAACGAACATTTGCACAAAATCGCAACCCTTTAAGCGAACCTTTAGCAGGTTCGAGTAACCTTCTGAGCGACCATTTGCAGCCCTTCATTCGCTGGTTTCAGGTCTCTGACTTGTAACCTCCGAACCCTGTGAAAGTGCTATTCTCAAGATGATCTCCATAGGCTGTGTTCACGCAAACTCCAATTCTCATCGCTCATTCTCCCCGGCGCCTCCGAGCTTCTGTGCTCCAGCTGCAGGCATTGTCGCTGCTCATCATCTTTTGTTTTCTTGGGCTTGCATCAGGCTGCAAGCGTTTCAATCATGAGCAGTACGACACCGTCTACGTCTCCGCCCGCCAGATGTACCTCCATGACCGGGTAGCCGCCGTCTCTGCACGCGTGGCCACGGTAGTCAACGGCCAGCCCCTCCAGGTCCTCGATCACAACCGCCGCTTCCTCAAAGTAAAAACCGAAAAAAACGAAATCGGCTGGATAGAAGACCGCGCCGTAATCGACAGCAAAACATATCAAGCATTCATACAACTCTCCGCCGATCACAAAGAGGATCCTGTGACCGCCTCCGCGAGCCTCCGCGACGACCTCTACATGCATATCGTCCCCGGGCGCACAACCGAGCATTTTTATCTACTCGCAGGCAACACAAAGGTGCAACTATTGGCGCGGGGTTCGGTGCCGAAAGTCTCCGGTCAAAGCCCCACACCAACTGCTCGGTCCGCCGCGCCAACACCGGCTCAGCCGGGAAAGACCCTTCAGCCCGCGCCCGCATCGCCGCAGCCTGCTACGCGGGCGGCAAAGCAACCAACAGGGCAGCCGGCAGGGAATCTTGCAGCTGTCGCCGGCCAGCCCGAAGCGCCACCCCCTGACATGGAAGACTGGTGGCTGGCTCGCGACAACCAGGGCCACACCGGCTGGCTGCTCAGCAGTCGCCTGGACGTGGAGGTTCCGGATGAGATTGGCCAATATGGCGAGGGCCAGCGCTTCGTGGGCGCCTGGGTGCTGACCAAAGTGACTGACCCCGAGGCCACCACTTCCGATCACCAGGTTCCCGAGTACCTGACTGTTACGTCCCCGCTCAAGTCCGGCCTGCCGTTCGACTTCGACCAGGTGCGAGTATTTACCTGGAGCCTGCATCATCACCGCTATGAGACGGCATTCCGGCTGCATCCTATTCAGGGTTTCCTACCGGTCCGGGTATCAAGCCAGACGGTTAGTCAGGCTCCCGGTCGGGGCGCGCCCAGCGGCAGCGTCCCCACGTTCAGCTTCCTGATTGCAGGCGGCCAGGACCTCACAACAGACCCGGCCACAGGCATCACGCGCCCGGCGAGTCCGCGCACCATCACCTACCAGATGATCGACACGCAGGTGAAGCGCATCGGTCCTGACCTGGCGCCTATTCCGATCACGCATACAGCGGACGAAAAACAAAAGTCCGCGAAGCAGGGAAAGAAGAAGAAGAAGTAGAGTGTCGCGAGCACGCCGGAGTTAAGAATGGTGCAAATTCAATTCCGGACTGTCTACACAGCCCGTGTATGCGAAGGCGGCTATGAAGACCGCGTGCGGAGCCTCTCTGCTCGTCTGCTTCATCTGGATTTGCCTGGCTGGATGCGGAGGGAATTCAACTTCGCCTAATGCGCCGCCCGGCAGCGGTTGCAGCGGTGTAGTTATCTCCGGGACATTGCAGGACTCGTTGACCTCGCAGCCTGTGGCGCAGGGGATGGCGGTAGTGGAGTCCGGAACCGAGTTGGCAACGACAGTCGTCTACGATTTTTTCCCAACACAAGAGGTTGCGACCGATGTCCACGGCGGATTTAGCCTGTGCGCGCAGGCCCTTGCCTATCCGTCGGCTATTGTCCTTGAGGCGATGGACTCCGGCGGCAAGGCGTACCCTCCGTTTGTGGCGCAGGTCTCGGGAACGGCCAACCTGAGAACCATTTTGATGGGAGGCTGCACGCTAACCTGTGGCTTCTTTGCAGGTCAGCAGCAGACCGCAACGCCGGCGACCATTACGGGGGTGATCGCGAGTGCGCCGATTGCGGTGGCAGGAACCGTGGTGCCTCAGTATGCGATGCAGGCCCTGGACGGATCGAAAGCCACCGATGGTTCGCCAAACCTGTGGGCCGTGGCGTTGCCGGTCTTTACCGCGTCGCCGGTGCTGACGTTCAGCACAATAACCGGGCCATGTGCAGGAGTTGGTCCGTTCTGCTCCACCTATACACTGCTCGTGCCAGCTCAAAGTCCTCTCCGATCTGTAAGTGGCGGGACGACTCAGGCAGCAGTGGCGCCGACCTACATGATCTATGCGGTGCCGGGCAACGGAGCCGTGTGCACTCCGACGTTTGGTTTCTCAGTGTTTCAGCCGGATGGGAAATCGTTGCTGACGGCGACGCCGGGGGCGCAGTTAACGGCAAAGAGTATCAGCTTGAGCGGGTGCCATTAAGGATTGGCACGAATCCCTCTGGGGCTAAAGCCACCGCCCATTAGCAGCTAGTTACGACACGACTGAAGTCGTGCTCTGATACAAGGCCTCCGCGCGCATCGGCTGGTACGAGTTATTCCGCGGCATGTGAGGCCCAAGTGCTGAATTGTCAGGGCCGCGGGTTATTCAGCGCGGGTTTGACGACGCCGCGAGGTTTGGCGGGGGCTGGCCTCGTGGGCAAGGTAGGCTTGACCAGCCGACCGGCTGTTGCAAGTTTGACCGACGGTTTGGGGGTGGGCTGGGATGGCCGTTCTTTTGGTGGAATCGCGCTTGGCGGCGGACTCGAAGAGGGCATTGCTGCCGTAACGGACTTTATCGGTTTGTTGGATGAAAAGGAGCAACCTTGGCGGGCGCAGGACTCGCAGGCACCGCCGCCGCCGCTTTCAGCATTGGGCTGTCTTCCCCGTAACCGGGGAACTGCTCGTCGGGCTTGCCGGCGATGGCGGAGCGCATGAAGGTCATCCAAATTGGGAGTGCGGCTCGGGCGCCGGTCTCCTTCTCACCAAGGGATTCACGGTCGTCGAAGCCGATCCAGACTCCACACGTAACCGAAGGCGAAAAGCCGAGGAACCACGCGTCAGTATAGTCACTGGTGGTTCCGGTCTTGCCGCCCAGCGGGTGGTTCAACTGCGCAGCGCCCGCGCCGGTTCCGTGTTGTGTCACCGCCTGGAGAAGCGTCATCATGGTGCGCGCTGTTTGCTGGTCGATGACCTGGCTGACCTCGGGACGGTCTTCCCAGAGCGTGATGCCGTCTGCGTTGGTGACCTTGCGGACCAGGTGCGGCGTGATGCGGATGCCGTCGTTTGGAAAAACGGAGTAGGAGGCGACCTGTTCTTCAAGCGTGATTTCAACTGCACCAATGGCTATGGGCAGATAGGGGGGGATGTTGGAGGTGACGCCGAAACGGTGGGCCATGTCGATGACCTTGTGAATGCCGACATGGGCGGCCAGCTTGATGGCGGGGATGTTGCGCGACTCGGCAAAGGCATTGAGGATCGTCATTCGGCCCTTGTAGTCGTTCTCGTAATTGTGCGGAGTATAGCCGCCGAAGCTGACCGGCCCATCCACAATGGTGTCGTCCGGTTTGACGCCGTCTTCGACGGCGGCGGTGTAGACATAGGGCTTGAAACTGGAGCCGGTCTGTCTCTGCGCTTGCGTGGCGCGGTTGAACACAGAGAGCGCATAGTCGCGGCCGCCGACCATGGCCAGCACGTCGCCGCTGGTGTTGTCGACGGCCATCAGGGCGCTCTGCGTGCCGGAGTCCTGCTCGAGTGTGGCGCGGCGAACCGGGCCTTCCGTGGCAGCAAGATGCACATAGATGATGTCGCCGGGCTTGACGAGGGCATCGGCATAACGCTGGCCCGTCCATTGCCAGTCCGCCTGCATGAGTAATATCTCAGCATTTGGCTGGCTCGGTGGGCCGACGCGCGCGTAGATCTCGTTGGGAAGAACGTGTGTGACGAGGGCGTGGACATAGTCGCCGGGCCCGGAAGCAATAGCCCAGTCGGGATGTTTGTAGTCCCTGAGAGTGGAGTCAGCTGCGAGCACGTTCTCAAGGTGACCCTTCCATCCGCGGCGGCGCTCATAAGTGGCAACCCCATCGAGCACAGAGTGGTTGGCGGTTTGCTGCAGGTCGAGGTCGAGCGTAGTGTCGATGCGAAGGCCGGCTTCGTGAACCTGCTCTGAGCCGAAGCGCTTGTCGAGTTCCTGCCGCACTTCTTCCTGGAACCAGGGCGCGACCGAGCCCTGCGGCTGTGTGAGGTGTAGTCCGAGCGGCGCACTGCGCGCCTGTTCAGCCTGAACGTGGGTGATGATGCCGTCGGATTCCATTTCGGAGAGCACCAGGTTGCGGCGGCGGAGCGCCTTGTCAGGATTTACAAGGGGCGAGTAAGCGTATGGCGCTTTCGGTAGTCCAGCCAGCAGGGCAGCTTCAGTAAGCGACAGGTCCCTGGCATGCTTGGAAAAGTAAAACTGGGAGGCCGCCTCGAAGCCGTACATGCCGCTACCCAGGTAGATCTGGTTTCCGTAGAGGGTGAAGATCTGCTGTTTGGTGAAGCTCCGTTCAATCTGAATGGCGAGGTAGGCTTCCTGAAGCTTGCGAACCCAGAGGCGGTCAGCGGAGAGGAAGAGGTTACGGGCCAATTGCATGGTGAGCGTGGAAGCGCCCTGGGAGCGGCCGTGGGTGCGGAAATCGTGCCACAGAGCACCACCGATGCGCAATACGTTGACGCCCCAATGGGACTCGAAGCTCTTGTCTTCAATGGAGAGGACGGCCTGACGGAGGACGGGAGCGAAGTCGTCGTAACCGACCACCACGCGGCGTTCCAGCGCGAAGGAGCCAATGATGCGGCCCTTGCGATCATAGAGATCGGTTGTGGTCGAGGGGCGGTAGTGCTCCAGTTGGTCGATCTGGGGCAGGTCGACCGAGTAGACAAGGGTTAGGCCGGCCAGGGAACCGGTCACGACCGCCAACACCAGCAAGACCACGAGAGCAGAGCGGCCGGCGAGCTTCCGGCTACGATGCGGCGGAACCGCCGGTCTGGCGAGGCGGGGGCTACGGCCCAGGCCGCGCGGGTTCACAGGCTCATGTGTGGGGGCAGCCAAGAGATTCAGGCCTCATGGGGCGTTTCTCCAAAGTACAGGAGCGAGAACGCCTCATCTTAAGGCTAGCATTTTAGGGAAGCGCTGAGATGCGCTGGAGCAGGATGCCGTACCACTTAGGTACAAGATCGGGAAACGAAGGGTGCATGAAGAAGGCTGTGCGGCTCAAAGCCGCACAGCCTTTAAAGCCGAACCGGTACTTCCCCTCAGGCGCTCTTGGCCTTGAGCAGATCGAGAGCCTTGTTGAGCATTTCGTCGCCCTTGGTGGAAGGTGCGCCTTCGTCTTCATCGTCCTGGGGCGCGGTCACTACCACGTTGGGGATCACGGCTGAGTCCTGAATCTTGGTGCCGGAAGGGCTCTGGAATTTGGCGACAGTGAGCAGAAGGTCGGCACCGTCGGGCAACTCGATGGATTTCTGGAACGACCCCTCGCCGAAAGTGCGTTCTCCGACTACATCGCCGCGTTTCAGGTCTTCAATGGCTGCGGCAGTGAGTTCAGGGCCGCCGTAGGTGCCGCGGTTAACGATCACGGCTACGGGCGCATTGGTCACGAACTTTGCGGGGTCAGCCGCGAATGTCTGGGTGGTGAATTGCTGGCCCTGAAGCGTGGCCAGTGTTCCCTGATTGATGAAGAAGTTAGCCAGGCGCAGCCCCTGCGGAGCGTCGCCGGTGGAATCTCGCAGATCGAGCAAAATCTTGCTGCCCTGGGGTGCGGCCTTGATCTTGGCGGCGATCTGGTCCACGCGGTCCGCGGTGAGTACGCCGGGCTTGATGTACAGAATTGTGGCGCTGTCATACTGCTGCGTGCCGAGAGCCGGAGGGAAAATGACGGCGCGGGTGAGCGTCAACTTGTCGGGGTCGGGCTTGGCGGGGCGCACTACAGAGAGCACAACCGTGCTTCCAGGCTTGCCTTCGAGCATGAGGCGGATGACGGCCAGCGAGAGTTCGCGTGTGGATTGGCTGCCGATGGATTCAATGACGTCGCCGTCAGACAAGTGTGTATCGGCGGGTGAACCGGGCATTACATTAACGACCGTAGCGTATCCGTAGCGCTTGGAGACCGTGATGCCCACCTGGGCGGCGCCGGAAGCGGGCTCCTCTTTGTAGATCTTGTACTCGGTCGGGGTGAGATAGCTGGAGTCGGCGTCGAGCGACTCAAGCAGACCGTGCAGAGCACCGGTAGTAACGTCGCCCATGCTGGGGTCGGTCACGTAGTCGCTCTGGACCTTCTGCAGGACCTCGGCATAGACGCGCATCTGACGGTAGGCGCCATCCTGGTCGCTGCCGGCGTGAACGCCGAACAGGCCGAATTCGCCCAAGGCAAAGCCCAAGCCGAGTGCGGCAAAGATGGCTACGGAGAGCACAAACACAGAACGCTGGAAGAATCGGGACACACACACCACCGGGGCGGGCCCAAAGGGGAAACAGGCCGCTTACCCATTAGACGCAATGATATCGCAAGTGGTGCCTGGGCGGGGCTTTGGACGGCCGATTAGGGGCAGAATTAAGGTTTGGGCAGAGAAATGGCTGGGGATGTGCTTATGCCCTGGCCTGCGCCAGAGGCGTGGGCCAGACTATGGCCAAAAAACGCTTCCGTCCGGCAAAGGCCGGCTCTAGAAGAGGCCGAATCCTTTTTTCTTTTTCGGGACGGCGGGTTGGCCGCACACGGATTCGGCCATTGCCCGGATTGCCTGTGCAATGGCCGAGTCCTCACCCGTGAGCGGCGTGGCGGAAGTCTGCATTCGGCGCACAGCTGTGTAGTCGTTGGGAATTTTCCAGCGTGCAGGCTGGGTGAGGGCCTTGGTCACAAGTCCTTCGTCAATCCCCTCGGAGCCGGAGTCGAATCGGTTGATTACGATTTCGAGTTTGGGGCCGCCTAATGTGGGGAGACGCTTGATCAGACGGTTTGCGTTACGCAGTTCAGGAATGCCGAGTTGTGTGACCAGGTAGAGGGTGGCGGATTCATCGAAGCTAAATGTGTGCTTGAGATCGGCTCTGGATCCGGCATCGATTACGACATATTGAAAATCCTGAAGTGCAATTTTCAGCAGGGCGCCGATGGCGCCATCGACGGGCTGCATAGGGACCATTTCACTGGGGGCGGCTAGAACGAACAACCCCGAGACATGCAGGACCAGAAGGGATGAGAGAAAATGCGAATCGAGGCGCTCGGCATTCTCGAGCGCGTTCGCGGTTGAGTACGGGCTTTTGATCCCGAGGTTGAGTGCCGCGTCTCCAATGGGGAGATTGAGATCGATAAGCAGAGTGCGTTGGCGTGACTGCTCGGCGAGCGATACGGCGAAACTGGAAGCCAGCGTTGTGACTCCGGAACCACCCTTGGCGCTCAAAAACACAAGCAGTTTGCCGGTTGTCTCTTCCGGCAAGCCTGGCTCCGCGACCTCCGGCCGTGGAGTTTTCAGTCGCCGGGCCGAGGCGCGCACCAGAGCCTCGGTCATGACGCTGGTTGTGATCGGCATGCGGAGAAACTCGCGCGAGCCCGCCCGCATGCAGCGGACCATCATGGCCGGATCGGCTATTCCCGAATACACAATTACGTTTGTCGAACCGCTCATGCAGATTTGCTCTATCAGCTGGAGGGTGTATTCCGGGTCACTATCGAGGTCAATGATGACGACGTCGAAGCGCTCCTTGAGCATCTGCGCGACTGCGTCGATATCCGTAGGGTAGGACATGAATTCCCAGATTCGACCGTTGGGGAACTTGTCCAGAGAGCTGATTGTCGCGTTGCGACGCTGGTCGTTGGGGCTGATGACCGCAATGGATAGCGGTTCTGCGCCGAGGGAATCAGGAAGCTGACCAGAAGACGACATAGGGAAAGGATAATCTCCTCTTGAGTGTAGCGCTGATGCGCACGTTGGCCCGAGTAAACAGGAGAATTGCTCACGCGGTCTATTGGCGGCGGAGATACTGGTATAAGTCTCTCTTGAGGATCTACTTACGGAGGACAAGGCCACACAGATAGGCGTAGACGTGCCGGCGGAGCGGGTTTGGGACTTCTTCGTGTGTCGTTGCTCAGAACTGGTGGCGGAGGGCAGGATCGAACTGCCGACCTACGGGTTTTAAAAACCACAATAAGTAATACAATCAACGACTTAGAGTCAATATAGAGGGTTTAAATACGCCAATATTGGTGTAAGACACGGGAATTGCGGTTGCAGGAATGCTGGACGCAGATGGTTGAATACCGGTTAAAGCGGTCACTGGCGACGGAGAGCAAGCGGTTAGAGCATCAATAAGGGAGAGATCGTAGAGCACCTGCCGGGACGGCTGCCATCTCAACGCAAAGCCCTGGAGCAGAAGTTTCCTATGTGGACTGATTGGATCAGAAATCGACCGAAAAGCGGTTGTTGGAACAGCAACCATCCGCAACCCCCGCGCAACCGAGGGACGAAACTGAGACCCTAATTCCAGCGTATGTTGTTGATTTAATTGGTGGCGGGAGGCAGGATCGAACTGCCGACCTACGGGTTATGAATCCGTCGCTCTAACCATCTGAGCTATCCCGCCAGTGTCGTGCCTGGTGAATGCCTGGAAGGCGCAGGTCGAAATGACCCGCCAGGGGGAGGTGCGGACCGCATTCGGCGCACGGCTCCCAACCTTGATGATACGGGGGCATGGATAGCAGGTCAATCCCGGACGGCAATGGCTAACCTGGACGAGTGAGCCGCGAAGAGGGTGTCTGAAGGTGCTTGCCGGGAGCGAGCTGAGCGTTGCGGGTGATTGCTGCCCACCTGCTCCTGTAAACTCGCCTGCATGAGCACGTTCGGTATTGCCGCGGTGATTCCGGCGCGGCTGAGTTCGACGCGGCTGAGCCGCAAGGTGCTGCGCGCGATCGCCGGCCGCCCGATGATGGAGTGGGTGTGGCGCGCAGCGGCGAGCAGCGGACTGATGGACCCGGTGGTGGTGGCGACGGATTCAGAGGAAGTGGCCTCGGTTTGCAGGGAGCGCGGGATTCCCGTGGTGATGACTTCGCCGGAGTGTCCGAGCGGGTCGGACCGGGTGAGGGAAGTGGCGCGGCAGATTGATGCCGATATTTACGTCAACATTCAGGGCGACGAGCCTACGCTTACGGCGGATTTCTTCCCGCCGCTACTGGGACTATTCGAGCGGCCTGAGGTGGAGGTTTCCACGCTGGCGGTTCACTGTCCGCCGGAGGAGTTCCTGAATCCGAACGCCGTCAAGGTGGTTACAGCTCTTGACGGTCGGGCACTTTACTTTTCGCGGGCTACAATCCCGTTCGATCGGGATGAGACTGGCTTTACCGGCTATCGCAAGCACCTTGGGATCTATGCATACCGGAGGGCCGCGCTGGAGCGTTTTGCGGCGCTGCCGCCTTCGCCGCTGGAAAAGTTGGAGCGGCTTGAGCAACTGCGGCTGCTGGAGAATGGGATTGCGCTCTATGTGGCCGATGCGCCGCGCGACACCATCGGTGTGGATACGGAAGAGGACCTCGTGCGTGCGGAGGCGGCGCTCAAGGAGATTGCGTAGCCGGTCGGCGAGCAAAGTATTTTAGAAAATTCGAATTACGCGCAAGAACCGGATAGCGTGCATGCGGCCCGATGGGCGACGATGGTTTCCATGAGCAGGAAGCTCCAGTTGGTTCGCGAGGTCGGCGCCCCTGAGGTAATCGATTCCGAGGTTGCGTGGAAGCAGGTTCTGGGCCGCGATCCTGAAGCCGCTTTCTTTTACGCGGTGACAACTACTGGCGTCTTTTGTCGACCGAGTTGCACAAGCAGGCGGCCGCTCAGGGCGAATGTGCGCTTTTTCCGCACGACTGCAGACGCGCAGGCTGCGGGATTTCGCTCATGCAAAAGGTGCAAGCCAACTGCCGCTCAAAGCAAGCCTCTGGATAAGATTCGTACCTACGTTGAAACCAATCTCGACAGACCGGTGCGGCTTGAAGAACTGGGGCGCGTGGTTGCGATGAGTCCCTTCACCGTGCAGCGGCTCTTCAAACGTGAGATGGGTGTGAGCCCGCTCGCTTACCAACGCGCGCTGAGGGCGCGTTCGTTGCGTAGCGCGCTCAAACAGGGAGATACCGTGACCAAGGCAATCTATGAAGCAGGATTCGGATCGTCGAGCCGCGCCTACGACGGCGCGCAACTCGGCATGACGCCGGCACGCTTTGCCAAAGGCGGTGAAGGCGAAAAAATTGGCTACACTACTGCGCGGTCGCCGTTCGGATGGATCGTTGTGGGAGCAACCGCCCGAGGTCTTTGCTGGCTTGCCCTCGCAGGCACATCCGCTGAGGCCGAAGCGAGCCTGCGCACGGAGTTTCCTCTGGCTACATTGCGCCGCGATCTGTCTCTCTCGAAGCTGGTGGAGACGGCCGTGGAGGCTGTCAGCAACGGTGGAAAGCTAAACCAAAAGCAGACATCAACGGAGTTGGATCTGCGCGGCACTGCATTTCAACTGCGGGTTTGGCAGGCGCTGCGCACTATCCCCCGGGGAGAGACGCGCACCTATAGCCAATTGGCTCGTGAGATGGACATGCCCAAGGCTACTCGCGCTGTGGCCCGGGCCTGCGCACTGAATCGGGTTTCGGTGCTGGTCCCGTGCCATCGGGTAGTTGGCGCCAGCGGCTCGCTCACCGGATACCGATGGGGCGTGGACCGCAAACGCCAACTGCTCGAGGCGGAGGGTGCGCGGCTCTGAATTGAATCCCATCCGGGTCAAATCCCCCGCCACTTGCGGCGGGGTTGTTCATTCACTGAATCGGGATACGCGGATCGTCGCGAGTTCCGGAGCGAATTCTGGCAAGTTGCTTGCCGTCTCATTCGGCGCCCAATAGTCCGAAAATATTTCTTTCCATAGATGTTCGAGTGGTGTATGTTTCTCCCATAGACGTTCGAGTGGAGTGTTTCAAGATGGGTGAAAAGAAGCAACCGAGTGGAGAGATGGTGCAGGGGACGCTGGACATGCTGATTCTGCGCACCTTGGTGATGGGGCCTGCGCACGGACACACTATCGCGCATGTAATTGAACACACGTCAGAGAATGTGCTTGAAGTGGAGCAGGGATCGCTGTATCCGGCATTGCATCGGCTGGAGGATCGCGGATGGCTGGAAGCCTACTGGGGTGTGAGCGAAAACAATCGCAAGGCGAAGTTCTACAAACTGACGCCAGCGGGGCGCAGGCAACTGGTGGCCGAGACGAACCGGTGGAGGCAGATGGTTGAGGCCATTGGCCGGGTGATGGGCGAGAGTCTCGGGTAGGTGCTGTTCTTGCAGGTTCTTGCGACGTCGAGTGGCGCGACCAGATGCGACGTGCATTGGATCAGGCGTCTTGACTTCTGACACGAAGCGGGAGAGCAACGATGAGCATGAAGCGATTTTTAAGCCGGAACCGTCGTGATGCTGAGTTGGCGCGCGAGATCGAGGTGCATCTCGAAATGGAGATCGAGGAGAACGAGGCTCGCGGGCTCTCGCCTGAGGAGGCGCGGAGACAGGCTTATGTGAAGTTCGGCAGTGCGCGGCGCGTGCGCGAGAGCGAGTGGGAGAGCAACACGATGGGGCTGATCGAAGGCGTGGGGCGTGACTTGAAGTATGCTGCGCGTACGCTGGCACGGACGCCGGGCTTTACCATCGCTGCCATCTTGGTGATGGCGCTCGGAATCGGCGCGAATTCGGCGATCTTTGCTGTAGTGCGATCGGTGCTCCTGAAGCCGCTTCCGTTCAGGGACCCCGATCGGCTGATCCAACTTTACGAGCAGAGTCCTAACGGGAAGCGACCCTACAATTACGTAGCCGGCGGGATGTATGCGGCGTGGAAACAGCAGGCGCCGAGCGTTGAGCAGATGGCCGTCTACGGCACGGACAGCATCAGCCTTTCAGGGGATGGGGGGCCCCTGCCAGAAAGAATTCGCTATGCCGAATGCTCCTGGAATCTGTTCTCAATGCTCGGTGTGGACCCGGAAACAGGGCGATTGTTTGGCGAGGCAGACGATCGGCGGGAAGCGGCGGGAACTGTAGTGTTGACACAGAGCCTTTGGATGCGAAGGTATGCCGGCGACAGGAGAATTCTGGGCAAAACAATCCTGCTGGATGCGCGGCCTTACACCGTGGTGGGCGTGCTGCCGTCTTGGTTCAGCTATCCGGATTTGTCGGTTCAGCTATGGGCTGCGATCTATCACGAAAAGAGCCCTGCCGAAATGCGGCGAGTGGATAATCACAACTACTTCGTGCTGGCGCGGCTCAAGCCCGGCGCCACGCTGGGGCAGGCACGGAGCGAGGTGGACACTGCGGAAAAGCGCGTGCACATGCAGACTCCAGACCCGTCGGTCGGTACCGTAGCAAACGCCCGCACAATGCTCGATGGCATGGTGCATGACGCAAAGACGCAACTCTTCGTGCTGTTGTGCGCGACCAGTTGCGTGCTGCTGATTGCGTGTTTGAATGTGGCGAATCTGCTGGTGGCGCGTTCGGCATCGCGGCGCAAGGAGATTTCAATTCGCGCGGCGCTGGGCGGAAGCCGTTGGAGGCTGCTACGCGAGCAGGTCACAGAGAGCATGACGCTTGCGGCGGCTGGAGGACTGCTAGGACTGCCGCTGGCGTGGGTTGCGGTGCGCTGGCTAGTGGCTTCACGTCCCGACATGGCGCGCGTGAGCGCCATCCAAATGGACGCGGTGTCAGTCCTCTTCGGGCTCGGCATCATGGCTGCCAGCGGCGCGCTTGCGGGTCTGATTCCGGCTGCCTCGCTGATGCGGAGTCCTCTGCTGGAACCGCTGCAGGAGTCTCCGCGTACCGGCAGCGCGGGACGGGGAAGAGCGCGGCTGCGCAGGATTCTCCTGGCGGCCGAAGTGGGATTGACGATGGTTTTGCTAATTGCCGCGGGACTGCTGTTGAAGAGCTATCAGCATCTGCGCTCGAGCGACATTGGTTGCGCCACGAAGAACATGCTGACGATGCACTTCTCGCTGCCGGATGCGCGCTACAACAGTTCGGAGAAAGTGGCGGCGTTCTATGAACAACTGTTACCCAGGCTGCGGACTTTGCCGGGTGTGAAGGCGGCAGGCATAGCGACAGCGTTGCCGGGGCAGGGCTACGGCGGAGACACGCGCTTCACGATTCCCGAGCGGCCAGATGTCACGCCAGGTGACGCGCAGGTCGCTATCGTGCGCGGCGCAGATCCGGGCTACTTCAGTGCCATTGGTATTCCGCTGCTTCGAGGCCGCTTCTTCACCGACAGCGAATCGCTCGACAAAGCGCGTTCGGTGATCGCAAGCGAATCGTTTGCGCACCGTTATTTTCCGGGCCAGGATGCGATTGGTAAGCACGTGAAGGCGCTTGATTTTCTGGGCGTTCCGCCTCAGGGGTTCGAGATTGTGGGCGTGGTCGGCAACACGCTCTGGGGGCTGACGGAAGAAGAATCGCCGACTTTGTATTTTCCGCTTTACTCGGGTGGCTGGCCCAGCGCCGCCATTGCTGTCCAATCTGATATGAATGTGGCAAGCCTCGCCGCACCGATCGAGAAACTGCTGGCGCAGTTCGATCCGGACCTGCCGGTGGCGAACGTGCTCACGATGGAGCAGTCGATCGGCAAATCGACCCTGGACGAGAGCTTTACTTCAACCCTGGTGCTGGCGTTTGCCGTGATTGCGCTGCTGCTTGCCGCGGTAGGGCTCTACGGAGTTCTTGTGTATCTTGGTACGCAGAGAACAAGCGAGATAGGTATCCGCATCGCACTTGGAGCATCGCGCAACTCGGTACTCCGCCTTATGTTGCTGGATGGACTGCGCCCCGCCGTTGCGGGTCTTGCCGCCGGACTCATCGTAGCCGCCTTCGTCGTGCGGTTGCTGCGCACACTGCTCTATGGCATCAGCCCGCTCGACTGGAGCGTATTTGCGGCGGTCACAATGGTGGTGGCCCTGGTGGCCACGCTGGCATGTGCTCTTCCGGCATGGCGTTCCTCGCGCTTGAACCCGATGCAAGCTCTGCGCATGGGGTAGCGGCTCAAGCACTTCCACAAGCGGGTCGACGGCGTCGAGATTCCGGCAGAGGACCGGGCAAACTTTGCTGCGGAAGGGGACCCAAAGGGGCACGCGCAATTGCCGCTGAAGTTCAATTCGGGGCGTGAATGTCTGGTGGTTCCTGCCTACTCTATTCTCCTGGATGTGATTCTTCGGTGGTGGGGTTATGATTCTGTGTGACCACCTCGGACCGAAAGCGCGAGGTCGAGCCGCGTGAACAGGCCCAAACTTCCCCATCCAGGAGTAACAAATTGAAATCAGGACGAATTGCATTAAGCCGGTTGCTGTTTATCTTCAGTTCAACCGTCACCGCTCTATTGGTATCGATGCAACTGCCGGCTCAGACCGGGAGTTTTCATAACGCCCCAGCTTCAGTTGCCGGACGAGAGAATCCCTACCAGGGAGAGCTGAACGTCAAGGCAGGCCAGAAGATTTACGCGAAACAGTGTGCTGCCTGCCACGGTCAGAATGGCGAGGGAATGGCCAACATTGCGGCACTCGCCCATGGTCCGACGCAAACGGCGAAGCCCGGCGAGATTTTCTGGTACATCACTCGCGGCGACAAGACGAATGGGATGCCGTCATGGGCGAGCCTGGCGGAGCGGCGGCGTTGGCAAATCATTAGTTACCTTAGAGCAATACCCACCGCGGCCCCAACGCACTTGGCAGCCGCCAGCGCGAGCGAAGCAACCAACTCGGCGGTTCTGAATGCGCCGGCACCCAAGCCGCCGTTCACCGATTTTCGATTTGAAAAGCCGGGAACTCCGCGCAAGATCACAGTTCAGGACCTTCCCGCGCCGTTTGCCACGAATTCGGCGGGCAATGGCCCCCGTGTCGTTGCTCGTCCGGATTCCGCGTGGCCGAAGGCGCCGAACGGCTTCAAGGTGGGACTCTACGCAACCGGGCTGGTGAATCCACGGCTGATTCGTACTGCACCCAATGGCGACTTTTTCGTGGCTGAGAGTGACAAGGGGCAAATTCTCGTTTTCCGCGGAATCACTCCGGACGGCAAGCCGGAGATCACCAGTATCTTTGCCACTGGTCTCGGACACCCCTTCGGCATTGCTTTTTACCCACTGGGTCCGAATCCGAAATGGGTATATGTCGGGAACACCAACTCCGTGGTGCGCTTTCCATACGAGAACGGTGACCTGAAGGCGCGTGGAGACGCGGAGCATTTGACGGACCTGGCTGGCGAACCCCATGGGCATGTTACGCGTGACGTGCAGTTCTCGCCCGATGGCAATACAATGTTCGTTTCCGTTGGATCGGGCTCGAATGTGGATGATCCGGATACCCATCCGGACGAGAAGCTCCGCGCAAAGATACTCGCATTCAATCCCGATGGCTCGAACATGCGCGTCTACGCTTCTGGTATTCGCAACCCGGTCGGACTGGCCGTGAACCCGCTGACCGGCCAACTGTGGTGTTCTGTGAATGAGCGCGACGCACTGGGCGACAACCTGGTTCCCGATTACATTACGCATGTGGAACAGGGCGGCTTTTACGGCTGGCCATGGTGGTATATCGGCCCGCATCAGGACCCGCGCCACGAAGGCAAGCACCCAGAGCTGAAAGACAAAGTGATTGTTCCGGACGTGCTGCTGCAGCCGCACAACGCCTCGCTGGAAATGACCTTCTATGAAGGGAAGCAGTTTCCGCCGGAATACAAGGGAGATATCTTCGCATCGGAGCACGGCTCATGGAACAGGGCGACTCGAACGGGCTATGAAGTGATTCGCGTGCCGCTGCATCATACCGGCAAGTCCAACGGCGGATACGAAGATTTCCTTACAGGCTTTGTGCTGCCCAGCGGAGATGTCTGGGGCCGTCCCGTAGGTGTGACGACTGCACCTGACGGTTCGTTGCTGGTTACGGATGATGGGTCGAATTCAATTTGGCGAGTTTCCTATACCGGAAAATAGTCGGTTTTCCAGGCCTCCAATTGGAGGCCTGGAAAATTAATTCGGATTCGTCCCCACGTGCGCGTCTGGAACGTATCTGCGCCTGGCATCAACTGATAGATTCCCGAGTTACTCAGGAAGCACTTTTGAGGGGTTTGTTTGCGACTGCAAGAAGGGTCTGGAATTGTGGTGTCTCGGGCTCTTTGTGGACGATGGAGGTTTGTACATCGGTGAAGCCGGCTTTTTCCAGCATGGCTTCGAGTTCCACTTCGCTGAAGCCCAGCCACTCGTCGGCGTAGAGCTCGCGGGCTTCTTCGAAGCGGTGCTTGGCTAGGTCGAGGAGGACAATGCGGCCACCGGGGGTGAGAATGCGGAAGGCCTCTTCGACGGCGCGATCGGGGTGCAGGGCGTGATGGAGCGATTGCGAGAAGAAGGCGAGGTCGACTTCTGCGTCGGCGATGGGGATTTCTTCCATGTCGCCGAGGCGGAAGTCGACGTTTTCTACGCCGTGGCGGAGGGCCTGGTCGCGGCCGACTTCGATCATCTTTGCCGAGGTGTCGACGGCGATTACTTTTTTGGCGCGCTGCGCTAGCAGCAGAGCGAAAGCGCCCTCGCCAGTGCCGAGGTCAGCAATAACCATCGGAGGCATGAGGCGGAGCAGGGCTTCGGCTACACCCTTCCAGGAGTGGCCGGGTACGTAGTCGCGTCCTAGGCGCCCAGCTACTGAGTCAAAGAAGCTGCGCATCTTGTCCTGGCGCTTGCGCAGGACGCGGCGCATGGAGGCCAGGTCCGTGGCGGCTTCGGGGATCTCCACTTTGGCCCGGCCTAGAATCTCGTCTAAAGGGCTTATTTCAGAAGGGTTGCCGAAATTTGTGAGGCGGTAGAGATTGCTCTTGCCGGTGCGGCGGTCCTCAATCAGGCTCGCCTGCTTGAGTTGCGAGAGGTGCGTGGAGATGGTGCTCTGGCCCATGACCAGGATTTCCTGCAATTCGGCCACCGACAACTCCTCCCCTTTCAAGAGGAGGAGAATGCGGAGCCGGTTGGGGTCGGCTACGACGCGCAGGATTTTTACGATAGTGGCCATAGTTTGTAATTGACTGTGAACCGGCAATCTGATACATATCAACATATCACGATAGGACGATATAAGGAGAATTCGCATGGCAAGTTCGACGCTGGAAGTGACCGATTTGAAGTACAAAGTGGCCGACATGGCGCTGGCCGACTGGGGCCGCAAGGAGATCACCATCGCCGAGCAGGAGATGCCTGGCCTGATGTCGATCCGGAACAAGTACGCGGCAGGGAAGCCGCTGGCCGGAGTGCGTGTGACGGGCTCGCTGCACATGACGATTCAGACGGCGGTGCTGATCGAGACGCTGGTGAGCCTGGGCGCGGAAGTTCGCTGGGCGAGTTGCAACATTTTCTCCACGCAGGACCATGCGGCTGCGGCGATTGCGGCGACTGGAGTGCCGGTGTTCGCCTGGAAGGGCGAGTCGCTGGAAGAATACTGGTGGTGCACGTACCAGGCTCTGGCCCAGAAGGGCGGCAAGGGGCCGCAACTGGTGGTGGACGATGGCGGCGATGTGACGCTGCTGATCCACAAGGGCTATGAGCTGGAAGATGGCGACGGCTGGGTGAATACGCCTTCCGGCAACCACGAAGAGCAGGTGATCAAGGACCTGCTGAAGAAGGTGTTTGCCGAAGACCCGAAACATTGGCACAAGGTTGCGAAGGAATGGCGCGGCGTTTCGGAAGAGACCACGACGGGCGTGCATCGGCTCTACAAGATGATGGAGCAGGGCAAGCTGCTGGTGCCGGCCATCAATGTGAATGATTCGGTGACCAAGAGCAAATTCGACAACCTATACGGCTGCCGCGAGTCGCTGGCTGACGGCATCAAGCGCGCGACGGACGTTATGGTTGCGGGCAAGGTGGCTGTGATCTGCGGCTACGGCGATGTGGGCAAGGGCTGCGCACACTCACTGCGTGGGATGGGCGCGCGCTGCATTGTGACCGAGGTGGATCCGATCAACGCGTTGCAGGCGGCGATGGAAGGCTTCGAAGTGACGACGGTGGAAGATACCCTGGGGCGCGGCGACATTTATGTGACGTGCACGGGCAACACCGACATCATCACGCTCGAACACATGAAGAAGATGAAGGACCAGGCGATTGTGTGCAACATCGGGCACTTCGATAACGAGATTCAGATGGATCGGCTGGCCGCAGAGAAGGGCGTGGACAAGCTGAACATCAAGCCGCAGGTGGATTTCTTCAAGTTCCCCGACGGCCATGGAATCTTTGTGTTGGCCGAAGGGCGGCTGGTGAACCTGGGCTGCGCGACGGGGCATCCGAGCTTTGTGATGAGCAACAGCTTTGCCAACCAGACGCTGGCGCAGTTGGATCTTTGGGCGAACAAGGACACCTATAAGGTGGGCGTGTACGTGTTGCCCAAGAAGCTGGACGAAGAAGTGGCGCGGCTGCATCTTGGAAAGATCGGCGTGAAGCTGACGACGCTGAGCGCCAAGCAGGCCGATTACCTGGGCGTGCCGGTGGAAGGGCCTTACAAGGCGGAGAACTACCGGTACTAAGGGCAGCGGACAGTGAACAGTTGCCGGTTGTCCTGAAAGGTGGACAACCGGCAATTTCATTAATTCAGTTTTGATTTGAGTGCATTCGCATGGATTCCGCGCTTAGCTTTTCTTTCGAGTTGTTTCCGCCGCGCACGCCGGAAGGCGTGGCGAAGCTGCCGGCTGTGATCAATCAACTGGCGGAGGTGGGGCCGAATTATTTTTCCGTTACATATGGGGCGGGAGGTTCGGATCAAGACGGCACATACCAGACACTTGTCGCGGTGGTTGAGCACGCGGGTGTTGAGGCGGCGCCGCACCTTACCTGTGTGGGCTCGACGCGCGGTCATGTTGGCGAACTGCTCAATCGCTACCGGGAGATGGGCGTGAAGCGCATTGTTGCTCTGCGCGGCGACCTTCCGGCTACTGCGATGAGCGCATCTGCGCCGGGTGAGTTTCACTACGCCAATGAACTGGTGAGCTTCATCCGCGAGACGCACGGGGATCACTTTCTTATCGAAGTGGCAGCCTATCCGGAGATGCACCCGCAGGCGAACAAGCCCAGTGACGACTTTGAACATTTCCGCCGCAAGGTGGAGGCCGGTGCGGATGCGGCGCTGACGCAACTGTTCTTCAATGCCGATGCCTACTTCGATTTCGTGGACCGCTGCACCAAGGCCGGCATCACGATTCCGATCGTGCCTGGCATCATGCCGATCACCGGCTTTGCCAACACTGTGCGCTTCTGCGGCGGATGCGGCGCAGACCTGCCGCGCTGGGTGCGGCTGCGCCTGGAAGAACTCGAGGACGACAAGCCCGCGCTGCAGGAGTTCGGCGCGGAGGTGGTCACGCGCCTGTGCGAGACTCTGCTGCGCGGCGGTGCGCCAGGGCTTCACTTTTACACCATCAATCAAGCTGCTCCCACGCTGCGCCTGTGGAAGAATCTGTCGCTTCCAGTACCGGCCTAGGCCGACAGTTGGATTAGATTCCTGCAGTAGAAGAAAAGGGCGAAGGCCCGGGCCTGA
>DASRLI010000397.1:0-5653 GCA_035648535.1 Occallatibacter sp. | reverse complement strand
GTCTTTACATATGAGCATCTGCAAAAGTGGTTCACGCAGGCCGAATGGCTGCTGCGCTGGATTATTGTCCCGGGCAAGATTATTCCGTACGCTGTGGCGTCGGCGCAATGGGGATGGCGGGCGCCGTTTCGCAAGATCATTCGACTGCTGTTCAGTTGGCGGTGGTGGCCTGCGGTGGTGTTGGCGGCACTCGCAGGCGTGGTGTTGCCGGGGCATTTCTTTAATGGTGTTCCGCATGGAACGATTTCGAATCAGGTGTGGGCGGTGGCGCTCAAGTTGGTCGGAAGCTATGTGCTCGCCATCTGCAGTTGGGTTTTGTTGCTGGGCTGGGCGGCGGTGATGCTGGGGCGGCCTGCGATCGGCAGTGACGCGGCTCAGTTACCGCTGAGTGAGATTGACGAGGACCCCGGAGGGGACGCCTGAGCGGAGCCAATCGAGAACCTTCGCGCGTCCGTAGTGATCGAGCAGACGCGCGGCATACCATGCGGCGGCGCGATGAGCCGTTTCGGATTCTGCCTCGCTGGATGAGTGCGCGAGTGCGGCGTCTACTGCGTCGATCTTTAGCGCGGGGGCTGCGATTGTTCGGGTGGCGGGCTCGCTCCATGTTTCGACGAGGCCTTCGCGGAGCCAGAGGGGCGTGGCGGGGCCGGACTCATGTTCAACAAGCGCGTGCAGGAATTCGTGACGCATGGTTGGGTCGAGCAGGCGGCGCGTAGCCAGTGTGCGTAGCGGCTGTGGTGCAATCCAATCACCTTCAGTGAAGGCTGCTACCCAGCCGGGCGCCAGCGTGGCGTCGCGAAAGGCGGGCGTGGTCGCGAAGGCGCGCACGGTGAAGGGCGAGGGCGCGTTAAGACCGGAGCGTTGCGATGCTTCAGCATACGCGCGAGACAACTGCGGCAGGTAGGCGGCATCCGCGGCGTCGAGAGATTCGAGCGTGAATCCATCGCCTTTGAAACTCTGCCAGGCGCGTCCAGTGGCTTCGTCGGCGGGTTGGGCGCCGGGGAAATACTGCTGCAGAATCTGTTGGGCTGAGCGGTCCTGCGAGGCCATTGCGGCAGCGCCCTTCTGACAAAGGCCGACGCCGTGGCCCCATCCGCGGCCGTGGAAGAGGAAGTGATCGCCCTGCTGGCTCACTTCAAACCATGTGCTGGGAATCTTGCTCCATCCCAGGGCCTGACCGACGGCTAACTGAAAGGATTCGGCGGAGATTTGAGTTGCGTCGAGGCGTAGCGTGACGGCGCGGCCCGACTCGCCTCTGCGCTCGACGGCGAGGTGCTGCCAGCCGGGGGCCGCTAGTCCGGCTGAGGCGAGCGCTGCGGACAACTCGGTGCGCGTGAGATCGGAGGCCCACTCTCTGCTGTTGGTGCTGCTGCAATAACGGTCTGGTTGCGAAGGCAGATAGGGGACCGCATGCGCGCGCGGCCATATCTCGGTTGGCGGGGCTGTTCGGCCGCCGCAGTCTTTGTTGAAATATGCCAACGCGCGCGTTGCGTGAAACCACAGCGTCTCGCCGGCGGTGGCCAGTGCGGCGGTGTGGGCGGCGGGCTGCCTACCGGGATCGCCACCCCAATGCAAGAGCTGGCAGTGAGTGGAGTCGCAGAGATCGTAGTCTGTGTGGCCGTGAGGCTCGTGCAACGCGAAGGTGCGGACTACGATGGCTAGAGCTCGCAGCGATTGCTGGGTGTCGGAGGGACCGCTTTCGCTGGAGACGACACGTTCGACATAGCTCTCGACGGGCAGCGTGACGGCGATGACCAGCACGCCCGCGCGCGCGGTGATCTCGATGGGATTCTGCAAAGTCACCGTTTCGCCGTGGGCCGCCAGAGTAACTGCGCCGGCAAGCCAGAGGTGGGCTGCATTTCCATTTCTGCCGGAGCCCGATAGCGTGATGGCGTCGCCGCTGGCGCGGACGGTGACAGCTTGAGACAGCGAGAGGGTGGCGCATTGGGCACAGGTGCGCAGAGTGATTTTGCGATCGGGGCCGGTGGGCCTCAGGACAACTTCGTGGTCGTGCCACAGAGTCCACATGCCGACACGCAACGTTGTGCGCACGGTGGACGGTGCAGTTGCAGCCAGTACGGTTGGCTGCGGCACGGGATTGACGCTAATGAGGACCACGCAGGTTGTGACCAGCAGGCTTGATGCGATTCTGGAAATGCTGTACCTGTTTGAGTTCCTGCTGGGTTGTTGGTTGTTGCGAGCTAATCTGTGCCCCGGGCGTACCTGCTCTTGTTGAGGTCGGAGGTATCCCACCCTTGCGCTAGTAGAAAAGCGCAAGGATGGGGCACGGGGCGCCGAGGTATAGCTATCGTGGTACCGACGTAACATAATTCGGAGCGAAGTCATGGGCGGGCGAATCATGGCTGCCTCGGCGGCGCGTGAACCAGGGGCGCGTGCGCGAAGAGTTCAGCAGCTATGTGCGCTGCGTCTGCGCCTCGGCCAGCGGGGAGATAGACGACCACAACAACCTGGGGTTTATCCGCCGGAGCTACTCCCGCAAACCAGCCATGCGATTGGTTTGAAGCGGTGCCTTCGGCTGTTCCGGTTTTGCCTGCTATGGGGACGCCTCCGAGGCCGGCTTGGCGCGCCATGCCGAAGCTGGCGGAGTCCTCGATACCGGCGCGGACCACTTGAGCTGCCTGCGAGTCAGGATGCGCGGCCAGTTCCAAAGCGAGCCAGCGATAGGCGGCGGCTAACTCGAGCGGAGTTATGCGAATGCCTTCTACTCCCAGCAGTGCCAGTTGCACAGCCTCCGGATTGGTTCGTTCGCGAAACTCGGCAAGGACCTCGACCGATTCCGATTTGCCTGCCAATCCTGTAACGCTCAGCAATCCGGTGGGGCGCAGGAGGCGGCCGAGTTCTCCAGGTTCAAGCGAGCGCGCAACCTGTGCAAAGTAAGTGTTGCAGGACCACGCTAGCGCTTCGCGCGCATTGAATGGTGGGGCCGGGGGATGCGTGCAGGACAGGCGGTGTGCGGCCACCACGACTTTGCGGTCGCAGGCGATGCGGCGGTCGGGATTCCAGCGATCTGCTGCAACGAGGCCATACAGGACCAGTGGCTTGAGCGTTGAGCCGGGCGCGGCCAGAGTGCGAGCCGCTTCGCGGAGCCGGTGCGACGCTAGCAGGCGACCGGTGCTGAGATCGACTACCAGGATCCTTGCTTCGGGAGCCACGTGCGCGGCACGATCAACCGCATTCTGCCAGCTGGGCGCAGGAGCGGGGCTGGATGCGGTACTCAGCGTACTGAATGCGACAGCTATGGCGATGAATCGGAGGATTTCGCGCACACGAAAAGTATGAGGCACGGGGGCGGGGAAATGCACTGGCGGATGCGAATCTTGACCACAGCGGGAATTCAGCTTTTCGAAGTGGCCTTATGCCGCTGTGAGGACTAGCTTGGTGACCCGGCCCGTCTGATTCCAGTCAGAGACGTAGATGTTGAGGTACTCGTCAATGTGGCATCCATGAGCGGCGCTGAAAAAGAGAGGGGCGATTTCGCCGGGTTGGAGTTTGTAGTTGGCCCATTGTGCGCGTTGCGGATTGTCACCGAGGAAGGCGACGGGGACATTGTCCTTGTCGAGGATCGTGACTCGGCCTTCCAACTCGGAGACGACGGCGTAGTCCCCGTGAAAACTTATCTGGCATGGTCGGCGCAGATGCTGAGTGACTGTGCGAACGAATTTTCCGTCGAAGTCGAAATGACAGAGGCGGCGATTTTCGCGGTCGCACACCAGGAGCAGCGGCTGGCTGTAGCGCATATCGACGGCGAGTCCATGGTTGCAATCGAAGAGGCCTTCCGTGTGACCCTTGCCGGCGTAACTCGCTTTGTACTCGCCGTTCTTGTCGAACCTGAAAAGCCGCGAGTCGCCGTAGCCATTGGCGATGAAGATGGAGCCGTCCGGGGCGGGCACAGCGGCAGTCAGCCGCCATTCATTCGGAGCTTTGAAGCCGGCCTGGGGTGGAGCAGTGATCTTCTGCACCACGGTTCCGTCGGTCTTCATTTTGACAAAGAGCCAGTTCTCTTTTTGAGTGCCTTTTTGCACTGTTGTGTACAGGTACTCGTTGCCGTTCTCCTCTGCGTAGACGATCGAGTGGACTTCGGGATACTCGGTGGCAATCGTCCTGAGGAGCGTGCCATCCGGACTGTATACGAGGACTCCGGTCGCGCTCTGTGTACTCACGTACACGTTGCCGGCTTTGTCGGTGGCAATTCCGCCGTGAGTGCCACCGAATGAAGTTCCAGCCGGCAAGTGTCCCCATCCCTCAACTACGCGATAGGTCCACTCGCCATTTCCTGTTTGCATAGTTAGCCCTTCTGAATCGCTCAGGCGCGCCCCATGACAACGGTGTGCGGGCTCATAGGGATGGGATGCGCGGAGATGTCGCCGAAGCCGGCATCGGTATACATGGACGTGAGTTCGCTGAGCGTGTAGGCATCGCCGGCAGCGGTGGAGGCAAGCATGGTCATGCTGAAGGCCGCGGGCATGGGCGGAGAGACGCGATCTTCGTTGGGCACGAACTCGAGAGTGGCGGCGCGCCCGCCCGGCTGAAGTGAGGCGCGGACCTTCTTGAGCAAGGTGACGTTGGTTGGTTTGTCAAAGTGGTGCAGGAAGTTGGTGAGCAGCACGGCGTCGTAAGGCCCACCGTAGTCAACATCAAAGGCGCTGCCTGGAAGCATGTTGTAGCGGTCGTGAACGCCGGCCTTGCGGGCGTTTTCGAGCGCGACGCGGAGGACCGGAGCCCAATCGAGGCCGGTGACGCGCGCCTGCGGGTTCTGCTTGGCGATTTCGATGCCGAAGAGGCCGTGACCGGCGGCGATATCGAGCACGTGCATGGGCCCGGTGCGTCCCTGGAGCACGATTTCTCCGAGCGGTCCGGCCATGGGACCCATCATTGGTCCCATGGTCTCAGCGAACTGGACCCAGATGGGGTTTTCGGGTTCGACGCTTCCATCGCCGGGCAGGACGGTGCGTCCGGTGCGGACGATGTCGACGAGATTCTTGTATGGCTCCTGCATGGCGGGGTTGCCGAGGAATTGCGCGATGGAGGCCATGCATGCGGGCGAGCGCGGGTCAAGGAAGGCGGCGCTGGTGGGGGTGTGCTTGTAGTGGCCGTTTTCCTTGGAAAGGACGCCACAGATGACGAGGAAATCGCACAGGATGCGGATGCCGCGTTCCGACGCCTTGCAGTGGCGGGCGATGGAGGCCACGTCTCCGGGCCCTTCGCCGACGGCCCGAAAGATATCCAGATCGATTGCAGCTTTTAGAGCAGCCGTGCGTTGATGGGCCTGTAGCATCTCGAAGATGACGGCCGGGGTCAGGGGAGCTTCTGCGTGGTTAGCAGGTTGCATAACAAACCTCCTTGGAACATTTCGCTTGTGAAGTTACCTGTTTGGGGAAGTTACTCGTCCGGGGAAGGTAGACTGGCAAACCTGCCAAGTGAAAGCAGCGTATCACAAGGCCAGGAGTATTTGGCAACCCGGCTGAACCGGGGGAGTTGATAAATGGATTCTTCTAGGCGTGTGTCGGGCATAGATTCGTGACGGAGGCTACAGCGAGGGCAGCAGGTTCTGTTTTAAGTTCGAGCCATGGGCCAGAACTTCATTGCTGACACTGTCAACCAGACGCTTCTGTTTCCCCCGTCGCTTCACGAT
>DASRLI010000396.1:0-7389 GCA_035648535.1 Occallatibacter sp. | reverse complement strand
ATATACTCGGGCGCGATCGAAGGTCGCCCGGAGGCCGCGTACAGCTTGTCGAACTCCCCGCTCAACGCCCGCAGAACCGCGTCCGTCAGCTTGCGAATCTCACGCAAGGGGTGCTCTTGGGGAACACGCTGCTCCAACGTCACGCTGCTGAACATCTCATCCTGAAACCGCTCGTCTCCACGCATACTCCAACAGACGAATCTCACCGCTAAGAAGTTTAAAATCAAAAAATATTCGCTTTTCAACAAGTTCCTAGGAAGAGAGAAGTTGACAAGTGCTACCCGCAAACGAGGGTCACGGGGCCTTCGTTATGGAGGGCGTTAGCTCTACGACTACCTTCTGATTGACAAACATATTCAGTCGGCGACCACGATGAAGTCAAGAGGTACGAGGTTGAAAATTATAAAAGTAATTTGTGTCCTTTTGACCTTGCCCTCAGAATGCGTATTGACCTTGCCCTCAGAATGCGTATCTCATAACGGTTAGGAAATTCGTAGTGGTCGAGGTTGTGGGAAAGTTGGAAAGCGTTCTTTGCTTTCCTGCTTTTCCATAGCCTGCATTTGCAATTCGCTCCGGTCATGACATGGCTTCGATTGCGATCGTGTTCGCAGCAATGACCGGCTTCTGATGCTCTTCCGCGCGTTGGATCGCGCATCGCCCAAGACTCGCCGCTCCGCTCCGACGCGACGGACACCGCATCACACCCTATGTGTTGATTGGACTTAGCTTCTTGATCTTGTACGAAGCCCAAAGTCTCGCGCTCATCGCACTGATTCTCCCACGCCAAAGAATGTTCACTGCTCGCGGTGCTAGGCTGACCGTAGCGAACGGGAGGACTGCATGCACCATCATTAAAACCTCTGGCCCGATCTGCTGAGTTCTCAGTCTTGACTCTGGAGAACACGCCAGGGTTATCGTTGAGTCTGTGGGCAAGCGATTGCCGTGTGTTTGGGCAGTTTCTTCTTTTCTCAGGTGAAAGTCGTCGGCTCATGCGCGAACGACTGAGCGCAAGTAGCTTGGATACCGTGAGTTCCTGGGTAATTGCCAGCCGGCAACACCAGACAAGCGGGTAAAGATGCAGCTTCGGCAAAGATGCAGCTGCATGGAAGGCGCTTCTCTATTCCGCTGACAACACTTTGATTGTGCTCAGCCAGATTTCCACGGCTTGAGGCCACGTGGTTATCGGCAGCGCGGTGCGCCGCAGGCCGAATCCGTGCCCGCCCTGCGCATACACGTGCAGCTCGGCTGAAACTTCGGCGTTCTTAAGCGCCATAAAGTACACGATCGCGTTCTCCACATGCACCGGGTCGTCCTCGGCCTGCACGATGAACGTTGGCGGTGTGTTGGCCGTAGGCTGAATACCGGGACTCAGCGCAAAGTTC
This sequence comes from Occallatibacter sp., assembly GCA_035648535.1. Classification (GTDB taxonomy): domain Bacteria; phylum Acidobacteriota; class Terriglobia; order Terriglobales; family Acidobacteriaceae; genus Telmatobacter. The sequence continues at coordinate 6,007 of DASRLI010000396.1, read as the reverse complement.
TGGTCCGGCAGTGTCAGGCGCCCTGGATAGACGAGAACTGCAAAGTCCGGTCGGCAACTGAGCTTGTCGGCGGCATCCTGGGGAGGGTAAAGCCGCTTTTCATAATTGTTGCTGAGGGCTGCGGACAGGTGGCCTCCCGCCGAGAAGCCAAGCACGCCCAGGCGGTTCGGGTCGATGCCCCAATCGGCAGCATGGAATCGCACCAGCCCCATTGCGCGCTGTGCATCCTGCAAAGCCGCCGCACTCTTTGGGTAAGGACCTGAGTTCGGCACGCGGTATTTGAGCAGAATGCAGGTAGTACCAATCGAGTTCAGCCAACTGCACACTTCCGTGCCTTCCATGTCGATGGCCAGAATCCTGTATCCGCCTCCGGGAAACACCACCACGGCGGCGCCGGTGTTCCTGATCTTCGGGGAGAATACGGTGATCGTCGGCATGGAGACGTTGGTGAGGCGAATCAAAGGCCGTCCCGCCACCAGGCGGTCTTTGGCCATCGTAAGGTTGCTCTCCGCGGGCGGATTTGCGGGGTCGCCCGGCGCAAGGCCGGGCCACACAGGCAAAGTCAGATGCTCGGGTTCAGGCGGCCAACGGGACGCGTGGCTCATCGAGTTTGGCGACAGTGCTACCACGGCGGCCAGAAAAAGAAGTGCAGTCCTGCTCATATCCAAAACCTCCCGACAAATCCAGCCGCAGCGAACCGACCCACCGTTTGGCTGCCGCAGCGTTTCCTGCTTCCTGGACAGTCAGCCTCACCGCAGCCAGCAATCCGGCCAGGGCAGCGGCAAGCAACAGAACAGCGCGTAGATTCCTTCGTATCACCTAGGCAATGTCCATTCTGGCTTTTGTGTGGACCGGCAATCCGCTTTCCGTGCATCGTTCGGTTGCACGCAATCACAATCTCGGCTCTCGTTTCCCTTGCGAAAAACCGAGAACCCCTCACTGCATTGCTGCCGCCGCGACGAGCGCGTCGAGGGCTGAGCTCTGGCGCGTAGCGTCAGCGGAGTCGAACGGCCCCTCCCAGTGAGCGCCGAACTCGTAGCCGGTTGCTTGATCGCTGGTCCAGATGCTGTTGGCATTGGTTTCGGCAAAAGCCTTGTATTGGGAGATTTGCGCGCTTGTACTGGGCAGAGCGCTGTACAGCGCCATCAGATTGCGCATGAAGACGCCTTTGAACTGCGGCGCATCGGTTCCGGAGGTGGTCCACTCCGTCAAAACGCCGCTGGGCTTGGTCAGGTTCGCGATGGCGGCATTGGCGATGGCTTCGGCCTGCGGCAGCAGGGTAGGATCCTTATCGGCCTTGTACAGTTCCACGAGCCCGCCCAGGATGACCCCCTGATTATATGTCCATGTTGTTTTGCCATTGTTGATGCAGGCGTTTCCGGTGCTTGGAGTCAAGCCGTCATTGATCAGATTCCGCGGGTTGATCATGCCGGAAGCCTTGAACCATGTCCACTCTTCCTGCGCCCACGACAGGTATCCTGCCGATGTAGTCCCGGTGGTCCTGTTTGCCAGCTCGGCAGCGACAGCGAGGAAGAGTTCGTTTGCTATGGCGTTCTTGTATTCAGTCACGCTGGGGCTGGGTTTTTTCCACCATACCCCACCGCCGCATGTGGTCGTGTCCCATTCGGCAGCGATGTCCGCGAATATCGTCTTGGCCATTGTCAGGTAGGACTGAGTGCCGGTCAGGTCGTAGGCGTCAATCAACGCGAGCGCCCACCAACCTTCGTCGTCGTCGTAGGAGTTGATAAAGTTGGCGTGAGTGGCTTGCGCCGCGGCGAAGGTGTTGGCAAGTACGGACTCATACGCGGTGTTACCGGTGACCTGTTCATAGTTGGCCAGCGTGGTCATGGAGTTGGCGGTTTCCCACCAACCCGAAGGAGCCTGATAAAGGCCGGAGCTTCGGATGTACCATTTTTGCAGCGTCTGGATGCCATACGCGGCTTTTTGCGCGTAGGTAAGCGCGGTCGAACCGCCGGGGTTCGACGAAGAGCCTGCCTCGCTTCCTCCGCACTCGGCGGGAACAAGGACAACCGGAAGACAGAAAGCCAGGAGAGCAAGCGCCTGAGTCCAGTGTTTTCTATGCATAATCTTCTCTTTCTTGCGCATCATCTTTTCGGGTTACGGCATTCGGTGCGATTCCGATCCAAGGATTTGTTGCAAGAGTGCGGGCCGGGTGTCGGCGAGTTGCAGAATCAGCTCTCCGAAGAGCGTATTGGCCCAGGCAAACCATGGCCGCGTGAACTTGCGCGGATCGTTGCCGTCGAACGACTCGTGGATGAAGCCGGTGCCGGCGGTCGTGTCGCGCAACTCTCGCAGGCAGGCCAAGATCTCACCATCGTCTCTGGAGGTGAGCGCGCGCAGGATGATGGCGAGCGGCCAGATTTGCCCGAGTCCGGTGTGCGGGCTGCCGACCCCCTCGACGGTTTTGCTCGTGAAGAAGTAGGGGTTCGCGCTGCTCAGGACGAACTGCCGAGTGCGCTGATAGAGCGGGTCGCTCGGGCCGCAAAGGCCGAGATAAGGAAGGCTGAGCAGGCTGGGCGCGTTGGCGTCATCCATCATCAGCACATTGCCGTAGCCGTCGGCCTCGTAGGCCCAGATAGCGCCGAATGCCGGGTGGCGGCAGATGCCGTACCGGGCCAGGGCCTGGCGCACCGTGGCAGATAAATCGGCGCACTCCGCGGCCAGTTTGCTGTCGGCGAGCACGTGCGTGGCAATCTGCTGGAGCTGCGTTAACGCCTGAACGGCAAACAAATTCGCCGGAACGAGAAACGGATAGATGCAGGCATCGTCGGAGGGGCGGAACAGGGAGAAGATCATGCCCACGGGCCGGGCAGGATTGCCATAGCCATCCAGAGGAGGATTCTCGCTGGCCGCCATGGACAGGCGGTCAAAGGAATAGGGCCCAGGCCCGTGCAGGCGTTGTTGCTGGCGAAAGGTGGCGACGATCTTCCAGGCGGCGGCCTTCCATTGCTGATCGAAGGGCGCGGTATTGCCGGTGCTGCGCCAATAGCCATGGGCCAGGCGAATCACATAGCACAACGAGTCGACCTCCCACTTGCGCTCCGCGACGCCGGGCAGCATGGTGGTCTTGTCGTGGGCGGCCCAGGTCAGAGGCGGATCCGAAGAGTTGCGCGTGAAAGCGTTGGCGTAGGGATCGATCAGGACCATGCGGGCCTGGCGCCGCACCAGTCCTTCGAGCAGGGCGGAGAGATACGGGTCCTGCCGGGCAAAGCGCAGATAGGGCCGAACCTGCGCAGCGGAGTCGCGCAGCCACATCGCATCGATGTCGCCGGTGACCACGAAGGTATCGGGCTTGCCCTGGAGCGTGCCGGGAAACACGGTGGTGTCGAGGGCATTGGGAAGACAGCGATCGAACATGGAGGCGAGGCTGGGGTCGGCAATCCGGCGCTTGACGGTAGAGAGAACGGATTCGATGGCCGGACTGGTGAATCGCCGATCGGCGGGAGCAGGGCGCTCCTTCAGAAATTCATCCGCGCAGGCCGCGAAAGGCAGCGGCAGGGCGGCGGCCGCAGCGGTGGCCAGGCATCCGCGCAGAACGGAACGGCGCGTGGTCAGGGGCAAAGCGCACCTCCTGGCGAAACCCGGTTCATGGTGAGCTGCGCCTGGTGAACGAAATTCTGGGTGGCGAGCAGGGGGCAGGGGCGCGGTACGCTGCGCCAATGGAGCGAGGAACAGGAGGCCAGGAGGAAACGCAAGAGAGAGAGCAGCATGGGCTTCATGACATCGTTGTCAGGAGGCTACCTGATTTTCCCCCTTCTTGCAATCCGTTTTTCGCCCCTCCCACTCCAGCCGCTACAATGCGGAGGAATCGGCTTGCGCGGTCTACGCGTGCAAGACTCGGCGGGTACCCATGGCTCATCTGGCTGCCCGACCTCCTTGAGGTGTTGCACGTTGCAAAAGCGCTTGATGGTGGCCGCGGGCATCTGTTCGCTCGGGGGACTCATCTTCGGCTATGACCTGGGAGCGCTTTCGGCCGCCTCCCAGAGCCTCCGCGCGCAGTTCAGTTTGGCTCCCGCCCAATTTGGCCTCACGCTCTCCTCCTCTTTGTGGGGCACGGTGTGCGGTTCTCTGCTGGCCGGCATGTACATTGACAAGCTGGGCCGGCGCCGGCTGATCGCGGTCTGCTCGGTGGTTTACGCGCTGGCCGCGCTCTGCTTGGCTATGCGCTTCACGCGAGCGTTGAACCCGGTTCTGGCGATGCGCTTTGTGAGCGGGATGACGATCGGCGGCTTTACGGTCGGCTGTCCGCTCTATCTGGCGGAACTGGCGCCCCGTGCGCTGCGAGGCCGCTTCGTGAGCTTGTTTCAGGTGCAGGTGGGCATCGGAGTGGTGCTGGCCTTTGCCGCGGGAGCGCTGCTGACTCACTCGAGCCAGGGCAGTGACTACTGGCACTGGTGCTTCGGCCTGGGCGCCGCGCCCGCCGTGGCCCTTCTTCTTCTGCTGCCGCTCATCCCCGCGCAACCGCGGCAGCTTGCAGGCGAAGACGGCGAGCAGCGCAAAGATGTCTTTGCCGCACAGAAAGCCGGGCTGGACGAAGCGCCGCGCTGGCCGCGCGAAAGGCTGTTCAGCCGCAAGTACAGGCGGCGTCTCTTGTGGGCCACCAGCATCGCTGTCTTTAATCAGCTCTCCGGCGTCAACATCCTGCTTCTGTACATGCTGGATGTTCTGGCCAGCGCCGGCCTTGGCGATCTCCTGCGGCACACGTACACGGTCTGGATCTCCGGCCTGAGCCTGGCCAGCACGCTGCTGGGCCTGAGCTTCATTGACCGGCTGGGGCGCAAGCCGCTGCTGGTCCTCGGCTCCGCCGGGATGTTCGCCTGCCTGACCGGGCTGGCGCTGGCGATTCCGCGCCACATGCAGCCGGTCTGGTACCTGGTCATCCTGGGGGCTTACAATCTGTGCTTCGCCTTCTCGCAGGGAACCGTGGTGTGGGTTTATCTGAGCGAGCTGTTTCCGCTGGCGGTGCGCGGCGCGGGGCAGGGATACGGCTCCACGGTTCACTGGATCACCAATGCCGTTTTGATCTCGGTGTTCCCGGTCATCGAGCATGCCTCGCCGGCGGGCAGCTTCTATTGGCTGGCAGTGATGATGGTGGTGCAGATTGGCGTGGTTTTGTTCTGGTACCCTGAGACCAAAGGAACCGCGCTGGGCGCCGTAGCGTAAAGAGCGGCGCGACGCACTCATGGATCGCAGTGCGGTGAGCCGGGCAATGAGCCGGGACAACAGGATTCTCGATTGGCTGGTCATGAAGAAGAGTCAAGCACCCACCCTGGTCGATGTTGCCCGCGAAGCGGGTGTCTCACTGAAGACCGCTTCCCGCGTATTGAACGAGTCCTCCAACGTGAACGAGAAGAAAGTGGCCAGGGTTCAGGCCGTCATGGAGCGGCTTGGCTACCGGCCGAATGAACTGGCGCGCGGCCTGAAGGCGCGCAAGTCGGCGGCCTTCGGCATGATTGTGCCCAATCTCTCCGATCCATTCTTCAGCAACGCGGTCAAGGCCGTGCAGGAGGGAGCGCGGGCCAAGGGCCATGTGGTGATTGTCTCCAGCTCCGGCGGCTATCCGGATCTGGAGCGGTCGGAGATCGAGACCATGGTGCGCCGCCAGATCGACGGCCTGGTGATTGCGCCGGCCGACAGCCGCAGGAACAACCTGGTTAGGATTATCCCGGTGGGCTTTCCGGTGGTGACCTTCGACGAGCCGATCCAGGGCGCGCAGTACGATTCGGTGACCGTCACCAACCGTGAAAGCGCGCGCGAAGCTACGCAGCACCTCTTGGATCACGGCGCGCGGAGCATTGTAGCTATCGGCGCGCGGCCCTACCTGCATACCTGCGCGGAGCGCGTCGCCGGCTATCGCGAAGCCATGGACCGGGCCGGGCGTGCGCCCCGAACCTGCCTTGTGGAGCATGAAAACATGCTCACCCCGGAGTGGCTGGAGCCGCACATCTCGGGGGAAAAGCGCGCCGATGCCATCTTTTCCCTGAAC
>DASRLI010000395.1:0-4846 GCA_035648535.1 Occallatibacter sp. | reverse complement strand
TCCGCTACAACCAGGCCGCGCGGGTGCTCGGCACATTTGCCATTCTCTTCGCCTATGTTGGCATCACCAGCTATCAATTCAAGGGCGGCGGCAACGTGCTGCACCTCATCTTCCCCGACACGGTTACCCCCGAATTCGGCACTTACATCATCGCCGCCTTCGTCATTCTCACCACGGCGCTTGCCGGCATGTCGTCGGTGGCCTACATGGATGTGGCCATCGGCTCGCTCGTCACTGTCATCTGCATCATCGCCGCGCCCATGCTGTTCCTCAAAGCGGGCGGATGGACGGGTCTGCATGCCGCGTTGCCGGAGTCGCACTTTCAGGTGCTGGGCAATCTCACCCTCGTCCGTGCCCTCGAGTTCCTCGTTCCCACCATGCTGCTGATGCTCGGCAACCAGGTCATGTACCAGAAGTTCTTCTCCGCAAAAACCGAGCGCGACGCGCGCATTTCCGTCATCGGCTGGATCCTCGGAACCCTGCTGCTTGAAACGCTGATCGTTGCCATCGCGGTCTTCGGTTCCGCGCTCTACCCCACCGGCGAGGTGTCTCGCCAGCCCTACGAGATCATCCCCTATACAGCGCGCCATGGATTGCCCGCTCTGATGGGTGCACTGCTGTTGGGCGCCGTCTTTGCCAAGGTCATTTCCACGGCCTCGAATTACCTGTTCTCCCCGGCCACCAACCTGGTCAACGACGTGTTCGTGCGCTACATTGCGCCCGAAGCATCCAACAAGCGCGTCCTCATCGTCTCGCGGTTGGCGGTCGTGCTGCTCGGCTGTTGGGCGCTCTATCAGGCCATCTACGCCCCCAGCATTCTTGAGAAAATGCTCTGGGCCTACACCATATATTCAGCAGCGCTCACGCCGGTCGTACTGGCCGCCTTCTACTCTAAGCGAGTCACTGCCTGGGGCGCGGTCGCCGCCATCGGCGCAGGCACGGTGGTCACGCTTCTGTGGGATGTGCCCGGCGTAAAAACATGGTTCCCGCCAATCCTGGCCCAACGCGACGCCATTTTTCCCGCGCTGTTTGTCTCCGTCGCCTCCATGATAGTGGTAAGCCTGTTCACCCCCGCACCAGAGCCCGAGCAACTCGCGCAGTTCTCCGATTAAAAGGCCCCGAATCGATAACGCCTTCTTCAGTTCGAAGGTTTAGTCTGGCTGGAGGACGAAAGCCGCATGGGAATCCTGAACCATCTTTTCTATCCGTGGAGTTTGCTACTCCAGGTCTTCGCGCTGATCCACTTCTTCCGGCGCCGGCCAGACACCTATTGGCTCTTCATCATTCTATTTCTCGGCCCGCTCGGCGCACTTGTCTATCTCTGCATGGAGGCGCTGCCTGACGTTGGCCTGCTTGGCCAATCCGTCAAAGTGTTTCCGCGCCGCAAGCGCATCGGCGAACTTGAAATCGCCATCCGCGACAATCCTGCGCCCGGAAATTTTGAAGAGCTAGGCCACCTCTACATGGACGACGGCAACTTCGCCAAGGCGCGCGCTGCCTTCGACCGCGCCATTGCCGCACGCATCAATACATTGGACACCTTCTATCGCCGCGGTGTTTGTGCGCTCCAGCTAGGCGACTACGCCGCAGCGCTGCCAGACCTCGAACGCACGGTGGCTAAGGAACCCGATTACGATTTCCATAGAGCCCCGGGATTGCTGGCCCACGCTTACGCGCAAACCGGAAAAAACGAGAAGGCTGAGACCCTGTTCCGCCAGGCCGTCGCCCTCTCCACATTGTCGGAAACGTATTTGAATTTTGCAGATTTCCTGTCTTCGGAACGTCGCTACGCCGAGGCAAGGCAGTGGGCACAGAACGTGCTGGAAAAGCGGCCTTCCATGCCCGGATACCTGCGCCGGCGTGAGCGCCCGTGGTTCCGCCGAGCAAGCGCTTTGCTCAAAAAGCTTCCCGCCTGAAAAACTAGCCCTTCGACCGCTCCGCCACCAGCATCGCATCCAGAATCTGATCCGAAACTTCCTTCACTGCCGCCGGCGAGTGAGAAAGAAACAGCGTATTCGACTTATCGTTTTCGCCAATCGATTTCAGCGTGTCGAAATACTGCGTCACCAACACCAGCTGCATCACATCTCGTGACGACGCCCCATCCACCACCTTCTGGAATTGCTCGATGGACACCTGCAGCCCTTCGATGATCGCCTTTCTCTGATTGGCGATTCCCTGTCCTTGCAGTGCCTTGCTCTCCGCCTCGGCCTCGGCCTTTTTCACCACCAGGATCTTCTCCGCCTCGCCCCTGGCGTTCGCCGCCACCTGCTCGCGTTGTGCCGCATTAATGTCGTTCATCGCCGACTTCACCTTGGCGTCGGGAACGATATCGGTCACCAGCACGTTCACAATCTCGTAGCCGAACGTGGCCATGTCCGCATCAAGTTCCAGCTTCACCGCGGCGGCAATCGATGACTGCGAAGCAAACACCTCGTCCAGCGTCATCCCCGGTACATGGCCCAGAATCACCTGCTCAACATACGACTTGATCTGCGCCACCGGATCAGACAGCTTGTAGAACGCGTCATACACCTTCTCCGGCCGCACCCGGTTCTGCACCGAAATCGGAATCGTGACAAAGACGTTGTCCTTCGTCTTGGTCTCCATTGTCAGCGTGATCTGATTCACGCGCAGGCTCACCATGCCGGTCACAGAATCAAAGTACGGCATCTTCCAGTTCAGGCCGGCATCGGCCACGCGAAGAAACTTGCCGAACCGCGTGATCACAGCTACCTGCGCCGTGTTGACCGTAAAAAAGCTCCCCAGGATCAAAGAAAGAGCGATGATGCCCACAATTGCCAGCACCACCATGAAAAATACGTCCATTCGAGTCCTCCGTAACCCGCCGCAGCGGGCAACGGACGATTATATAGGGCCGCCGTGTCCGGCAAATGAAAGGGCCTGCATCGACCAGCGGATTCGTTTGTAGGGTACGGGCTTTAGCCCGTACGTAGACCTGGCCAAACGAACGCGGGCTTCAGCCCCTGAGGGAATGTTCCTTCAAACTGGTTCGCCCCCGGCCGCAGCCAGCCCGCCGGAATCCGCCTCCCCAAATAAATTCCACCCGTTCTAAGCAAACAGGCTTACACTGTCCCTGTAAATTCCCATAAGGCTATGCCTGTCGCGCAGTTGACACTTGAAGTCCGCATCGAGCATGCCCGGTCGCTCAAAGACCGGCGGCAGGTCGTGCGCTCTCTCAAGGACCAGTTGAAGCAGGGCTTCAACGTCTCGGTGGCCGAAATGGACGAAGCCATCACTTGGCAGTCAGCCACCATCGGCATCGTTGCCATCTCCCGCTCCCGCGATTACCTGCACGGCCTCATCGAAGAGGTCGAGCGCGCAGCCCGACGCATGCTCAACGAGCATGGCGCCGAGCTGGCCGATTCCTTCTGGGAATACATCGAAAGCTGAAGAGCGTAACTCAGGGCCGGGAAGGCATTGGCCGCTCGTGAATGACCATCCAATTGATGCCGAACTTGTCGCGGAACTGGCCGAAGCGATGCGCGAAAAACGTCTCGCCCATGGCCATAAAGACCTCGCCGCCATCGCTCAGCACTTTGTAAATGCGCTCCGCCTCGGCATCGCTGTCCACTGAGAGCGAAAGATAAGCGCTGCGCATCGGCTCAACGCCAGGTCCGTCGCTCGCCATCAACGGTGTATCTCCAATCATGATGCGCGCGTGAAGAACTCCTTTTTCCATACCCGCGGAATAGTCTTCGGATTGGGCATCTGGTCGAACGTCATCATCATCAGGATCTTCGCGCCCAGGTGCTTTTCGTAATATTGAAAGGCTTCCTGGCATTTGCCGGCAAAGTTCACATACGTGTTCATTTTCATCGTTTCATTTTTCCTTTCGGGGAAGATTTTGCTTGCATAGTTGTCATTGGAGACGATCTTTCTTTCCGGAGCCGCCTGGATCTGGGAGCCCTTCTTGCTTCCGAAGTATCGCCCGCGGAAGTAATTGGAGAGTTAAAAGGAGGAATCAGCGGAGTCGTATCGCGCTGCTCCCAGCGCCGAAACGCCTCGGCAAGCACCGCTTCGCGGTTCTGTTCCATCTGTGCGATGACGGAACACGGCGCGGCGGTTGCCTCATGCCGCGATCCCCAGATCAGCAGATCAAGCAAAACGGGAGCCAGCGCAATTCCCTTTGCAGTCAGGCGGTAGTAGGCGCTGCGTCTGTCCTGTGCCGCCGGCTCGGTTGTCAGAATGCCCGCCGCCTCAAGCTTTCGCAGCCGGTCGGCCAGAATATTGCTGGCGATCCCCTCGCCCGCGTGCTGAAACTCGCGAAACGTCCGGTATCCCCGCACCATCATGTCGCGAACAATAAGCAGCGACCACCGATCGCCCAGCACCTCCAGCGAGACGCTCACCGGGCAGCCCGAGCGGTGTTCCGGGATGGATTCTTTAGCCACGAAAAAACCTTACATATTTTGACTTGCATTTCGCAATCTAAATGATCCAAGACCATGGCTGCCCCGCCGCTTTTCCTCGATACGGCAGTTTTCAAATCACGGATTTCGAACGGAGCCAGGGGCTTCAGGTTGCGAGTCTCGGAGCGAGCAGGGGCGTCAAGTTGCGGTTTCTCGGAGCGAACCAGGGGCGTCAGGTTGCGGTTCTGGGAGGGAGCAGGGGGTTTCAACCCCCTGAAAGACAGCGAATTTACGGGGCCTTCAGGCCCGGGCCTTCGCCGCCTATCCAGAACTTGAAGGAAACACAAGTGTAGTTTTACAGCATTTTCGAGTTGAGTGTTAACACAACTTCGGGTGCCCCATCCTTCTGAGCGAAGCGCAGCGGAGTCGAAGAACCTGCTTCTTGATCCGCTGCGGAATGGGTGGGATAGCAA
>DASRLI010000394.1:0-14256 GCA_035648535.1 Occallatibacter sp. | reverse complement strand
TCCCAGGATGCTGGCTTCGCCTTCGCGGAGGCGGATCACCTGGTCCACGACGCGCTGGCTCAGGATGGGCTCGGTGACGCCGCTGATGGTTACGGAGCCGCTCTGCGAGGTGACCTCGATCTTGATTTTCAACGTCACATCGCGGTCAAAGTGGACGGTGGGCGTCATTTCGATATTCACGCCTACGTCCTGGTACTGGAACTGCGTGTTGACCAGCGAGCTGACCACCGCGGTCGCTGCGCCGGTCTGATACGAGCCAGTGGCGATGGGGATCCGCGAGCCGATTTTCATGGTTGCTTTCTGGTCGTCGGTGGCGCGGATTCGAGGGCTTTGCAGAACCTTGGTGTTGGAGTCGGTCAGCAATAGATTCAAGGTGGCCGATCCGATGGTCACTGCAAAATTGGTGGCCTTGAGATGGGCCAGATCATAGAGAGTCGGGGAGACAGTGGTCGCGGTGCTCGCGGTCCCGCTGGATGATGAAGACGAGTTTGCCGTTGGCGGTTGCAGCGCGACTCCCACACTGCTGGGCCAGGAGATACCGAGGGTCCGCTCCCAGTTCTTACTGACCTCGAGGACGGCGATATCTACCACCACTTCGGCGCGGGCTTTGTCCAGGTCATTGATGAGCTTCTGTGCCAGCAGCAGTTCATCGGGGGTTCCGCGCATGACAATGGCATTCTGGCTGGCAACGCCGTAGATTTTGGCGCTGGTAAGCACGTTGCGCAGGGCGGTCTGCACGTCGTTCAGGTCGTTCTGCTGCCAGGCGTTGGACAGGTAAAAGGTCTGAACGGCCTGCTCATCCAGTTCGGTGCGCTTGATGCGGGTGTTCTGCGCGACAAAGAGCGTATTGGCGGTGACCGGGCGCCAGAAGGTGCCGGACATTGTGCCGACGATGCGCAGCGCGTCCATGAGCGACACGTTGTTCAGGTCAACCTGGATGCGCTTGGAGTTGTAGTCGGGATCGAACAGCACGTTTACGCCGGCGGCCTTCCCGACGGCCTGGTAGACGACCTTGGCGTCTTCAGCCATGTGCAGTGTGAGCGGCTCGTTGGAAAGCGGTCTCAGGTCGACCGGCGCGCTCATCGAATTAATACTCTGCTGCTCGCCGACCGGCTCAGGCACGGCGGTTTCAGACTCCGGCGCCACCTGTCCGTTCCCTTGGCGTATCCGGGAGATCTCCTGTTGCGCGGCCTCATTACCGGGGTCGATTGCGGAGGCATGAAGGAACTCGGCGAGCGCACCTTGTTCGTCACCGGACTGGAGCAGCTTTCTTCCCCTGGTGAGGTGCATGGCGGAGGCGGAGACCCGCACCCGGTAGAGGGCGGTACGATAACTGAGATCTTTTGGATTTTTTGCGTTGGCCTTCTGGAAGAAGTCGAAGGCAGCGTCGTAGTCTTCGCGGGCCTCGGCGCTTTGGCCGCTCTTGAAGAGGGAACTGGCCGATTGGGCACGGAGCTGAACGCCGGCGAGGCCGGACAAGGCCAGCATGGCAATGAGCGCAATCCGGAAGGCGGTTTTTGAAAGAACGAATCCGGGTGCAGCCGGAACTTGAGCGCGGCGGTTCATCGAACTCCCAGGCGTCTTAACCGGCCCTGCAGAGAGCACGGGCTTTAGCGGGCTGCCTTGGCTGCCCCGGACGCAAATCTTGACGCATTTCCTAACAGCGGTTTTCTTTAACCAGCGACGCCTCATTTTAGCAAAGCCCCACAGCAATGCGGGCAAAACCATCGCCAATGCTAGGATGAAGACTCGAGGATGCTTTCCGATGGCGCGCCAAACCAGCCATGAGATTGTTGCCAAGGACACGTCCGGCCCTAAAAAGCCAGTGCGGCCGCGCGACCCCGTAGCCAGTGGCGAGCGAGACGCCGCGCACAATCGTGCCGCCAGCCACAATTACTTTCTCCTTGAGAAATTTGAGGCTGGAGTGGCGCTGCGCGGGACCGAGGTTAAGTCCATCCGCGAGGGCCAGGCCAATCTGAAAGATTCCTACGGCCTCATCCAGAACGGCGAAGCGTTTTTGCTCAACGTGCATATAGGTCCTTATTCTCACGGGAACATTGCCAATCACGACGCCACCCGAACCCGCAAGCTGCTGCTGCACCGGGATGAAGTTCGCAAGCTACTCTCCAAGACGCAGATTAAAGGTCACACGCTCATACCGACGCGGCTTTATTTCCGTAACGGGCGGGTGAAGTGCGAGTTGGCAGTGGCCAAAGGCAAGCAGGATTGGGACAAGCGGGAGACGGAAAAGCGGCGCGAGGCCGACCGCGAGGCACGCGCAGCCGTGAACGCCAGCAAGCACAAGACGGGGCGGTAGGGACGGCAGCTTCTAGCTTCCAGCTTTTTTTGTGGTCGGTTGGTGACCTCGCAGGGCCGCGGCTTCAGACGCGGATGCCCGATCAGGCGATTACGACTACTTCCAGGCCCATACCCAGATCGACGAGGTTCTTCCAGGCCGGGTTGGTGGTGTAGACGGTGGCTTGGCGCTCAATGGCGAGCGCGAGACAGCAGCGATCGCCGAGCGAGAGGCCCAGCGGCCGCCCAATCTTGGCCAGCCCGCCTGCGATTCGGGCCTGACCTTCGTCAAAACGAACTGACTCGCATTTGACCTCGGCAATGTGCCACCAGGCAGTCTGTTCGTCCATGCCGGCTGCGACGAGGCTGCCCTGCACTTCGGCCTGACTGACCGCGCTAACGACGGCCCAAGGCAGGCAGGCGGCAACTGTATCGGCTCCCGGCTCGCCGCGCAAAAGGACCATAAAGGCGGAGGCGTCGAGAACGGCGACCTTATCCAAGCCACTCCTCCATCTCCTGTTGGGCGTCATCGCGGCGATCGGCGACCAACTCCTTAGCCAGGCTGCGGCTCGGAGGAATGAACTGCCGCATACTCTCCTGAACCTTGCGAATCCTGTTCCGATGGGATTCGACCTTCAGCACATCGTCCTCGACGCTCAAAAGCACGGTGTCTCCGGGCTCGAGGCCCAACCGGTGCCGGATCTCGGCAGGGATCACGATGCGGCCATTGCTGTTTAGGCGCGCTTTGACATATCTCGATTCTGCGACATAATCATCTATCATGACACTAATATAATAGTGACATAAAATATGAATCTGTCAACTATATAAATACTGACAAATAGGCCAGATGGGGGCAGGGATTAGCCCTTACCCAGCAATCCTTGCCCTGAGGCTTCGGGGTTTGCCACAAGCCCCGGATTGGATGAAAGAATAGGTTCTATGCGTACCGAACTGACTTTTGCGAATCTCTCTGGAATCAAGACTGAACTGTTGGCTGTTTTGGCCGCCGACATACAAACCGGCAAAGGGCCGGATGCGAAGCCGGAGCCGGTGCTGCTGACCTCTGACCCGGCGGTGAAGGCTGCTGCTGCGTCCGTGCTTGCGAGCGGGGAGTACAAGGCCGGCGCCAACGAAACCTTAATGCTGCACGCGCCTGCCGGGTTGGCGGCCAAACGGCTTTTGATTGTCGGCGTCGGCAAGCAGGCCAAGGCCACGGTTCACGGGGTCCGCAACGCCGCCGGAACTGCCGTGAGGTACACGAAGCCGCGCGGCATTCGAGAAATGGCGTTCGCGCTGCCGGAGCTACTCGACGATTTTGCACTGTTGCCGCCGGATCTCTCCGCTCGTGCGGCGGTAGAGGGTGCATTTGTCGGGGACTTCGACCCCGATACCTATCGCAGCGACCGCAAGGATCAGAGTGTGCAATCCTTCACCCTTGCAGGCCCGGCAAAGGCGGACAAGAAGGCGCTGGAAGCGGCGTTTGCAGAGGGCGTTGTTGTGGGCGAGAGCCAGAACTTCACCCGTTCGCTGGTGAATGAACCGGGCAACAAGCTGACTCCGACGATTATGGGACAGCGTGCCGCGGCGATGGCCGGCGAGGTAGGTCTCAAGGCGGAGGTGTACTCCACTGAGAAGCTGCATGAGTTGAAGATGGGCGCATTCTGGAGCGTCTCGCAGGGCTCGGAAGAACCGCCTGCGCTGATAGTGCTTCGCTACGAGCCGGAAGGCATTAAGGACGGGCCGGTGCTTGGGTTGGTGGGCAAGGGCATTACCTTCGATACCGGCGGAATCTCGATCAAGCCATCCGACAACATGGAGAAGATGAAGTACGACATGGCTGGGGGTGCGGCCATGCTCGGCGCGATGCGTGCGATTGCATTGCTGAAGCCGAAGGTGCGGGTGATCGGCATTGTGTGCGCTTCGGAAAACATGCCCGACGGCAAAGCGCAAAAACCGGGCGATGTGCAGACGGCGATGTCAGGCAAGACCATCGAGATTATTAATACAGATGCGGAGGGCAGGCTTGTGCTGGCCGATGGGCTCGCGTATGCTCGCCAACTGGGCGCGACTCACCTGATCGATGCCGCAACGCTGACCGGAGCGTGCGTAGTGGCGCTGGGCATGGTGAATGCGGGCGCCTTCTCGAACGACGAAGAGACTTACGGGAAGTTTGAGTCGGCGCTTGATGTCTCGGGCGAGAAGTTCTGGCGGCTGCCGCTGGGCGAAGAGTACGCCGATATGATCAAGAGCGACATTGGCGATATCAAGAACACCGGCGGGCGTTACGGCGGTGCGATCACGGCTGCCGAGTTTCTGAAGGTATTTGCCGAAGATACGCCGTGGATTCACCTCGACATTGCGGGGATGGCCTGGGTGGAGGATTCACGGCCGTACATCGCCAAGGGACCGAGCGGGATTGCGGTACGGTCGATTCTGGAATGGGTGAGGAGCTACTAGTACTGCGGCCGCGTGGATTTGTACTCTCCCAGGTCCCAGAATCGGGACCTCCACCCCAAGGACGAAGACCTGTCCTTGGGGACCCCGGACCTGGGGCACCCAATCGTCATAATCCTTATTACGAAATCACGCGGACCATCTCATCCCTTGCAATTTTGAGTGCAGAGCAGTTGTTGATGGCGGTGGCCGTGGACAAACGAAGCCCCGGCTCCGCCGCAAGAGCTCCCTCCCCAACAAAATCACCTGCGGAGAGGAGCGTTATGGTGGCCTCCTTGCCGCTCTTCGAAACGACGGTGAGCCTTGCCCGACCCTTCTGCAAGTAGAAGATGGAATCCGTTGGATCCCCTTGGGTGAAGAAGGTCTCCCTTTCCTTCAATTCGATGATTTTTCGGCCAAGGCCGGCGCTGGCCAGGAAAGCGGCGGGATCAAATACCGGGTCTGTGCTGTCGCTCTTCAAGACACCCTTACGTTGCGGACGGCTGGTTTACGGTAGCCCGTCAAGGACCAGGAGACAACCACTTTGGAGTTGCATTAAGGCGATTCCGGCTCGTCAATCAACAACCATTGAGCGATCGGATCGCAATATATATCGCGATCCGGCGACTGCAACGCAGTCCCGACGAGCGTATAGGAAGCAGGCACGATGTGGGAACGCACTTCTCCCTGGATTAGAGCATTTTCGGAATACACGTAGACTTTTTAAGAGCATTGAAAGGTGGCTTTTTCTTGAGGAAAAAGCCACTTAGCATAGTGCCTTCGGTCTACACCAATTCCGAAAATGCTATAGCCGGAATAGCCATTAGTCTCTGTCCATCATCGCCCGGATTCAGACCGAAAGTCTGAGCCGTATTGCTTACACGAGTTAATGACCTGGCGAATGTGCGCGACGATTCGATGGCGCACTCCTTTACGGAGGCACAGATTCCCACGGCGGCGCGTATTTTATGAGTGAATTCCAACTCTCGCAGTGTGGCACACGGTAATGAAGTTGAAGTGTCTTATGCCGATGAATGGAGTACATGATGTTTCCGGTCTAATGAGTCCGAAAGGCGGTGCGGCTTGGTCAGGCTGGCGGGATGGAGCGTATGGTCAGCCGCGCTTAAGGAGCATGGATGAGGGATCGCACTGAGTTGCTCGAATCCGCGCTGGACGGTCTGCCGGACGGCATTTCGCTGTTCGGTACGGAAGGGGAAGTAGTGTTCTGGAACCATGCTGCAGAGGACATCACTGGCTACGCAAGCGCCGAGCTCTTGGCACGAACAGTTCCCGAAGCGCTCGAGACGCTGTCGCCGGGAAGCGCATGTCACAGAGTCTTGCAGGCAAATGCTGAACCGCAAACGGGCCGTGGTGCACTGGTCAGGGTGCGGCACAAGCTGGGCCACGAGACGCAGGTAATCACGCGAGTTGCAGTGTTGCGCGACGGGTTGGGGGAATGCATTGGCACTGTCGCCGTGTTTCATCCGGCGGAGAGCCTGGATGCGCTACCCCATGGGGTCACAGGTGGGAACGAGGCCGTGGGTGCAAGCCAGGCGGACCTCGAAGACCGGTTGCAGATTGAGTTTGAGGATTTTGCGCGCGGGAGACTGCCTTTTGGCGTGTTGTGGATCAGCGTTGACCAAGCGCAAGGATTGAGCAAGACCCATGGTTCCAGCGCATGCGAGGCGATGCTCGAAAAAGTGCAGCGAGCGCTGGCGCAGGGATTGCGTCCCGGCGAGGAGGTGGGGCGCTGGGGCGACGATGAGTTTTTGATCATTTCCCACGAACGCACGCCAGAGATGCTGGCCGCCCACGCACAGGTGCTAGCCGGGCTGGCGAGGACGGCGGATTTCAGGTGGTGGGGCGACAGGATTTCGCTGACCGTAAGCGTTGGAGCGGCCCAGGCTCGCAACGACCCGGATGAGGGGCTGCCGCAGCTGCTTGAGCGCGCGCGGGGAGCCATGGAATCCAGCATTCACGCGGGCGGCAACTGCATTACATCGGCGTCGGGGAGGCAAGAATGTTTGCCATCATAGGTATTGTCCTGGTGTTTGCAGCGGTTATTGGCGGCTTCCTTATGGAGAAGGGGCACATGGCGGTGCTCGTGCAGCCAGCCGAGCTGTTGATCATCGCCGGCGCGGCCACGGGCACGCTGCTGGTGGCCAACCCGATGCACATCATCAAGGGAGTGGCCAGTGGACTAGCGGGCGTGATGAAGGGTTCGCCGTTCAGCAAAGAGCGCTATCTGAGCACGCTCAAGATGATGTACCAGTTTCTGAATAAGGTACGCAAAGAGGGACTGCTGTGCGTGGAGATGGATGTTGAGAAACCCAAGGAGAGTTCGATTTTCAAGAACTATCCTGAGTTTCTCAAGGACCATCACGCGGTGGATTTTCTGTGCGACACGCTTCGTACAGCAATCACTGGGGGCGTGGAGCCGTTCGATATGGACCAGATGATGGAACTGGACATGGAGGTGCACCACAACGCGGCCATGCAGCCCATAGATGCGCTTTCAACGGTGGCTGACGCGCTGCCGGGCCTGGGGATTGTGGCAGCGGTGCTGGGCGTGGTGATTACCATGGGCGCGTTGGGCGGTCCGCCGGAGGCGATCGGCGAAAAGGTGGCAGCAGCGTTGGTAGGCACATTCCTTGGCATCCTGCTGTGTTACGGAGTGGTGGGCCCTCTCAGCTCAAATATGCGCAAGACCGCAGACGAGCACAACGAATACCTGCACGTGCTGCGGGTGCTGGTGTTGTCGTTTCTGAAGGGCTCGGCACCGATGATTGCGATCGAGATGGGGCGGCGCGCGGTTCCCGCGCATGTGCGGCCAAGTTTCGACGAGATGGAGAAGAGCTGCAAGAACAAGGTAGATGCCGTAGAACCGGCTGCGGCGGCGTAGGGTCGGCGAGCACACGGGGGGAGCGGGGCGCTATGACAGCGAAGAGTCAACCGATCATCGTCATCAAGAAGAAGGGCCGTCACGGCGGCCACCACGGTGGCGCGTGGAAGGTTGCTTATGCGGACTTTGTCACCGCTATGATGTCGCTGTTTATTGTGCTGTGGCTGATGGGCTCCAGTTCAAAGGTGAAGGAAGCCGTAGCCGGGTACTTCAATGACCCCAAGGGAACCGGGAACCTGTTGGGTACTACTATGTCCGGTACCGGGGAGACCATTACAGCGGCCACAAACGATAAGCTGCAGAAGTTGAAGGAAAAACTCGAAGCGGAGATCAAGGCAAAGAAGGAGCTGGAAAAGCTCTCCAAGCAGATTGAGATCACGATCACGCCCGAGGGGTTGCGCATTGAGTTGCTGGAGGACAAGAACGGCACGTTTTACCAGAGCGGCAGTGCGCGGCTGAGCGAGAGCGGACAGGAGTTGCTAAATCTGCTGGCAAGCGAGCTGAAGACGTTGCCTAATTCGCTTCTGATTGAGGGCCATACCGATGCCACGCAATACTCCACCGACACCAATTACAGCAACTGGGAACTCTCTGCCGACCGCGCCAACTCTGCGCGACGGCTGCTGCAGCAGGGCGGCGTGCGCTCTGACCAGGTGACCCAGGTACGCGGGTATGCTGACCAGTTTCTTCGTGTAAAGAGCAACCCTTACGATCCATCGAATCGCAGGATTTCGATTCTGGTGAAGAACGGAAGCGAGGGTGCGGCGCCGTCGAGCATTCCGCATGCCAAGGCGGTGGATGGAGAGCCGGCAGTGGCGAATGGAAAGGGCGGACAAGAAGGAGCAATGCCGCAAGGTTCTCCTCAACCAGCAGCGCAGGGGGAGAAGCCGGTGGCTGGCACTCCGGCTCCGATCAAGAATTCAGCGGCAAGTCCGGCGGTCAAGCCGGGCTTGATGGGCAAGCTTAAGGACATGCTTCCGGGCCAAAAGAAATAGCCGTGCAGAATGCGGGCGAAGCGAGAGGGATCGCGGTGGCAGCGAATATCCGCGCCTGCTAAGTCAGTCCGGAATCGAATAGATTCGGGGTGAAATCTTCGCTTCCCGTGGGCGCCGAAAGCATATAAGCCGGTGCTACAATTGGCTGTTTTTCATGCCGGTCCCGAGGGACAAGAACCAGGTGAAAGAAAATGCCGAGATTGTGAACGGAATTCTGGCTGGGGCCTGAGCCTGGATGAGTGTCCAGTTTCGAGACGCGCGGGTCAGGAATGGTGTACTCTGATGTGCGAGCCAGAAAGCGTTTACCGGAGGTGGAATTTCCATGACGATCGTTGCCGGAGTTGACTTTGGCACACTCAGTGTTCGCGTAACTCTTGTGGACAGCAAGAAAGGCCCGATCGGCACCGCGTCGGCCTCTTACCCTCTGCACCGCCGCCGCGAAGACCCGAACTTTGCCACTCAGTCTCACGAAGATCAGATGGCTGCGCTGACTGCGGCAACCCGCGACGCGCTGAAGAGCACGGGCATCGATGGTGAGTCTGTTGCCGCCATTGCTTTGGACACGACCGGCTCGAGCATCGTTCCAGTGAATGAAGCTTTTGAGCCGCTGGACGATTATTACCTTTGGTGCGATCACCGTGCATTTGCCGAGGCTGAGGAGATTACAAACAAGGCGCACGAACTGGGCTTCGAAGGCATTGAATGGTGCGGCGGCGTCTATTCTCACGAGTGGGGCTTCTCAAAGCTGCTGCACTGGCTGCGCCACAACCCTGACAAGCGCGCGCGCATGACTACGGTTCTGGAACATTGCGACATGGTGGCAGCTACGCTGGGCGGCATCACGAAAGTGAGTGACGTGAAGCGCAGCGTTTGCGCCATGGGCCACAAATGGATGTGGAATCCCAAGTGGGGCGGACTGCCGCCGGAAGAGTTTCTAGTGGCAGTTGACCCGCTGTTTGCAGGGGTGCGCGCGAAACTTGGCGGGGAGTACCTGACGAGCGATCACCTGGCCGGAAAGCTTTCGCCAAAGTGGGCGGAGACGCTGGGTCTGCGTGCTGGAATTCCAATTCCCGTTGGCGCATTCGATGCGCACTGGGACGCGATCGGATCGAATATCCGTGAGGGCGACGCAGTGAATGTCGTCGGCACCTCCACGTGCATCATGGCCATGGCCCACGAGGCTCAACTTGTTCCAGGAGTTTGCGGCGTTGTGCCGGGCAGCATTCATCCGGGCTTTATCGGGATCGAGGCGGGGCTCTCGGCCACGGGCGATATCTTCGAGGCCATCGCGAAACGCGCTGGGACTACTGTAGCCGCGTTGTCTGAAGGGATGGAGGCATACAAGGCCGGGCAGACTGGCCTGCTGCGGTTGAGCTGGGACAACGGTGACCGCACGGTGCTGGTAAACCCGGAACTGGGCGGGGTGACGCTGGGATGGAACCTGGTGCACACGGCGCAGGATGAACTGTTCGCGGCGATCGAAGGGACGGCGTTCCATACGCGCATCATTCTGGAGCGGATGGCCGAGCACGGCGTGCGCATCGATCGTGTGATCAATGCGGGCGGGATTCCGCAAAAGAGCGAAGTGCTGAACCATGTCTACGCGAACGTACTGAACAAGCCGGTGCTGGTGCCGAAGGGGATTCCGACGAGCCTGGGCTCGGGAATTTTTGCGCTGATGTCGGCAGGGGCTTACAAGACCATTGAAGAGGCGCAGGCCGCAGTGTGCTTGCCGCTGCGGACGGTGGAGCCAGATGCGAAGGCTGCCGCGGTCTACGAGCAGCTCTACCGGCACTATCGCGATGTGTACTTTGCGCTTGGATCGCGCGATGCAAAACCGGTGGCGTTGGGCAAGGTGTTGCCGGAGTTGCGGAAGATTGCGGCAGCTGTGCAGAAAGCTGATTGATCAGTCGTTAGCGGAACAAATGTGCAAGGAGCAAGCTATGGAACGGCGAAGCTTTTTGAAGGCGGCAGGGGCGTCGACAGCGACGGCGCTTGTTTTTGGACGGCGCGGAGCGCTGGCGCAGCAGGCAGACAGCCACGTTGAGATTTTGGTAGACGAGCCGATCGGCACCATTGCGCCCGAGATCTATGGACACTTTACTGAACATCTGGGATCGGTGATCTACGACGGTATTTATGTGGGCGAGGGGTCGAAGATTGCCAACCAGCACGGCCTGCGTTCGGCTCTGATTGACAAGATGCGGGCGATGAAAGCGCCTATGGTGCGCTGGCCTGGCGGCTGCTTTGCCGACAGCTACGACTGGCGCGATGGCATCGGGCCAAAAGAGAAGCGGCCGCGGCGTACCAATTTCTGGACAGACCAATTTCCGGCGGCGCTTCAGAAGCAAAACATTCCGCAAGTCTTCGATCCGAACACGTTTGGCACCGACGACTTTGTGCGCTTTTGCAAGCTGAGCGGTGCGGAGCCCTATATCGCTGCCAATGTGCGCAGCCTGACACCGATGGACTTCGACCGTTGGGTGGAGTATTGCAACTCGCCGCGTGGTACGACGACGCTGGCTGAGGCGCGGGAGGCCGACGGCACGCCGGATCCCTACAACGTGCGTTATTGGGGCGTGGGCAATGAGAGCTGGGGTTGCGGCGGCAACTTTGATCCCGAAGACTACGCGGTTGAGTACAAGCGGTATACGACTTGGGTTCCCGATTATGGAGTGAAGCTGCGTTTTGTGGCGTCGGGGCCGAACAGCGACGAACAGGCATGGACGCGCGGCTTCTTCAATAAGCTCCTGCACGGCCAGCCGAGCCACGATATGCGCGGGGTGTGGGGATTAAGCGTTCACCACTATGCGTGGAATCTTTCGCGTGGCAAGACGGAGCAGTGGGGCGTGGGCATGGGCGACGCGCTGAAGTTCGATCCGATTGACTGGTACGAGTTGTGCAGGGAGACCGCTCGCATAGAGAACGTCATCCTGGACCATTGGACCGCGCTCGGCGAGTTCGACCTGGCCCACAAAGTGAAGCTTGTGGTGGACGAGTACGGCCCATGGTACAAGCCCGGCACCGAGAATTCACCGGAGCAGTTGCTGGGTCAGCGGATCACAGTCCGCGATGCTGTAATGACCGCTCTGTCGCTGGATATATTCAATCGGCATGCGGACAAAGTGGGCATGGCGGCCTGCGCGCAGTTGGTGAACTGCCTCAACTCGCTCTTCTTGAGCCACGGCGACAAGTTTGCCACTACGCCGGTGTTCAACGTGTTCGAGATGTATGCTGCGCACCAGGGTGGAACATCGCTGCGTACGGAGTTCTCTGCACCTGAGGCGCGCTATGACCGCGACGGCAAACCGGCAACTTTCGCAGGATTGAAGGGATCGGCCTCATTGAAGGGCAAGACGCTGACGCTGACCGCGGCGAATCCGGAGGTAAGCCAGGGGCGCGAGGCGGAGATTGTTGTGCGCGGGGCGAAGCCATTGAGCGCGAAGGCGTGGGTTGTGGGCGAGAGTGATATCCACGCGCACAATACGCTGGAGCTGCCGGACCAGGTAAAGACGCGGACGGCGGAGGTTGCTGTGCGGGGTGGGTCGTTGGGCTTTACGTTCCCGGCGGCTTCGGTGGTGAAGATTGAGGTGGAGTTGGGGTAGGTGTTGCTTGGAATCCCAGGTCTCAGAAGCGAGACCTGGGGCACCCATATTGTCTTTTGAGAACTTGGTGCATGCTACCCCACCCTAGCGACAAAAACAAAAACGTCACGAGGATGGGGCACCCAATCGAAGTTCGCTCAGCAACGAAAGGCAACCGCAGGTCCTTCGACTCGCGTTGCTCGCTCAGGATGACAATTTCAAATGGAAGTGTTCTGCTCTCCCACCCATTCGTCAGAATTCCAAGAAGCAGGTCCTTCGACTCCGCTCAGGATGACAGAATGGATGGGGCACGGAGCTTCTTTGCAGAACGATGCGGGCTTTCTGCTACTGCTGTTGTTGTTGCTGCATCTGCTGGAGGTCGATGAAGGGGATGCTCGGCTCTGGAGGCTGCTGTGCACGCTCGACCAACACACTCCAGTCTTCCGGAATGGGCAACTTTCGGTCTAGAGCAGGCGCATTTTCGCTGGCCTCCACCTGCACGGCCACATAGAGCTCGCTGTCAGTTTTGCCGCGGAAGACGCCATGAGTTGGAGGCACGTCTGCGTAGTCGCGGCCGACGGCGGTGCGGAGGTGGCGGTGGTGGGCGACGAGGTTGTTGGTGGGATCGAAGCCGACCCACCCGAGATGCGGCATGAGCGCCTCAACCCAGGCGTGGGTGGCGTCCGGTGTGGAGCGGTCGTGGTCTTCGCGGCTGCGATAGAGGTAACCGGAGACATAGCGGGCGGGAATTCTGACGTGGCGAAGCAGGGCGATCATGGTGTGGGCGAAGTCCTGGCAGACGCCTTTGCCGCTGACGATGGCTTCGTCGATGGGTGAGTCGACGCGGGTGTGGCTGGGCACGTATTCGAAGTAATCGAAGAGGCGCTGATTGAGCTCTTGCACGAGCATGAGGGGATCGTCGCGGCGGGTGACGCCCATCTGGCTGGCGAGGAGTGTGACGGCTTGGGTTTCGACGGCGAAGGTGGAAGGCAGCAGCATTTCCCAGTAGTCGCCGGATTCGATGAGCTCGTCGAGGGCGGCCCAGGCGTCGGGTGCGAGGAAGCGTGGAATGTCGGGCGAGGGTTGCTGTTCGACGATGGACTCGGCAACGATGACGAGCTGGTTGTGTTCGCCGGGGATGTCGAAGTGCTGCACGTTGTTGCCGAGGTGGTCGCGATAGCTGAAGACGCGGCAGCGGGGGCTGACGGAGAGCGAGAAGTTGAGGCAGTGCTGGCTGGAGTCGGAGCGCGGATTCATGCGCGTCTCCATGATGCTCTCGCTGATGGGGCGCGAGTAGCGGAAGCGCGTGAGGTGACGGATGGAGTAGAAATTCATAGTTGCTCTCAGTTAAACAGCAAGCGCAGATTGGATGGAGTAGTGGACGTAGTAGCGGTAGATGAGCTCGTGGATGCGGAGGCACTGCTCACGGATGTTGTGGAGAAAGGCTGCGGTGTCGCCGTCGAGGATTTCAGAGATGGTGGTGTAGCCGAGCATGGCGTGCAGGCGGCCGATGCCAGAGGTGAGTTCGTCCGGCGAGCGGCGACCGCCGGTGTTCTGGATGGAGTCGATGGCGGAGCGGATGGTGTCGACGCAATAACGGATGGCGTGGGGGAAGTCGCGATTGAGGAGCAGGAACTCGAGGATGCGGTCGGGCACGACGTCGGCGGTGTAAACCTGGCAGTAGGCTTCGAAGGCCGTGCAACAGCGGAGGAGGCCGACGAGTTCGAGATATTGATAGCCGGAGTGTTCGCGTTCCTGGGGGTTGAAGAGCTCTTGCTGATAGACCTCGAGCATGGTGGCGGTGGCGTAGGCGCGCTCGAGATAGCGGCCAAGACGGATGAACTGAAAGCCCTGGCCGTGAATCATGGTAGAGTCGCCGACGCCCTGGAAGAGGTGGATGCCGTCGATGACCGAGGAGAGCGTGTCGCTGATGCTGTTGCTGAACTGCGCCTGCGCGTGGGGCGAGTGCATTTGATGGAAGAGTCGGTTGAGGCGCTGCCACTGCTCGCTGGAGATTTCCTCGCGCACCTGGCGGGCATTCTCG
>DASRLI010000393.1:0-17062 GCA_035648535.1 Occallatibacter sp. | reverse complement strand
TAGTGGAAGAGGTTGTAGGTGCCGCCGTAAAGCGAGGTGGTGGAGACTATCTCGTCGCCGGCCGAGGCCAGGGTGAGGGCGATGAGTGTTTCCGCGGCCTGGCCTGAAGCGGTGGCGAGACCAGCAACTCCGCCTTCAAGTGCCGCCACTCGTTTTTCAAAGACGTCGGTGGTGGGGTTCATGATGCGGGTGTAGATGTTGCCAAATTCCTTGAGCGCAAACAGCCGCGCGGCGTGGTCCGCATCCTGGAAGACATAGGACGTGGTCTGATAGATGGGCACGGCCCTCGATCCGGTTGCCGGGTCGGGGACCTGGCCGGCGTGAACGGCAAGAGTGGCAAGTTGGTGCTGCTTCGGTTCGGACATATTTGGCTCCTTCAAATTCGTATGACTTGACTGGTGTGATCAAGCTCGTTGAGTGTGGCGGGAAAAATTGCGCGTGGTGCGAAAGGAATCAAAAAACGGCCCGCATCCTGTAGAGGACCCGGGCCGTTTGACTTGAAGATCGGTTGCGCTAGCGCATTCGCCGTTCTCGAGCCACACGGAGGGGTCCGCAGACCATGCACATACACATGGCCATGGCCGCAATTCCGTGTTCCTTTGAGTTCGGCATTGATGGAAGTATCGATGCGGGGAGGGGCGTGTGTCAAATGAAATGAACGCCGAAGTGCCCGAGCAATGCTTAAGTGAATTAGTGTGAACTCAATCTGTAAATCGTGTTGTGCGTGGGCCAAAGGGCCCCAACGGCCGTGCCACAAACACCACCAAACACACCAATAACTGCGGCCCCAACCCCCTTGCCAAAGAAAGACCCACTCGGTGTTGCCCCAGCGCCTATTGCCGCTCCTGCACCAGCGCCCACTCCGAGGCCAATGAGGGTATTGCGCAGTCGGCGTTGGGTCAGGAGTTTCACGCTGCGAACGTCCGGCCTCTGAACGCTCTTTTCTCCGGCGCCAACCTTGAAAGAGATCGCCGAATCAGAGACGGCCAGGAAGGTTCCGGAGTCTTTTTTCGAGCTTGTTTCGACAACCTGGATTTTCTGCCCAGCCTTCAGCCCGCTCAAATTTGCCCAGGATGATTGACCCGTTTGGGCGAACGAAGCGCAGGAGATTCCAAGGACACACACGAGTGAAAGCATGTTTCGCATGCAACTATCCCCCTTTATGACGGCTCTGATTGATTGCACAAGTACTTTATCGCAAGAAGTGCGGGGATGGATTGACAGTTCTAGCGGAAAACACCGGCCTGCTTCATGGCGGATAGGGAACATGTGTGTTGGACTCGCTTCAGGGAAGTTGCCTGAATTGCAGGTTGTTCAGAACCGCAAAGCGGAGGTTGTGAGGTCATCACCGTGGCGAAAGTGCTCATCCAGTCTGAAGACCGCTATTCTTCCGGCTTCCAGACATAGGCTCCGGGCTGGGGCAGGCCTATGTGGGCGAGCACACGATCGACGAATTGGCGGGCCATCTCGGTGGAGTCGGTGGGGCGGTTGTAGAAGGCGGGGATACAGGGGAAGATGACTGCACCGGCTTCGGCGGCCAGGGTCATGTTGCGGAGATGGATGCGGTTGAAGGGTGTTTCGCGCACGCAGAGGATGAGCGGGCGGCGCTCCTTGAGCGTGACGTCGGCGGCGCGGGCGATGAGGGAGTTGGCGAGGCCGTTGGCGATGGCGGCGAGAGTGCCCATGGAGCACGGCAGAATGATCATGCCGTTCGAGGGGTGGCTGCCGCTGGCGATGGATGCGCCTATGTCGGCGTCGGAGAGTTGGATGGTCTTGGCGGGCGGAGCGTCGAGGAGTTTTTCAAGCAGGTTGGTGCGGCCGGAAAGGCCTAGTTCTTCGGCGAGGACGCGGAGGGAGTTTTCGGAAGCGACGAAGTGAACGCGGGAGACGCGGGCGTCGGCTTCGAGGGCGCGGAGGAGTTCGCGGCCGAAGATTGCGCCGGAGGCGCCGGTGAGGGCGACGGTTAGATTGGCGGCTTCCACGCTTCGATCTCCTCTTTCGGGGGCGGTTTGGATTTGAGGTTTCCCACCCTAGCGACAAAAACAAAAACGTCGCGAGGATGGGGCACCCAGGTTCTTTCTGCTACAGGCGGCGGGTTATTCGCCGAGCACACGTTTGAAGATTGCGTCGACGTTGCTTAGTTGGCGGGTGTAGTCGAAGGTTTTGGTCAGCTTCTCTGGGGTGAGCAGGCCGGTGATTGATGCGTCGCGCGCTACTTCGTCGCGGAAGATGAGGTCCTCTTTCCACGAACGCATGGCGTGGGACTGGACGAGGCGGTAGGCGTCTTCGCGCAACATGCCGGCTTCGGCGAGATCGAGCAATAATTGGCCGCTGAAGATTAGGCCGCCGGTGCTTTCGAGATTCTTCTTCATCCGCTCGGGATAGACGAGCAGGCGGTCGATGAGGTCTGTCGTCTTCGCAAGCAGGTAATCGACGAGGATGGTGGAGTCGGGGAAAATTACGCGCTCGACGGAGGAGTGCGAGATGTCGCGCTCGTGCCACAGGGCTATGTTTTCAAAGGCTGCCTGGGCGTTGCCGCGAAGAACGCGCGCGAGGCCGCTGATCTGCTCGCTGGTGATGGGGTTCTTCTTGTGGGGCATGGCGGAGGAGCCCTTCTGCTTTTCGCTGAAGTACTCCTGCGCCTCGCGAACCTCGGTGCGCTGCAAGTGGCGGACCTCGACGGCAATTTTGTCCAAGGTACTGCCGATGATGGCGAGCGTGGAAATGTAGGCGGCGTGGCGGTCGCGCTGGATGACCTGCGTGGCCACAAGTGCCGGCTCCAGGCCGAGACGCGCACAGATGCGCTCTTCGTGTTCCGGCTTCAGATGGCCGAAGGTTCCGACAGCGCCGGAGAGCTTACCAACGCACATGTCTTCGGCCGCCGCGCCGAAGCGGGCCTCGTTGCGCTCCATTTCGGCATACCAGTTGAGCAGCTTGAGGCCGAAGGTGGTGGGCTCGGCATGGATGCCGTGGGTGCGGCCGATGATGGGCGTGTTTTTGAACTCGATTGCGCGGCGCTTGAGGACGGCGCGGAGGGATGAGAGGCCGGTGCGAATGAGCGCCGAAGCCTGCTTGATCTGGAGGGACTGCGCGGTGTCAACAATGTCATTTGAAGTGAGGCCGTAGTGAAGCCAACGCGACTCAGCACCGAGGCCCTGCGCGGTGAGGCTCTCGGCGACCGCGGTGGTAAAGGCGATGACGTCGTGCTTGACCTCGGCCTCGATCTCGGCAACGCGGGCGGCTGAGACGCTGGCTTTGGTGGCGATGGCTTCGGCGGCCGCGGCGGGAATGATGCCATCCTCGGCCAGGACCGTGCTGGCTGCCGCTTCTACCTGAAGCCAGCAGCGGTATTTGGTTTCTTCGGTCCAGATGCTGCCCATCGCGGGGCGGGTGTAGCGTTCGATCAAAGGGGATCTCCTTGGAAGAGCAGCTTTCAGCTGTCAGCTATCAGCTTTCAGTTCTATCGTGCTGATGCCGACGCCGGTCACGCGACGGCAGAACCGGAGCGAAGCGACCTTGCGCACGGGGTTTTCTGCGATCTGCGCCAACTCTTTGATTGTACGAGGGCAACGGCCTCAGGTGCGAGGAATTCCGAAGCGCTTGTGGAGTTCATCAAAGAGAAGGCCGCGGCCCGGCTTGTAGGGCTGGAACCACTCGCCGTCGATGACGAGTTGAGGGATGGCCCGCTTGCCTACGTGGCGCACCAGTTCGTCTGAGGCGGCCTGGTTGGCGTCTACGTTGATTTCGGTGTAGCCGATGCCGTGGATGTCGAGGAATTCCTTGGCCGCGCGGCAGTCGCGGCACCATGAAGCCGTATAAACCTGGACAATCATGCGCACATTTTACGGCGATTTCGCTGGTACTATCTGTGATGATGGCCACGATGATGACTCCAGACGAGATCAAGGCGCTGCTGAAGCTTAAACCGCATCCGGTGGAGGGCGGATTCTTTCGCCGGACCTACACCGCGGCTGGAACGCTGGAGTTGCCGCGCGGGGTGCGGGCGCAGAGCACGGCTATTTATTACCTGCTGGAGCCGGGAACCTTCTCTGAGATGCACGTGCTGGATTCGTACGAGATTTTCCATTTTTATTATGGCGATCCGGTGGAGATGTTGCAGCTTCTCCCGAATGGGCGCGCCGCTGTTTTAACTCTTGGACCGGATCTTGCGGCGGGGCAGCATGTGCAACTTGTGGTGCCCGCCGGGGTGTGGCAGGGAACGCGGTTGGCTGGTGGTGGTAAGGTGGCGCTGCTGGGGTGCACGGTGACGCCGGGGTTTGACTTTGCGGATTACCGGAGCGGGGGTTATGCGGAGCTGGCTTTGAAGTGGCCAAACGAGGCGGAACGGATCAGGAAGCTGACGAGAAGCTAATGGACCTCTCATGAGTTTGATTTCAAGCGGAGAATTCCCTCAGGGGCTAAAGCCCAAGATCATTTTTGGGGCTTAATGTACGGGCTAAAGCCCGTACCCTTCAAACAGCACGAGGACTCGCTTAATGTACGGGCTAAAGCCCGCACCCTTCAAACAGCACGAGGACTCGCTTCGGCATGACTGAAGTCATGCCCTGATACAAAGCAGGCGCGTTTCGCTTTCAGAGGACGAGCGCTAATTCAAGGAATCGATTTTCGCGGTAGAGCCCTAAGACGATCTGCGTTCGCGAAAGAAGCTGCGGAGCAATTCGGATGATTCTTCGGCGGCAATTCCCTGCTCTACCTGCATCTGATGGTTGAGCTGCGGGTGGTTGAGGACGGAAAGCACCGAACCGGCGGCGCCTGCCTTGGGATCGGCGGCGGCAAAGACGAGGCGGTCGAGTCGAGCGTGAATCATGGCTCCGGCGCACATGGCGCAGGGCTCCAGCGTGACATAAAGAGTGCAGCCGAGGAGACGGTAGTTGCCGATGGCGGCAGCGGCGGCGCGCATCGCCACGATTTCAGCGTGGGCAGTGGGGTCGAGATCGCGAAGGACGCGGTTCTGGCCGGTGGCTATGATTTCTCCGTTGTGGAGCACGATGGCGCCGATGGGTACTTCGCCGGCTTCTGCGGCCTGGCGGGCCTCGGCGAGTGCGGCTTGCATGGTGTCGAAATCGCTAACCGGATCGTCAATCATGGTCACAATGCTAATGCGGCGGGCTGTTGCTGGGTCATGCAGTGGAGGGTGCCGAGGCCCCAGACAAGGTCGACGGAGTGGATGCCGATGACTTCGCGATCGGGAAAAACTTCGGCAAGAATATTCAGGGCGGTGCGGTCGTTGGGGTCGTGGAAGGTGGGCACCAGTACGAGGCCGTTGGCGATGTAGAAGTTGGCGTAGCTCGCCGGGAGGCGCCGGCTGCGGAAGACGACAGGGGTCGGCAATGGAAGTTCGACGAGCGTGAATTGTTTGCCGTCGAGGGTGCGCGCGGCTTTGAGCCGGGCGAGATTTTCGGCGAGCGGCGCGTGGTTGTGGTCGCTCGTGTCCGGCTCGATGGCGGTGACGATGGTGGTGGGCGCGACGAAGCGGGTGATGTCGTCGACGTGGCCGTGAGTGTCGTCGCCGACGATGCCGCGATTGAGCCAGAGGACCTGATCGATGCCGAGATAGTTGTGAAAAGCCTGCTCGAGTTGGGCGCGGGTGACGCCGGGATTGCGCTGCTGCACCTCGCTGAGCAGGCACTCTTCCGTAGTGAGCAGGATGCCCTGGCCGTTGGTGTCGATGGAGCCGCCTTCGAGGACAACGCGGTACTTCGTACCGTGCTGGTTTTGGATGGAAGGCTGCCACTCAGGCAATCCGAGAAGTTCTGTCACGCGGCCGGGGAACTGGTTGTCGAGGTGGCAATTGGGATACTTGGCCCAGCCGGTGAAGAGCCAATCGGTAAGGCCTACGCGCCCATCCATGTTGCGGACGAAGATGGGGCCGGTGTCGCGCGTCCAACTGCGGTCTGTGGGCCAAGTGTGGAAGGCGACCTGATCGAGATTGGCGCCGGCGCGCTCGAGGATCGAAGTTACACGCCGGTGAGATTTTTCGTCTTCGACGAGAATGTGTACGCGCTCGCGGGCAGAGAGAAGGCGCACGATCTCGGCGTAAATCCATGGGATGGGCTGGAACTTGCCGGGCCAGTCTTCAGGATTGTGCGGCCAGGCAAGCCAGGTGGCCTCGTGCGACTCCCACTCGGCGGGCATCCGGTAGCCCTGTGCTTGCGGCGTGGCTGCGGGCATGACTACTTTTTCTCTCCGGACTTGACGGGCTTTCCGGGTTTGGATCGCTTCTTCACGGGATCGAGAAAGCGCTTTGCGATGGGCGCATAGGCGTCGATGCGGCGGTCGCGGAGGAAGGGCCAGTTGCGGCGCGTGTCTTCAATGAGGCCGAGGTCGATTTCGCCGAGCAGAATTTCTTCTGCATCGTGCGAGGCCTTGGCGATGATGCGGCCGAAGGGATCGGCGAGGAAGCTGCCGCCCCAAAACTCGATTCCCTGCCCACTGGTGCGATTGCCTATCACGTCGCCATGCTCATGTCCCACACGGTTTACGCCGGCAACGTAGACACCGTTGGCGATGGCGTGGGAGCGCTGGATTGTTTGCCACGCGTCATATTGCGCAGCGCCGAACTCGTCCTTTTCGGCCGGGTGCCAGCCGATGGCGGTGGGATAGAAGAGCACCTCGGCGCCCTGAAGCGCGGTTAGGCGCGCGCCTTCGGGGTACCACTGGTCCCAGCAGACCAGAGTGCCCACGCGGCCAAAGTCTGTGTCCACGGCCTGGAATCCAAGATCGCCCGGGGTGAAGTAGTACTTCTCGAAGTAAAGCGGATCGTCGGGGATGTGCATCTTGCGATAGACGCCGATGAGGTCGCCACCGGCATTCAAGGTGACGGCGGTGTTGTGATACAGGCCCGGCGCACGGCTCTCAAAGAGCGAGGCGATGATGGAGACGCCGGTTTCGCGAGCTACCTCGGCCAGACGCTCAGTGGATGGGCCGGGAATGGGCTCGGCCAGATCGAAGAGGTGAATATCCTGGCGCTGGCAAAAGTATTGGGTGCGGAATAGCTCAGGCAGGCAGACGATGTTTGCGCCGAGGCGTGCGGCCTCGCGAATGTGGCGCACGGCGGAGGTGAAGTTCGCCTCGGGGGCCGGTCCCATGCGCATTTGAACCAGGCCTACTCGGTATTTGCGAGGTTTGGTCATATGCCGAAAATTTTTCTGATCATCAACAGCACCATTGAGACTTGAGGTATCTCACCCTTTCGCCCTAAAGACAACCGCAGGTCCTTCGACTCCCTTCGCTCCGCTTCGGTCGCTCAGGATGACGGAAAGGATGAAGCACGGAGCATTTGTGAAACAGACGGGAAGGTATTCACCGCAAACAATCCTACTCAACGATGCAGCGAGGCCAACCCCGACAGGCGGGATTGGCCTCAGTCGTTCTTCATGTACCGTTACTCTTCCAGAATGAGTACCGCGGCGGCAATCGTCGTGGTCCACTTTCCGCGTTTGTCGCCCACGGCCGACTGGGTGATGTTGCTGGTGCGAACAATCTTGTTGGAGATGCGATAAATCTCTTTCTTCTCGTCCCAGCTGGTATCCGGATCGAAGTCCACGTCGAGGGTGGTGGCGAGCATCTCCGCTGCCAGCTCCTCGGCGTATTCACCGGCCTGATCTTCGGTTTCGCCGAAGCTGTGGTGCTCGCTCAGGTAGCCGTAGGTGTTGCGGTCAGCAGGGATGGCCACGCCGATGCTCGACACGATGAGCCGATGCGGCTCGCGCGTGGAGTTCTCTGCAATGACCGAAAAAACCACTTCGCCGTGATTCAGATACTTGAGGCCTTCCTTGCGCGGAATCACCTTGCACTGCGGCGGAAAGATGGAAGAGACGCGGACGAGATTCTGGGAAGCGATTCCCGCATCCCGAAGGGCAAGCTCAAAGGACGTCAAACGCTCCTTGTGTTTGCCAACGCCCTTGGTAAAGAAAATCTTCTTCGGGACCATACCTTTTCCCAATTTCTATGTAGCCTCCGTGGGTTTGAAAATTGTGATTCCCGTACAGGGTACCCGCATGAGTTTATCGCATTCGGGGGGCCTCTAACCGATTTCCCCTCAATTTCATCCCACGTTCATGCCACGGGCATCCTCGAGCCGGCCGGATTTCGGTTTCAGTTTGGCTTTTTGCGCGCCGGGGGGCGATCTGAGGAAAATGGAGGCGAATAGCCGGAAGCGCAACTTTCTGTCGCGGGCAGCGTTTTAAGGCTTATGGACAATTGGGCGCGCTTGCTTCAAATCCCCGTTTTGTGTGTCGGCCTGGGCTGCAGTTGCCTGCTGGCGCAAACACCCCAGCCTTTGCAAGGCTCCGGGGGCCCGGCCCCGGTGGCACCAGTGCTCAGCCCGGTTCCGCTGGAATGGGTTCCGCCGGCGCTTTTGCAGTTGCAGGCTCAGGCTGCGATGAAGTCCAGCTTTACGCTGGATCGCAACATGCTTGGCGCGGCAGCGGGCATGTTGCCCGATTCCGATGCAGACGTGAAACAGACTGTCAGAAAGCTGGATGGGGTGAGCGTGCATTTGCTGCGATTCGGCGATGAAGGCATGGTTGATCCGGCAGAAGTAGATGCGGTGCGCGAAGCCTACCATCTTCGCGGCTGGAAGCACCTGGTAACAACAAACAACTCCGGCGGCCCGGTGCACAACGAGACCACCGACGTTTGGCTGGTGCTGGACGGCGTAAACGTGCGCGGTGCGGTGGTGCTGGCCGAGACGCCAAAGAGCTTGACGCTGGTTACCGTTGCCGGCAATTTGAGCCCGGTGGACCTGCTGCATCTGCGCGGGCACTTCGGCATTCCGCGGTTTGATGGCGACGGGCTGAAGTCGGGAGGCGACCGGGACTATCGCTGAGCCCGGCCAGACCCGGAATTGCCACTCCTAATTTGCAGATGGTAGCCTCTTCCTTGAAGACCCGTAGGGAAGGAATACCACAAACATCATGCAAACCACGTATAACGGGCTTGAATTGCCGAAAAATGGCAAGCCCATCGCTTACTCGAACGGCAAGTTCGAAGTCCCCGACAATCCCATCATCCCCTTCATTGAAGGCGACGGCACAGGCCGCGACATCTGGAAGGCCTCGCAGCGGGTTTTTGACGCAGCTGTGGAAAAGGCCTACGGCGGCAAGCGCGCCATTCGCTGGTTTGAGATTTTTGCGGGTGAAAAGGCGTTTCGCCAGTTCTCGACCTGGCTGCCCGACGACTCGGTGGCCGCGGCGCGCGACCTGCGCGTTTCCATCAAGGGACCGCTGACTACGCCGGTGGGCGGCGGCATTCGTTCGCTGAATGTGGCGCTGCGTCAGCTGCTTGACCTCTACGCATGCGTGCGGCCGGTGAGGTACTACCAGGGCGTGCCCAGCCCGGTGAAGCACCCCGAGAATGTGGACATTGTCATCTTCCGGGAGAACACGGAGGATGTGTACGCGGGCATCGAGTTCAAGCAGGGTACGGCGGACGCGGCGCGGCTTATCGATTTCCTAAACAACGACCTGCTCAAGGGCGGCAAGAAGAAAGTGCGCGAAGACTCCGGCGTAGGCATTAAGCCGATTTCGATCTTCGGCACCAAACGGCTGGTGCGGTATGCCATTCGCCACGCGCTGGAGTTGGGGCGCAAGACCGTGACGCTGGTCCACAAAGGGAATATTCAGAAGTTCACCGAGGGCGCATTCCGCGAGTGGGGCTATGAAGTGGCCGTGGAAGAGTTCCGCGATCAGACGGTAACTGAGCGCGAGAGCTGGATTCTGGGCAACGTGGACGCGAAGCCCGGCATCTCGATTGAAGAGAATGCAGCGCTGATTGAACCCGGCCTCGAGTTTGGCAATCCGGCCTTCCGCAAATCCATTTACGCGGAGATCAAGGGCGTGCTGGACTCGATCGGCAAGAGCCACGGCAACGGCGCATGGAAATCGAAGATCCTGATCAACGATCGTATCGCCGATTCCATCTTCCAGCAGATCATTATCAGGCCCTCGGACTACAGCATTCTGGCAACCACCAACCTCAACGGCGACTATATTTCCGATGCGGCAGCAGCGCAGGTGGGCGGGCTCGGCATTGCTCCGGGCGCCAACATCGGCGATGGGTTCGCGGTCTTCGAGGCGACGCACGGAACAGCTCCGAAGTACGCAGACAAGGACGTCATCAATCCTGGCTCGGTGATTTTGTCGGGCGTGATGCTGCTGGATTTCATTGGCTGGAAAGAAGCGGCGAAGCTGATTGAGAATTCGCTGGAGAAGACGATTCTGCAGAAGTTCGTCACGTATGATTTTGAACGCCAGACCGCCGGCGCAACCAAGGTGGGCACCAGCGAGTTTGCTACGCGCATCATCGGCAATATGTAAGTACAGTGTGCAGTGGACAGTGAGCAGTGAACAGTTGACTCGCTGGGAAATCAACTAAAGAGCATGCGAGGACATTGTCCCCGAGGAAGATAAAAGAGGAGAGAAATGCGGAAAAAAGTAAGCATTGTGGGCGCTGGCAACGTGGGCGCTACGGCCGCGCATTGGATTGCGGCCAAGGAACTTGCCGATGTGGTGTTGATCGATGTTGTGGAAGGTGTTCCACAGGGCAAGGCGCTCGACTTGCTTGAGGCGATGCCCATCGAGAAGCGCGACGTGAGTGTCGTTGGCGCCAACGACTACGCGGCTACGGCGAACTCGGACATTGTGATCATTACCGCGGGCATTCCCCGCAAACCCGGCATGAGCCGCGACGACTTGCTGCACACCAATTTCAAGATCATGTCGGATGTTGTGGCGAAGGTGGTGGCGCAGTCGCCCGAGTCGATTCTGATTATCGTCTCGAATCCGCTGGACGCGATGGCCCAGGCTGCTTATCGGCAGGCAGGCTTCAACCGCGAGCGGGTTATCGGCATGGCCGGCGTGCTTGACTCGGCGCGCTTCCGCACTTTCATCGCTGCGGAGTTGAACGTGAGCGTTGAGAATGTGACCGCATTTGTGCTGGGCGGGCACGGAGACACGATGGTTCCGCTGGCGCGTTACTCAACCGTGGCCGGAATACCGATTACCGAACTGATCGCACCTGACCGCCTGGAAGAGCTTGTGCAGCGCACCCGCGACGGCGGCGCCGAGATCGTGAAGCATCTCAAGACAGGCAGCGCCTTCTACGCTCCGTCGGCAGCCGCGGTGGAGATGACCGAAGCGATTCTCAAGGACAAGAAGAAGATTCTTCCCTGCGCTGCTTACCTGCAGGGCGAGTACGGAATCGACGGTTTCTACATCGGCGTTCCCTGCAAGCTGGGCGCTGCGGGCCTGGAAAAGATTATTGAGATCAAGCTCACGCCGGAAGAGGACGCAGCGCTGAAGAAGAGCGCGGCGGCGGTGAAGGAACTGTGCGCTGTGATTGGCGTTTAGGGGAGTTCATAGATCGAAATCAATAACTGTGGTCTCCCACCCTTTGTGCAAAAGGCGCACAAAGGATGGGGCACCCAAAGTTCTTCTGACGCTCAAATCTACGACGCTCCGGCACGTGACGAAAGAAGGCGGTGCATTTCAGGACTCAAGTGGAATCCTGGAATGCACCGCCTTTTTATTTCTCTGGGATTTGGGATGGCGGCGGGGACGCCGCCATTACTGCCGGTCTGGAGACCGGCGCTACTTTTCGTCCTCAATCCATCGACATGCTTAGCTGGTGCCGGACGTCGGCGCCGCGAATCCAGAAGATCACGTCGGTTGCAATATTCGATGCGTGGTCCGCAATTCTCTCCAGATTCTTCGCCACCAGAATTCCCTTCATTGCCTGTTGGGTAAATTGCGGCTGCTCCTCGATGAGTTTGAGCAGGTCGGCATGTGCGCGGTGGTTCATGCGGTCGATCTCGTCATCCATTTCACGGACCGAGTCGGCCAGACGTGCATCGCCGTCGAGGAGCGCCTGCACGGCGGAGCGGATCATGCGGCCGGCAAATTCGCCCATCGCGGCAAAGTCGACGGGGAGATCGACTTCATCCATGTTGATGATTTCTTTTGTGCGGCGCGCGATGCCCATTGACTGGTCGCCGATCCGTTCCAGGTCGCCGTTGATCTTGATGACGGCCAGGATGAAGCGCAGGTCTATTGCCATGGGCTGCTCCTTGGCGAGGAGTTCGTAGGCCATCTCGTCCAACTCGCGCTGCGCGGTGTTGATGGCGGCTTCGTTCTGCTTTACGAACTTGCAGAGGCCCTTGTCGCGCTGCAGGAAGGCGTCCACCGCAGTTTCGACCGCCTGCTGCGCCAAGGCGGCCATGGCCATGAGCTTGTCTTTGAGTTCGGCCAGTTGCTGGTGAAAGTGGATGCGCGGCACGGCGGATTCTCCCTGATCAACTATTGTGCATCATGCAGTGTTACAGCAGCGCTAAAATCCGGGCAATGCACCAGATTGGTCACACGGAATGCTACGGAATGGTCATGTCCGTGGAAATCATCCCGATATGTATTAGACGTGGGCCAAGGCGAGCGGTAGCGAGGCTAGTAACCAAAGAGCCGCGCGGAACGGGGATGAAACCGGGCGCGGCCTCGGCGGGCAGGATCACAGAGGGTTCTGCTGCAGCTTCTCCAAAGGCGAATCGTATGTGCGCTCGATTTTACCGAGCATGAAGATATATGCTGCAATTCCAATGACGAGATAGGCGGCTGCAACGCCAAAAGCCCACGCGTAGGAGTGGAACGCCGTGACCAGGTATCCGGTGATGATAGGTGCGGAAATTCCCGAGATCTGGTTGGAGAGGTTGATAATGCCGCCCACTTTGCCGACGTCGTTGCGGCCGGCAATGAGCGACGGAAGCGACCAGCCAACCGGCGCTGCAGCGGCCAACCCACCGATTGAAATGCTGATCCAGATGAGGGCCCGAATGGGAGTGTGGGCCTGGGCCGCGCCGAGCAGGCCCAGCCCACAGGCTGTGCCTCCAATGAGGATGACCCTGCGAACGTTGCTCGCATTCCACCCGCGCTGAACCAGGAAGTCCACCAACCAGCCGCCCACCACGATGTCAGTAATGGTCGCGAAGATCCACGGCACGCTTGTGTATAGAAATGAATGCAGCAGATCGATGTGCAGCGCAAACGAGAGATAACTCGGCAGCCAGGTGAGCAACAGGTAGAAGACGTAGTTATAGGCGCCGAGGCCGATAGCTAGACCGAGCACCTTGCGCCGCAAGAGAAGACGGCCCAGCGAAGTCTGTCCTACTTCCGGGGCCCTTCGCAGCTCAGAACCTTCGACGGTTTCCTCGATCAGGTGGCGCTCGATCCTTGTCAACTTAGGATCATCGTCCGGGTCTTTATACACGCGCCAGAAATACACGAGATAGGCGACGCTGATGAGGCCGGTTAGTGCGAAGCTCCAGCGCCAACCGGCTAATAGCAATGCAATACCGATGATGGGGACGCCGACTGCCGAGGAGAGTTTGGCTGCCGCGTCAAACATCGCCGTAGCCAGGCTGCGTTCCTGCGGTGGGAACCATAATCCAATAGCCTTGGCATTGGCGGGAAACGTAGGAGCTTCTCCCACCCCCAGCAGGAACCTGGCTCCGAACAATCCGCCCAGTGTGGGAGTAACTGCCGCGCCAAAGGAAGCGGCGCTCCATAAGAAGATGCCGAACCTTCCTACGCGTTTTACGCCTAACTTATCCAGCAGCACGCCAATCGGCAACTGACAAGCAGCGTAGGTAAAGTTATAGGCGCTGGAAAGATATCCGAACGTTATATTCGAAACTCCAAACGCAGTGATAAGTGCAGCGTGCGAAACCGAGAGGTTGACCCGGTCGAAGTAATTAACGAGAACGCCGATTCCGAGCAGCCATGCGATACGCCAGCGGCGCCTGGGCACCTTCGTTTTTCCAGGGATTTCCTGAGTTGGCAACAGTTCCCTCTTTCAGCGTCCTTGAATTACATCGTTTTCAAGCGTGCCAATCGGGTCGATGGTGATTCGAATGCGATCTCCGCTTGCCAAGGTGAATGAGTCCGGAGGGACGATGCCGGTGCCGGTCATGAGGAAGGCGCCGAAGGGAAAACTGTTGTCGCGGTATAGATATTCGACGAGAGTTGACGGCGCGCGCTTGAGTTCGGCAAGCGTGGTAGCGGCAGAAAACTCGGAAACGCCGGCGCGTATTATTTCGATGCTGATGGGCGTGGTGATTGGGAGCGGCTCGGGGCTGACGAGGACGCAGGGACCCAGTGCGCAACTGCGGTCATAGACCTTCGCCTGGGGGAGATAAAGAGGATTCTCTCCCTCGATGTCGCGCGAGCTCATGTCGTTGCCAACGGTGTAACCGATGATCTGGCCGCGATGGTTGATGAGCAGCGTGAGTTCCGGCTCGGGCACGTTCCACTTGGCGTCGCTGCGAATGCGGACGTGACTGCCATGGCCGGCGACGCGGCTGGCGGTGGCCTTGAAGAAGAGTTCCGGACGCTCCGCCGTATAGACGCGATCGTAGAAGTCGCCACCTCCGGCCGATTTCGACTCTTCCATGCGCGCGCTGCGACTGCGGTAATAGGTGACGCCGGCGGCCCACACTTCCTGATTGCCGATGGGCGCCAGGATATTCGCGGGCAAAAGATCTGCGACGGGCTTGCTGTGGCGGAGGATGGATTGAAGATAACCATGCAGATCATTGTGAGTCACGAGCGCATCCCATGAATGCTCGGGGACGCGGTAGTAGCTGCCATCGTGTTCGAGATAAGGTCCGTTGCCGGTGCGGTAGAGTTTCACTCGGGTCTCTCCAATTTGGAAATGATCTTGTCTACATCGTAGACGCATCCGGCCCAGACGCCTCCGCTGGCCTGGACCAGCGCAGCCCACAACCGAGTATCTTCCGGAAGCTGCGGATGGGGCTGCAAATCCGTGCGGAGCCTGCGCTCGGCCAGCAGGCGCGTGCCTTCTTCCGCGCCGAATGTTCTTTCCGCGTCGCCCACGAGTTGAACGGACCCGAGGAGCGATTTGCGATCGATGACGATCTCAATCTTGTCGCCCTCGAGAACCTTGCCGATGGGTCCGCCGGCGAGCGCCTCTGGCGAGATATGCCCAATGCAGGCACCCGTGGATACGCCACTAAAGCGAGCGTCAGTGAGAACAGCTACGTGCTTGCAGTGCGGTAGTACCTTGAGTGCGGCAGTGATCTGGTAAATCTCCTGCATGCCCGCGCCCTTGGGTCCTCCACAGATGAGGACAATCACATTGCCCTCAACGATCTCCCCTGATTTGATCGCCTGGATCGCGGCTTCTTCCGTGATAAAGACCCGCGCAGGACCCACATGACGAAACACCTGATCGTCGCCGACGAGCGATGGGTCGATGGAGGTACTCTTGACGACCGATCCCTCCGGCGCCAAATTGCCGATGGGAAAACAGACCGCTGACGTGAGACCGCGCGAGTGCGCACGATCGGGCGACATAATCACATCGTCGGGATCGATTCCGTCCCGCTCGCGCAAGACCCGCCGAAGTTCCCGACGCCTTGGACTCTGCTCCCACCAGTCCAGACAGGTATCCAGCGTTTCTCCGGCAACGGTCTTCACCTTTGTATCGATCAGCCGGGCGTGACGCAGGTGGAGCATGACTTCAGGCACGCCGCCAGCCAGGAATACCTGCACCGTGGCAAAGTTGCGCGGTCCGTTGGGCAGTGCGTCCACGAGCCGAGGCACCAAACGGTTGACTTCGATCCAATCTGAAGCATTGGGTGGCTGCAAGCCAGCTGAATGGGCAATGGCCGGCAGATGAATGAGAAGGTTGGTCGATCCGCCGAAGGCCGCCATCACCACCATGGCGTTCCAGACGGC
The DNA here is from genome assembly GCA_035648535.1 of Occallatibacter sp. GTDB lineage: Bacteria > Acidobacteriota > Terriglobia > Terriglobales > Acidobacteriaceae > Telmatobacter. Next base: position 1,295 of record DASRLI010000393.1, on the reverse strand, counting down.
CGCGGGCGTTAGGACGTCACGGGCCCCGATGCCAAGATGATGGAGCCGCAGGATAGCGCGTGCCGAGCGGCGTGCGGCATCGAGCCAGATCGGTTGTCCCGAGGGCGCAAGAGCCGTATGCGGCAGTGAAAGTCCGAGCGCTTCGCCAACCACTTGCGATGTTGCCGCTGTACCCAGAAACTGGCACCCGCCACCCGGCGACGCGCAGGCCCGGCAACCCATCTCGGCAGCATGCTCAAGCGTGATCTGGTTGTGTGCGAAACGCGCGCCGATGGTTTGTACCTTCCCCGCATCCTCACCGGACTCGGGCAGAAGCGTGACGCCGCCGGGAACCAGCACGGCAGGTTTGCTGCCTGACGAAGCGAGCGCCAACATCATGGCGGGCAGGCCCTTGTCGCAAGTGGCGATGCCAATTGTGCCTTTACCCGTTGGCAGCGAGCGCATGAGGCGGCGCAGCACCGTCGCGGCGTCGTTGCGAAATGGCAACGAGTCCATCATCCCGGTAGTGCCCTGGGTGCGGCCGTCGCACGGATCCGTGCAAGCTCCCGCGAACGGTGTGGCGCGCTGAGACTTCAACTCACGCGCGGCTTCGGCCACTAGCAGGCCGACCTCCCAGTGGCCGGTATGAAAACCAAGCGCGATGGGCTCGCCGTTCTCAGCCCGCAGGCCGCCGTGGGTGCTCAGGATCAGGAACTCGGGGTCGAGCAGACGCGTGGGATCCCAGCCCATGCCGGCGTTTTGCGACAAGCCGAAGAGGTTGCCGGAGGGTTGAGTGAGCAGCATCTCGGCCGTGAGCGGTAGGACTCCAGCCGGACCGGGCGTATGCGTCTCCACGCGAAGCAGGCTGGAATCGTCCGTCTCCAGCACCGAACTCAGGGGAATGTTTGTGATGGGGAAGTCCTTTCCGCAGTCCATTGTAGTGGACTTGGCCCGGCTTCCGATTGAGGCCCCCGCTGAGGGGGATGGTTAAAACCCGATATGCACCGGCGGCGATTTACCCTCGTCCCGGAGTGCGGCCAATTAAGGCAGCTCTCCTGATGGTATAGAGGCAGAAACATCCCCTCAGGGGCTAAAGCCCGACTAAGACCTGGGCATTTTCGGCACGGCTAAAGCCGTGCCCTTTCAAAACCCCACTACACCAACTGGAAAACTGCCCTAGCCTGGATTATTCGTGAACCTCCCGTGAGCGATGATTTTGCGGGGTACAAGATCGCCGAGGAGGGTGATGGCAGTGTGAAGTTGCTGTGTGGGACATGGCGGCAGGCTTTGCAGGCCCACACCATCAAGGCTGCGAC
>DASRLI010000392.1:0-2634 GCA_035648535.1 Occallatibacter sp. | reverse complement strand
CGGCAGCGTACAGGCAATCACCAGCAGCGCTATTGCGGTGAACAAGGCCGCACGTTTCAACGGGTTCCTGTTCAAGGTCAACGGCTCTCTCGTGATGCTGGCCGTTATCGAGGCTGACGGACCGGGGACGGCAATCGGGCCTCATCAGTAACGTTTCTTCCAACGCACCATGCAACACCCGGGGCGCTGCTCAATTGAGCAACGTCCCGATTTTTGGTTTCAGGAATTGTAGGGATCATCGGTTCGCGGTGATGCTTTCGCGGGTCGCATAAGCGAGACCCGGGGCACCCTGAGTTTTTTAGGAAGACGCTACTCGTGGTCAGGCGTCAGGGCAGTTCCTTGACTTTGAAATCCTTGAATTCGATTTGAAAGCCTTCGGATTCCAGTCCGATATAGCCTTTTTCAATACCAACGTGAATGGTGTTGACCACCTTGCCGTTCACGGCAAGCGTGCAGGTGTTGGCCACGCAGTGAAGGTCGTAGACGTTCCATTGTCCGGCGGGCTTGACGCGGTTTTCCTTCATGTTCTTGCGCTCGTTAAACGAGGTCGGCTTCCCGTCGATGGGAGTCACGCCAAAGAGATAACCGCCATCGAGAGTAGTTTGCGCCTGGTGCCAGATATTTCCGTCCGCGTCATTCCGAAAGAAGACGCCGCTGTTGTATTTGGGAGTGCCCGGCATCGGTGTAAAGCGCCATTTCACGTGAAAGGTGAAGTTGCGGAGCTCGCGATTGAAGCGGAGCCAGTCGTGGCCGCCGTTTCCATCGCAGATGATCTGACGGTTTGCAGCGTCGATGTGCCATTGCGCAACCGCGGCCACGGGATGCGTGGGTGGAATGGCGATGCGCGACCACTGGGCCTGATAATCGGCGGGAAACAGGTTTACGGTCTGCGCGGATGCAGGTAGGAGAACCGCCAGAATGGCGAGAAAGAGCAGTGTGCATCGCTTGTGGATGGAATTGTTGGCTGTCTTTGTTTTATAGCGCGTACGATTGCAAGAATTCAATATAGACATGCGTTCTTCTCCAGACGATTCTTAAATCTTCATGATCAATTCGCTGGAATTGTAGCACCGCTGAGCGGTGCCGGGATTACGTTGCCATGCCTTGAGATTGGTCCTTCAAGAGAGTTGTCCTGCGCGGTGCGGAGGGGAGTTCTGCTTTTTCGCGGGGCAGGGAGGCGCGGGCGAGGAGCGATATGGGGAAGATCCAGATGAAGCCAGCGATATCGTCGACACCGTAGTGAAAGCGGAGGGCGATGGTGGACAGTGTGATGCCCAAACAGACGATGAAGGCCACGGCCATTAGCCAGCGCGGCAGCTTGCCACGGCACAGCCACGCCATGAGCCAGGGGTTGGCTGTGTGCAGGCTTGGGAAACAGTCAGTGGCAAAACGGAAATTGCCCATGAGGAACGTGTAGGTGAGAGTGGACTCGATAAAAAGTGGCTTGGCTGGAGTCGCAAGGGAAAGCGGACCCGAGACGGGAAAGAGGATGTAGAAGCAGTAGCCGCAGTAGAACGAGATGAGCAGGGTGCGCCGCATGAGTCGAAGCTGCTCCATATCTCCCTTGTACATGAACCAGGACAAAACGATGATGGGGGTGAAGGGATAGAGCCCGTAGAAGGTGGACATGACCTGTATGAAGAAGCGGGAATCGAGGCCCCATTGGCTGAACCACAGATAGGGAGTTTTGCCGAAGAGAGCGACGTCTGCGCTCATCATCCATTGGTCTTTGGAGGAGATGCCGAGCCAGTTTGTTATGCCGGAAGCGTTGTAGAGTTTGAGACTCACATAGGCAAGAACTGCAACAACCATGGGGCCGATTTCTACAACAACGCGGAGCGGGGAACGGGCACCGGGGGTGAAACGCACCGCGATTAGGAGCAGAGCAACGAATAGTGCGAAGGAGCCAATTACCCAGTGCGCGAGCGCGAGGCCGCCGGGTGTCGCAAAGTCGGCGTCGTAGACCAACACCAACACCAGGACCAGGCACAGAAAAGACCCGGTCATTAATTCGTCGAGGTGTCGACGAAGGAAGTTCAGCATGGCGCAATCCCTGTGCTTGATTAGGCGGCCAGTTTACTTGGCTATTGTGGTGGGGCGCAAGGTAGGAATTACGTTGGGCGGGGCCTGAGGTCGAAGGTTTCAGACTTTTGTGCGTGGTGCTGTTGAAGGATTGGGGCATCCGTCGCACCAGAGAATTCGATTTGCCTTTTAAGAGCTCACCGGCTTCAGCGTTTTTGAGGCCGGATTCCAGGTTCGACGTCTACTGGGATGTGAGTTTCGGCGCGCCGTTCGAGGCCCTGGCATTGCTGCCAAGACGTGCCAGTAACGAAGCCTTCATCTCCTGCAATATCAGCATCTTTGGGCTGTTCTCCTCAACTGTTTGCTGGCGGAGTTCGATGGCCATGTTTACCGCTAGAAGTGCGGACCGGTTCAAGCCCGCTCGGTAACGCCGTTGGGCTTCGTCCTCGGCAAGATCCGCAGCTCGGGCGAGGTCTGCGGCGAAGAGAGTAGCCGCTCTTTCGTCGAAAGTTGTCACCGCCTCGATCACCGATGGCAACTCTTCCGGATAGGCGCGGCGAATTCTCGCCAATTCGGCCAGCAATTGTGGCGCATCGATGCCTTGCGGATTGG
>DASRLI010000391.1:0-7715 GCA_035648535.1 Occallatibacter sp. | reverse complement strand
TGCAAATGCTGGTTACTTAACTCGAGTGCGGCGGCGCTGAATCAAAACGACCAGAATGATTACAAACAACACGCCCGCAACTATCCGGATAATCGATGTACTGTCCATAGCTTTGTCCTTTCACTGGAAAAAATACTTCATGCCTTTTCCCATCATTGTGGAACCTGAGCGCGCCATCCCGTGCTTCGGTGACGAGTCCCCAGGCACGCACAATTGTAGGGCCGGTCAGCGGCAGTTGCCAGATTTTTGCTCTGCCGCTGAACCCAAGGCGCAAACAAAGTTAGTTAACCCGCGTGCGACGGCGCTGGACGAGAATAACCAGAACGATCGCAAATACTACACCGGATACAATCCGGATAATTGTGGTACTGTCCATTTCCATTCCTCCTTACCTCAGGGATTAAAAAACGTCTTGAAAGACTCCATCATCAAAATCACAGCCGGCCCCAGGGTCACCAGGAACAGCGCGGGAAAGATGAAGAACACGAGCGGGAAAACCAACTTGACGGAGGTTTTTGCCGCCATCTCTTCCACGGCCTGCATACGTTGGGTTCTCAGGGTATCGGAGTGAACACGCAATGTCTTGGCGACGCTGGTTCCGAACTGTTCTGACTGAACCAGCACGGAAACCAGATTGCGCAAACTATCTACGCCGGTGCGTTCTGCCAGGTGCTTCCAGGCATCGGAACGAGGACGCCCGGCGCGCTGTTCCAGCACCAGAATTCCAAATTCATCGCACAGTTCCGGCTGTGCTTTCTTCAGTTCCTGCGCGGTGCGGGCGGTCGCCTGGTCCAGGCTCAGGCCGGCCTCGATGCAGATGACCAGAAGATCAAGCACATCGGGAAGGCCACGCTCCATGCGCTTTTGCCGGTTTTTGATCTTCCGTCCCAGCCAGAAATCCGGAGCCAGGAAGCCCATACCCAGGCACGAGGCATAAACGAAGAAGGGGCTCAAGCTGGCCAGCCCGCTTAACAGCGCTACGGCGCACAGCGCAATCGGAACAAAGACCTTGTAGCCGTAGAAAACTCTGACGGCGGACTCGTTGCGAAAGCCGGCACGGGTCAACCGCTGGAGCGCGACCGAGATTTCCGCCTGGCTCTTCGGCAGCACCTGCTCGAAGTGCTCCACCACGCCGCCGATCGAAAGACCGGACTCGCGGATGGCGCTCATCACGTTTCTCTTTTTGGGGCGTGGATTGATTGCCTCTGCAATTCGCTGAGGCAGGGCGTCGCGATAGAAAATCAGCAGAGCACCGCTCGCGATCAGCAGGAATACCACGCAAAATGCAACGATTACAAGTGTCATACTTCACCTTTAAACTTCCATGTTGACAATCTTGCGAATGATCAAACCGCCTACAACGGTCATTCCCCCCGAGGCGTAGAGCAGCTTGACGCCAATATCCCGCGTCCACAGAATGCTCATCATGGTCGGATTAATTGTGTAGATCGCGACTCCCAGTGCCACCGGCAAGAGAGTGAGAATCCAACCAGTCATTCGTCCTTGTGCTGTATGGGTCCTGACGTTCCGCTTTAAGCGGAACCGCTCGCGGATAACATAAGCTGTCTTGTCGAGGACCTCGGCCAGGTTGCCGCCGCTTTCCTTTTGAATCATGACCGCGGTGGCAACGATTCTCAGGTCCTGCAGCGGAACGCGTTCGAGCATATTATCGAGGGCGGTCTTCAGTTCGAGACCGTAGTTCTGTTCCTCAAAGCAGGTCTTGAATTCGCTCCCCACCGGATCGGGACATTCGCGTCCCACCAGGCCCATGGCGGCAATCAGGCTATGTCCGGCACGCAGAGCGCTGACCATCAAGTCGAGTGCTTCCGGCAACCCCGCCTCAAACTTGCCGAATCGCTTACCGCGCTTGAAGAGAACCAGACCATAGGGCGACAGACCAAGCGTCACCCCGGCCAACAATGACGGCAAAACGGTTCCGAGGCGATAGTGGACCACAAAGACCGGAACAATAAAGCAGACCCCGCACATGGCAAGCAGCCTGCCCGCGCTCCAACTCAGATTGGCTTGATCCAATATCTTGCGCAGGTAGGGAGTCACTTCGAACTGGAGCAGGCGCTTGTTCAACCAGGGAATGCTGCTCATCTGCTCGTCTTTGCGAAGATCCACTACCAGGTCGCGAACTTCCGGCGTTTCGGTAGCGAGAGCCGACTCGAGCCTGGTCTGTACGTCCTTAGCCTGCTTGGAAGGGCCACTCGAGGCGATCAGCGGCAGCGCAATGACCGCGAAAACACCCAAGAATACCAAGCCTACAATTAATGCCATCGTCGTACCCTCCTTTCCGCTTAGTTGACCTGAGTTTCGCGTTCAAAGATGCTGGGCGGCAGAATGATACCGGCCACGCGAAGCTTTTCGAGGAACCGCGGACGAATCCGGCTGGGCGCGAAAACTCCAATCACCTTGCCGTCTGGTCCGATGCCCTTCTTGTTGAAGGAGAAGATCTCCTGCATGCTGATGACGTTCTCTTCCATGCCGGTGATCTCAGAGATGCTTGTAACTTTGCGAGTACCGTCGCTCATACGGGTGGCCTGCACCACGATGGTGAGAGCCGAGGCGATTTGCTGGCGAACGGATTTTTCGGGCAGATTCATATTGCCCATGGCGACCATGGACTCGAGTCTGGAGATGGCGTCGCGGGGGGTGTTGGCGTGAACGGTGGTCATGGACCCTTCGTGACCGGTATTCATGGCCTGGAGCATGTCAAACGCTTCTTCGCCGCGGATTTCACCAATGATGATGCGGTCGGGGCGCATACGGAGACAGTTGATAAGCAGCTGCCGCTGCTTGATGGCGCCCTGGCCTTCAATATTGGGAGGCCGGGTTTCAAGGCGCACGATGTTCTCTTGCGCCAGCCGAAGTTCGGCCGCGTCTTCGATAGTAACCAGGCGCTCGTTGTTGGGAATATACTGCGACAGGATGTTTAGAAACGTGGTTTTGCCGGCGCCGGTGCCGCCGGCGATCAGGATACTGATGCGTGCCTTCACTGCGGCCGACAGCACTTCCATCATTTCCGCGGAGATACTATTCAACTTCACGAGTTGGTTGGCAGCCAACGGGCCGGTGCCGAAGCGGCGAATGGACATTGAGGGTCCGTCCAGCGCCAGCGGCGGAATGATCGCATTGACACGCGAGCCGTCGGGCAAACGGGCATCGACCATCGGCGACGATTCATCGACTCTGCGTCCGACTCTGGACACGATGCGGTCAATAATCTGCATCAGGTGGCGATCATCTCTAAAGGTCGTATCCACTCTCTGGAGCAGGCCGTCTTTTTCGATGAAGACGTGGTCCTTGCCGTTGATCAGGATGTCGGATATCTTGGGATCGCGCAGCAGCGGCTCCAGGGGACCGAGGCCAAAAACTTCATCCAGCAAGTCCGCCTGGATTCTCTCTTGCTCGTCGTAGCTGAGCGGCACCTTCTGGTCCGCCATGATTTCCTTGACGATGCCCAAAACCGCCTGACGTGCCTGGCTGGAATTGACGCGCGAAAGCTTCTCCAGATCGAGCTTGGAGATCAGGGTGCGGTGTATCTCCGCTTTGTAATTTTCAAGATTCAGTAGTTCCACGTTTTACCTTCCATCCCGAAATTGAGATCCATCTTGAAAACCATTACCTCTTGAATAAACTGAAGCTCTTCTTCTTTTCCTGTCGCGCGTGCTTGCCTGTCACCGACTTGGCCATCCGTCGAATCTGCTGCGAGATGAGCGAATTCGCAAGTGCCAGGGGAGTGGCGTCCATCTGCATTCGCTTCACCGCGGCATAGTCGTTGGGAATCTTCCACTGCGGGGGCCGGGTGAGAGCCTTCGTTATTTGCTCGTCAGAAACGCCCATCGAGCGCGTGTCATACCGATTGATCACGACCTCGAGCTTGGGGCCGCCACCGTCGAAAAGCTGCGAGATGAGGCGATTCGAATTGCGCAGTTCCGGAATGCCCGCCTGGGTCACCAAATAGATTGTGGCGTATTCCTTGAACAATGCCGTTTTCGTCAGATCGATTTTGGCGCCTACATCCACGACGACGTTGTCGAATTGATTCCGCGCCACCGCCAACAGTTTGTCAATCGCCGCGTCGGATGGCTTGTACTGCACGTATTGTCCCGGAGCCGCAAGCACCGAGACCCCTGAGCTATGTTTGACCACCAGCCTGGAAAGGAAGCTGCCATCCAGCCGGTCGAGAGCCTGCAGGGCGTGGATGGTGGAATACTCGGCGACGATTCCCAGATTCAGCCCCGCGTCTCCCAGGGGGAGATCGAGATCGATCAGCAGCGTGCTCTCACCACTCTCCTGGGCCAGCGCAACTGCAAAACTGCAGGCCAGCGTGGTTACGCCGGTGCCGCCCTTGGATCCCATGAAAGCCAACAGCCTGCCGCCTGCCTTCAGACTTTCGGAGCTAGTGGCGCGAGTCGCCGGCCGGCGCGCTGCTGCACGTACCAGAGACTCCGCCATGACGGCAGGCTCAAACGGAAGCGTAAGAAACTCGCGTGCGCCTGCGCGCATGCAGCGCATCAGCATGTCGGGGTCGGCCTCAGCCGAATAAACCATCACCGCCGTTGCGGCACTCACGCCGATGGCTTCCACAATGTCCAGTGCGTATTCGGGATCGCTGTCCAACTCGATGATGATTACGTCGTAATGCTGCTCCAGCAACCTGGGTATGTCGTCCAGGCTTGGAGGATAGGAAGAAAATGCGCGAACGTTGTTCCCTGCGCTTCTGGACAGAGCAAGAGCCACCTGCTCGCGGCGCACCTCGTCTAGGCCGATCAGAGCGACAGACAGATTATCGACACCGAGATATTCGGCAGGCTGGGTGTCAAGATCCGAGGAAGTTTTGCTACTCGCCGATTTATCGCTCATGACCAAGGGCCACATTCCTTGATTTACAACGGGATGTTGATTGTCCGTAACTAAACTTGCCATGATGTCCACACCTAATCTCTTAACGAGCAAAGAATGAAATTAACGTTCCTATAGCGATGGCCGGAGCATATGGCATCTTGCGGCGCATGGGGTTGCTCAAGACCAACTCCGGATCGCGAAGGCCGCCACGTTCTTTCCAACCAAAAGCAAGATTGCCTGCACCGCTGAACAGTTCTTTGAGGAATCCGCCGCAGACCGCCCAGCAGAGAACCATAATCCCGCCCACCATACCGGTAATGACTACCGCGAAAAACAATTGGCCAGGACCGATCCAAGCCCCGATTGCTGCACAGAGCTTTACATCGCCAGCGCCCATGCCGCCCATCCAAAATAGAAATCCATAAATCGCCAGGCCAAGCGCTGCACCAGCCAGGCTCTGGCCGAGCCCCTGCCAGCCATGCAGCCACCCGGAGACAACGAAGCCCGCGACCAGAAACGGAAGCACCAGCCAATTCGGAATACGCCGGCTGCGCAGATCGGTGACGGTGGCCACACCGAGAACGGCAACTGTAGGCCACCATGCGAATGCGTGCATCATTGATGCTCCTTTTACCCTTTTTTTCACAGAACACCCGCTATAGTGCAATCGTCCAACCAAATATGCGAACACCGAAATACTCTGAATTCAGCCATTTAGCGAACAGTATGCCGGTCCGGTGTACACGGTTGTTTACGGCGGTCACGATGCGGTGAAGCGGGCCGTATACACATTCTGCCAAGGTTAGGCTGGAAGGTCGCATGCACCAGGAGAGCTGCAGCTTCTTGGTTGCCACAGAGTTATAAGTGATTAGTAACTTGCTTTTTGCATGAGAATTTCGTAGCACGAAAGTTGTAGCCGGGAGGTCAGTGCAATTTTGTATTCCCGGCTGAGAGCCGAGAGCTTCCATTCTTGCGTTGGAATTTGGGCTTCCTGCGAACGAATTACCAAGCCACTGAAATCAAATAGCCTACATTGACTATTGGCGAGTTTGGTTCAGGCTGGGGACAGAGTGATCCGATCTGCCCTCTTCACGACGAACAAATGACTGAGTTTTTAGCCACTTGACGGCAAAAATGCGTGATCGAAAGGCCCCTTCGAGCAACTTGCTCCGAAACGGCCAAAAACTCAATTACCAAGGGGTTACTTCCGTAGCACGAAACGGGCATTGGCATCAGACAGACCATTCACCATCATGGATAGACAACACCGCTTCTTCTTTTTTAGAAACGGCACAGTCCTAACCGGCTCGGAGAAGCCAGACTCCCATGATCAAGATTGGTCTATATTCAGAGGATCGCGCCTTACGCCCTCTTCTTTCTTCTGCCCTTGGAAAGGAATTTCTCGTTCTTCAGGGGTCGGACGCCGATGCGATGAACCACCTTGTGTCGGCCAAGGAGTGCGATGTCATGATTCTGGACCTGGATTCCAATCATGACTCCATGCAAGAGCGCATCGAATTTTCCCGGCATCTTATTGCATCCAATGTTCCGTCAGTAGTCATGGCCGACGATGGACTTCGTTCCACCGCATTCGAACTGGTTCGCAACGGTGCCTTCGGCTACTGCCGCCGGCCGCCCTCGATCCGTGATCTCAAGACCATGCTCAACAGGGCATGTGAGACCTCCTCGCTCAAGCAGCAGCTACAGACCGTGCAGCAGCGTCTCGAAGAGCCTGCGACTTGCGATCGGCTGATTGGATCGAGCCCGCACATGAAGCGGGTTTATCAGCTGGTACGTAGCGTAGCCAATCTCAACGCCTCGGTCCTGGTGACGGGCGACAGCGGAACCGGCAAGGAACTGATTGCCCGCGCCATCCATAATCTTGGTTCCCGCTCCAGCCGTCCGTTTGTTGCCGTCTCCTGCGGCGCTATTCCTGAAACCTTGATTGAGGCCGAGCTGTTCGGTCATGAGAAGGGCGCATTCACCGGCACGGTCGGTTCCCGCGAAGGTTACTTTGAGCAGGCCGCAGACGGCACGCTCTTCCTGGATGAAATCGGAGACCTGAGCCCCTTTACACAGGTCAAACTTCTGCGCGTATTGCAGCAGATGGAATTCAGCCGCCTGGGCAGCAATCGTCTTATTCCGTTGCGCGCGCGCCTGATCTTTGCCACCCACCGCGACCTTGCTCAATTGGTGGCAGAAGGCAAGTTCCGCCAGGATCTGTTCTATCGCATCAATGTCATGCGGATTGAATCGCCGCAGCTCCAGGAACACCCGGAAGACATTCCCTCAATCGCAAAACATATGCTGCACAAGTATGCGCAAGCCTTTCAGAAGCCGATGGAGGGTATCGAACCCGAGGCGCTGGAGATGCTGCAGAGCTACCCCTGGCCAGGCAATGTGCGCGAGTTGGAAAACGTCCTGCAGCGGGCCATCATTCTTGCACCCGGCCAAATTGTGCGTGCAGAAGATCTGACTCTGAATACACCGGAGGAGGATGCGCCGGGTTTTACTGATGTAGTAGATATCGCCGACTACCAGCCTGCCGGTTCGTTTGAACGCCAGATCCACGACTACAAAGTAAAGCTTGCCGTTTCAGCGGTTCGCGAGAATAATGGCAATAAAACGCTTGCCGCGCGCAGCCTTTGCATCTCCAGGGCTTACCTTCATCGCCTGATAAGGCTCGCCGAACCCGATCAGATGTATGAACAGCATCTGAGGGAGTCGGCCACCGCCTGAGTTCGCAATCCGTGCATGGCGGGAACAAGGTGCAATTCCGTGCGCGTTTTACAAAGGATCTTCTCGTTCCCGACAATGTTGGCCGGTCTACTTGTCTTGCTCGGTGTGCTGACCGTGCGCGG
>DASRLI010000390.1:0-3457 GCA_035648535.1 Occallatibacter sp. | reverse complement strand
TGGCGGGCGATGCGATCGATTCTTTCTCGGAGGGCGGGGTCGATGGCGTTGATGGATTGGGCGGCTGACGTTGCAGTGAACAGAGCGGAGAGAACGACAGTTGCAAGAATGTTTTGAAGGCGGGTCATGGGCACCTCTTTTCTTCTATTGCTGTGGGCAGGATTTGGAGATGAATCACATCCCCCAGGGGCTAAAGCGCCAACCCATTTTTCCGCGGTCTTATGTACGGGCTGAAGCCCGTACCCTTCAGCTAAGGCGAATTTTCATGGACAGACTCAAAGTTATCAGAGTGGTGTGGGGTGGGCGCGTGGTGCGGTAGGCTGGCATAGGCGGGCAAGAGTTCGGATGAAGTTGGAGCCGGCCGGAGGCGTGAATGGAGCGGTTGATTGCAGGGCACAAGCGGTTTTTGAAGGACGTGTTTCCGGGGCGGCGAAGCCATTTTCATCTGCTGTCGGAAGGGCAGGCGCCGGAGTGGCTGTTCATTACCTGCTCAGACTCGCGCGTGGTGCCGGACATGGTGCTGGGAACGGAGCCTGGAGATCTTTTCATTACGCGGAATGCGGGCAACGTGGTGCCGATTACGACTCAGGACGTAGACGGTTGCACGGCCACGATTGAGTACGCCGTGAATGTGCTGAAGGTGAAGGACGCGATCCTTTGCGGGCACTCGGACTGCGGGGCATTGAAGGCCGCGCTTGATCACACGGCGCTGGAGGGGCTGCCCAAGGCCGAGCGCTGGCTGAGTCACGTGGAGGCGGCGTTTGCGCATCGGCAGCCGTTGAATCAAGCGGATGGGGAGAGCGCGGAGCTGGCGTCGCTGATTCGAGGGAATGTTGTGGCGCAGTTGCTGAACCTGAAGGTGCAGCCGGCGGTGAAGCGTGCGATGGAGGAGGGGCGGCTACGGGTGCATGGTTGGTACTACGACATTTTGACGGGACGGATTGAGCAGTACGACGAAGGATTGCGGCGGTTTGTGCCCTGGGCAGAGTGAGTGTTCGATCAGCGCATTGCGGATTCTTCAACGGGTGAGTGCAACTGGGTTCCGCGAAATCACTCAAATGTGACCAAAAAAGAACAGACTGCCCAAGCGATAGCAGGTCACGATATCGGTATCGCACTAAGCGACGCGTGAAAGAATCCCTACGTTTCGCGCCAGGAGGAAATAATGAAGTTTGCATTCGCCACTATTGCGGCAACCGGTTTTTTGGCCACGGCGTTGTTCGCCTTGCCACCATCCGCCGCGGGAGCACAGGACCAGAGACAGTACAACAACAACACGCAAACCCAGCATCCCGACTATTCCAAGAATAAGTACTACGCTCTCGGCAACCGCGAGGGTTATCAGGACTACGGGAAGAAGCATGAGCGCGCAAACCACAACCACCAGTTCCGCAATGACGACGACCGTAAAGCCCACGATTATGGCTACCAACAGGGCTATCAGGGACAGCGCGGCTACCACCCCGACAGCACGGACCGGCACTAATCCATCGGCGCCAGCGTCCGGCATACCTCAGCTTTCCCGCGCTGGTGCGGATGAGGGAACAAGCAGGAAATATTGGAAAGTCAAGAGCAAAAGCAAATGCCTGCCCGCCTTGGCGGACAGGCACTCGGCTTGTGCTCCGCGGCGGACTCGCCAAGAATGACAACCTGTTATTTGGATGAATTACCTGTGGCTACATAGATCGGGCACCAGATAGAAAACTCTTCGCGGCTTGAGACTCTCAGTGCACCGGCGGTAAGTCGGCGAGCTTTGTTGGCTTTTTAAAGAGCCACGTGGTGCCGGCGCAGAAGAAGGCCAGGACTGCCGTCCAACGAAAAACATCGACATAGGCGAGCAAAGCGGACTGCTGCATCATCACGCCGTAGAGCAGGCCGAAGGAGCCGGGGCGCGCGGCCGCAGGGCCAATGTGATGGCCGAGATAAGCGGCCATGGCGGCGGACTTTTGCTGAAGCACGGGATTAGTTGGACTGAGATTGGCGCCGAGGTAGGTCTGGTGGGCGGCGGCGCGGCGGATGAGGGCCGTGGTGGCCATCGAGATTCCGATTGACCCGCCAATGTTGCGCAGCATGTTGGCGAGGCCGGTGGCGTTGCCCATCTCCTGGTTGGGGATGGTGGCCATCATCATGGTGGAGAGCGGCACAAAGACGAAACTTAGCGCAAAGCCGGTGAGGGTGATGGGAATCAGCAGAGTGTAGGGACCGATGTCGAGATTGACGGTACTGAAGATGAGGGCACAGACGGCGAATCCGAGGAAGCCTCCGCACAGGAGCTTGCGGTTATCGATGCGCGAGCCGAAGAAGCCGATGAGTGGCGAGCCGATGAAGGAGCCAATGCCGCGCGGTCCGACGACGAGCCCAGCGGTGAACGCGGTGTAGCCCAGCACCTCCTGGTAGTAGAGCGGGAGGATGGCGATGGTGATGTAGATGCACATGCCGAGCATGGCTATGAGGAAACAGCCGGTGCGGAAGTTGCGGTCCTTGAGGACGTGGAGATCGACGAGGCCTTTGGGATGCACCCATGAATGCCAGATCCAGAGGAGCAGCGAGATAGCCAGCGCGGCCACGGTCCAGCGAACCCAGGTGGCCCCAAACCAGTCGTCCTCCTGGCCTTTGTCGAGAACAATCTGCAGTGAGCCTGTCCAGACCATCAGGAGGCCGAAGCCGATGTTGTCAAAGGGGCCGACCTTGGCGTTCTTGATGTAAGGCGGGTCGTGGACGAAGCGGCTGATGAGGACGAAGGCGAGAATGCCGACGGGGATGTTGATGTAGAAGGCGTAGCGCCAACTGAAAGTATCGGTGAGCCATCCGCCGAGAGTGGGGCCGATGACCGGGGCCATCACAATGCCTAGTCCATAGGCGGCCATGGACATGGAGCGCTTGGAGACGGGAAAGCTTTCAAGCAGGATGGATTGCGAGAGGGGTTGGAGCGCGCCTCCGCCGGCGCCCTGCATGATGCGGGCGAAGAGGATGATGCCGAGGGAGGGAGCCGCTCCGCAAAAGAAGGAGGCGACCGTGAAGATGGTGACGCAGATGAGCAGAAAGCGCTTACGGCCGAAGCGGCGTGCGAACCAGTTGGAGGCGGGCAGGATGACGGCGTTGGCGACCAGGTAGCTGGTGAGGACCCAGGTGGCCTCGGAGTTGGAGGCCGAGAGCGAGCCGGCAATGTAAGGCAGGGCCACCGAGGCGATGGCGGTGTCGAGCACCTCCATAAAGGTGGGGAGCATGACGGACACAACCACCAACCACGGGTTGACGCCCTGGGTGAGCGGGTATCGAGCTTGGGCGGCGGCGGTGGTCATTACAAGGGAACAATTGAGGGTAAACGATTGGGGGCCTGGGTGGGTGTGACGGGAAAGACAGCTTCCAGCTTTCAGCTCTCAGCTTTCAGCTCTCAGCTTTCAGCTCTCAGCTTTCAGCCTAGGTTGTGGGTGTGCGCAGTCAAAATGGTTTTAAG
>DASRLI010000389.1:0-12816 GCA_035648535.1 Occallatibacter sp. | reverse complement strand
GTTAAGTGCTCGAAGAAGTACAACCCTATAAGCGAACATTTGCGCAAAATCGCAACCCTTTAAGCGAACCTTTAGCGCTTATGTAGAACCCTTTAGGCCAACCTTTCAGACCCCGAAAATCGATTGGGTGCCCCATCCTTGCGTCTTTTGCAAGAGGGGGTAGAAGTACTCAATTCCCCCCGCGCTTGCCCGCCCTGATCCGCCGAATCTCCTCCATCCGCTGAGCCAGCAGCTTCTCGCGTCCCTCCTGCGTCGGCTTGTAATAGCTGCGCCCTTTGAGTGAATCCGGCAGGCAATCCATGTCCGCCACGCGCCCCTCTTCGTCATGCGCGTAGCGGTAGCCCTTCCCGTAGTCCAGCTCCTTCATCAGCCGCGTAGGCGCATTGCGCAAGTGCAGCGGCACCGGCTCCTGCCGCGTGTGTTCAACCTCCGCCTGCACCGCGCCGTAGGCCGTGTATACCGAGTTCGACTTCGGCGCCAGGCAGAGATAAACGACAGCCTCGGCCAGCGCGAGATCGCCCTCGGGCGAGCCAAGAAAATCGATCGCCTCCTTCGCGGAGAGGCACAGATTCAGTGCCTCCGGCGCAGCCAAACCGATATCCTCAACAGCCATGCGCACTACGCGCCGCGCAAGGTACAGCGGGTCTTCGCCGGCTGCGAACATCCGCGCCAACCAGTAGAGCGCTGCGTCAGGATCGCTGTTGCGCACGCTCTTGTGCAGCGCCGAGATCAGGTTGTAATGCTCCTCGCCTGACTTGTCGTACATCAGCACGCGCTGCTGCACCGCAACGCCCGCCAGCGCGCGATCAATGTGTTTTGCGCCTGCCTGATTTTTCTCCTGTGCGAGTTGCGCAGCGACTTCAAGCGTGTTGTACGCGCTGCGGCAGTCGCCGCTCGAGTAGCCCGCAATCAGTTCGAGCGCATCGTCGTCGGCAGTCAACTCCAGTTTGCCCAGCCCACGCTCTTTGTTTTCCAGCGCCTTCCGCAACAGCCGCGCGATCTGCTCGTCGCTCAGCGGCTCCAGCACATAAACGCGGCAGCGCGAAAGCAGCGCCGAGATAATCTCGAACGAAGGATTCTCAGTAGTGGCGCCAATCAACCGAATGGTTCCGCGCTCGACGTAAGGCAAAAACGCATCCTGCTGCGCCTTGTTAAATCGGTGAATTTCATCAACAAATAAAATTGTCCGTGAGTGCATCTCCGACGCTTGCGCAGCCGCGGACATCACCTGCTTGATCTCCTTGATGCCGCTCATCACGGCGGAGAATTCGATGAAGCTGGCCTTGGTTGTTTCAGCAATAATTTTTGCGAGCGTAGTTTTTCCCACGCCCGGCGGACCCCAGAAAATCATGGACCCCGCGTCGTCGTGGTCGATCTGCACGCGCAGCGGTTTGCCGGGGCCGACCAGGTGTTGCTGCCCGCTCAACTCCTCGAGTGTGCGCGGTCGCATGCGCTCGGCGAGAGGTGCGGTGCGGAGTGTGCCTTTCGGTCCCTCCGGTTCGCCGTCGAAGAGGCTCATCGCGGTGCTCCCCTCAGTTCGGTTGGCCCACCACTGCGTTCGAAGCGTTGGCGCGAGGCCTCGTAAAGCAGGACACTGGTGGCTACGGCGGCATTCAGGCTCTCCACCGGACCGGGGCAGGGAATGGTGATGCGGCCAGTGGCTTGGGCGGCCAAATGGTCGGATACGCCGTTGCCCTCATTGCCGATGAGGAGTGCGACCGGCCCGGCGAGGTCAACAAGATTGGCGGCCTGCGCGGCTTTCACGGTTGTGGTCCAGATTTTCACGCCAGCTTCGAGCAATCGCGCAAAGCAGTCCTCGGCGCTCACAGCGAGAACGGGAAGTCGAAAGATGCTGCCAGCCGAGGCGCGCACGGCTTTTGAGTTCCAAGCGCTGACAGTTCCGGGCAGGCAGATGACTCCATCCGCTCCAAAGGCCTCGGCTGATCGCAGGATCGTACCAAGGTTGCCGGGGTCCTGGAGGCTATCCAGCACAACGACCAACGCAGAACTTTTTTCTTTCCCGCCAAGCACGTGCGTGCCGACGATGTGCGCCCAGGTCCAATCGGGCGGCTCAACAAGGGCGGCAATTGACTGCGGCGCTTCCGTGGTCAGTGCGGAGTCCAGCAGTTCTTTTGGCAGCACCAGAATCTCGGTCTCCGGCGGCAGGGCCAGCACTTCCCGCATGGCGTCGGTACCCTGCGCAGCAAAAACGCAATCGATGCGCAATCCAGCGCGCACGGCCTCTTTCAGCAGGTTCGGCCCCTCGATTCCGGCCAAGCCGCGGCTTTCCCGGCCCGGAGAGGCGAGCGACTTGCGCAACTCCTTCAGACGTGCGTTCTGCTTACTCTGTACAATTCGAAGAGGCATCGGTAGAAAACCATTTAGTGCTGTGCCGATTCTAAGCCGTTTTGCCCGGGGTCGAACGGGCGGTGTTGCAGCTAACTTGCACCGTGGCTGGTGCTGTGATAGCTTCCGTCTTTACAGCGTCTTCAATTTGGGGACCAAGGCAGGCCTGATTGTCCGCGGAAATTTTGCGCGTCCATCCCGACGAACCCCAACCGGACCGGATCGACTACATCGTCTCCTGCCTCCGCAAAGGCGATGTTGTCGCTTTGCCGACCGACACCTTCTACGGCCTGGCCGTGGATCCGGTGAATCTTGCCGCCGTGGAACAAATTTACAGGATCAAGACGCGTCAGAAGCACAAGCCGCTGTCGCTGCTCATCTCCGGCTTGTCCCAGGCCTACGAGTTGGCACGGGACACGGACCCGCAACTAGATAAGCTCGCGGATCGTTTCTGGCCTGGCCCTCTCACAATCATCGTTCGCGCCGGCACCAAGCTGCCTTTGCGTTCCACGGCCAACACCGGCAACGTGGCGCTGCGTGTGCCGGATGCGGCCATTCCACGCGCCGTTGTCGAGCGTTTCGGGCTGCCGATTACTGCGACATCCGCCAATTTGCAGGGAGCCTCGGAGTGCACTCACGCGGCTTGCGTTCGCGACCAGATCGGCGATCGAATTCCGCTGATCATAGACGGCGGACCCACGGGCCATGCGCAGCCCACAACCATCGTCGATCTCTCCCTGGGCCCCGGCCGCTGGGAGATTTTGCGCGAGGGCGCAATTCCCACACACGAAATCGTTATGGTGCTTCAGCGGTAAGCCAACGGTAGGGATTAAGATGGTGCGCATGAGGCGCAGGGTAAGTTCGAAGCAACCCAACTGGATGTTGCGCGCCTTGCTGCTGGTGTTTCTCGCCCTGACTTTGGCGACAATGGGCTGGTGTTACTGGGTCTACGTGCAGATTGAAACCTGCGCCAACCAGGACCAGGCTGCGCCGTCTGACGCAATCGGCGTCTTTGGCGCGGCGGAGTACGACGGCCGGCCCTCCCCGGTTTACCGCGCCCGCCTCGACCATGCGCTCGACCTCTACAATCGCGGCATCGCCCCCTTAATCATCACCCTCGGAGGAAACGGGGGCGACGAGTACAACGAGGGTGCCGTGGGGCGTGAGTACCTCGTCGGCATGGGCGTACCCGAACAAGACATCATTGCCGAGACTCATAGCCGCAATACTGAGGAATCGGCGCGGCGCATTGCTGTAATCGCCCGGGCAAATGGGCTGCACCAACTGGTAATCGTCAGCGACGGGACTCATCTGTTCCGGATTCACGCTATCTGCGCCGCCGAGGGCCTGAACGTACTTACCTCGCCGCGCGCCACCGTACCGATTGAGGGGGACTCGGGGGAGGTTGACCGCATTGCCCACGAGATCCTCAGCTATACGTTCTGGCGCCTGCGGTTGCACTGATGTGGGGTTGGAGGGGTTAGCGCAGTTACAGCATTTTCGAGTTGAGTGTTAACACAACTTCGGGTGCCCCATCCTTCTGAGCGAAGCGCAGCGGAGTCGAAGAACCTGCTTCTTGATCCGCTGCGGAAAGGGTGGGATACCACAGAAGCCCATCTCGACCGTAAACATTCAGCTCGAAAGCGCTCTAGCCCTTTACAAACTGGGGAAGAAGCGCAAGCAGGCCCAGTGCGAACCCCGCTGCGCTGCCAGTGGACAGGAAGTTGACTGCATCGTTGTTCAGCCAGCCTCGCTCTTCCAGGGTTGCTCCGAGAAGACTGTCGAAGAGCAGTCCGAAGACTCCGCCCGCGCAACTGACTGCGAACATGGTCCGGTCGCCACGGAGCGCCAGGGTTCCGGTGGCAGCGACGATGGCCGCGGCAACCACCCCAGCCAGGGTTCCGGCCAGGCTTACTGCACCGTCCCGTCCCGGCTCAACCTGGCGCAAGGTGGTAATCATGCGCGGCCGGCCGCCGAAGACCTGCCCCACTTCAGACGAGGCCGTGTCCGCAGCGGCTTCAGCCAGCGCTGCCAGCCCCACTGAAAACATCAACATCGGCGATGCTGTGGCGCGCATGAACCACCGAGAATCGACAAACCACGACTGGGCGAACTCACTGGACATGAGGGCCGCTACACCCAGGTTGGCCGAGACCTGCGATGCGGATCGTCCATGACGATCCTCGGCAGTACCGAGCTGCTCCTTCCTCCCTCTGCCCAGCAACGTGGAAAGAAAGGCGAGCATCGCGACCGCCAACACCGGCATCAGGGCTGTGTGCCACGGCTCATAGGGAAGCACAACTGTAGAAAACATAAGGCTGGCAGTGATGGCCGTGCCTGCTGCAGCGCCCCACGGGGTAGCTGCGCGCAGCCTCCACGTAACCAGCCCCAGCAGCAGGCTTGACCCCACCGTCCAGATTGCCACTGGAGCCACTTGCATGGCCCACCAGTGGGTCTCAAGCACCACGGCCGCGCCCGCAAAGGGCATGGTCACGAGCAGCACGAGCTTCGATTGCCAAACCTGCTTCATTTCAGCCACGCTCCATCGTAACCTTTGCCCGTCGGACGATTCCCCTGGGGGCCTGACTGCGTCTAAACCACATTCGCCCGTAGGGGAACGCAAAGCCAGACTGCAGGGGGCAGGAGGAGCTTTAAGGCCTGATTTGTCCAGTACCTTCCCGGCTGGAGATGAACAAGCCAACAGCATGCCTGTCCCCATCCGGCTGATTTACAATCACAAAGTAAGCAAGAAAGATCTGAATGAGGCTTTTTCCCATGAGTTCAGGCCGGGCGCGCGTGCGTTTGGTTCAGGCGGGCGCGGTCATTGCGGCTGCAGCCCTGATTGCAGGTTGCGGTAACGCATACCGGCCGGTTGTTACGCCGATTAACCCCAGCGGTCCGGCCGCCCAGTCTACGTCTTATGCCGTGGTCGTATCGGCGCCTTCGCCCACTACGGCCGGAATCGTGACGATTATCGACTACGCCGGCGACACGGTGATGGCGCTTGCGCCTATCGGTCCCGGACCGGGTGCCTTTGTAATGGACCAACTCGGCGCCACGGGTTACACAGTTGACAGCGATGGTACGCTGGCCAACTTCCCAATTACCACCTCTCTGCAGGCCAAGATGGTGACTTACTCCACGCTGTCTGCTGCGGCGCAACCTGTCAACCTGATGGCGCCATCGGCAGGACTGTGGGCTGCCGATCTCAATGGCAACGTCGCAGACGTATTCAGTTCCAGTCCCCAGGCCTTCAGACTCGCCATTCCAGTGGCGCCTACGCCAGTAACCATCATCGGCAGCCCTACTCTCCAAGGCCAGCGTGAATATGCAATCAGCCAGAACTTCACCGATCCAACCGGCGTGACCTGCAATACTTCGCCGACTACGGCTCCCACTGGCGTGGCCACTCCGATTGAGCTCTCCACCAATACGGCCGACACGCCGATTGCGTTGGGCAAATGCCCCGTTTATGCCGTGCCAAGCCCCGATCAGAAGCGTCTGTATGTCATGAATCGGGGCGACGACACAGTAAGCGTCATCAATAGCCAGAACAACATCCGGAACAGTTGTACGCCGTTCCTCAATCAGAACGGCCAGCCTGTTACCTGTCATCCCACCCTGCCGCTTTCCACCACAGCGGTTACGGCCACAGGGATTACGCCGCCCAACGGAACCAGCGGCATGCCCGTGCACGCCGGCCCGGTCTATGCCGAGTACAACTCGGCGTTAAACCAGTTGGTAGTGGCCGACTATGACGGCGGGACGATCAGCATTATCGACGTGACCCTGGATCTGTACGGCAACGACGGCCCGACCTTCGGAACCACGTATACAATTCCGGTGGGCAACAATCCGGCAAGCGTGACCGTTCTGGCCGACGGGACTCGCGCCTATTCAGCCAACCAGACCGACGGCACTGTGACCATCGCCAACCTGACCAGCCACACGGTGGAGAAAACGCTGGCCGTGGTTGGTCATCCGCGCACCGTTGCTTCAACACAGAATTCCCTGTTCGGCAAGGTTTATGTCGCCTCGCCTGACAGCCCATATCTCACCATCCTCGCCACATTGACTGACCTGGTTGATACAACAGTGCTGGTCGAGGGCAATATCGTGGACGTGCGAGTGAGCACTCAGAACGGGTCAAGCGGCAACAGCAACATTGTCAGCCGCAGTGCCGGTCACGGCGAGCCCTGCAACCTGCCACCGGCGCTGATGGTTTCAACTTATGGCGCGAACTACACGCTCAAGCAGTGCCAGACGATCCCATAGAACGCATCCTGGAAGTTTGAAAGAATCGAACGTTGAAAAGGGCAGCTCTCCACAGTGGAGCTGCCCTTTTCAACGTTTTGGGACGGTCTACAGCATTTTCGAGTTGAGTGTTAACACAACTTCGGGTGCCCCATCCTTTGTGCGTTCTTTGCGCAAAGGGTGGGAGACCACAGAAGCCCATCTCGACCGTAAAGATTCAGGCCGAAAACGCGCTATTCACCGCAGAAGCGGTTCGTATCTCCTACCACCTTTCCCTGACTGGACCAATCTTTCCGAGGAGGCTTGCATCGAGAGATTTCTTTGCGGTTGCAATTGTGACTCTCGGCACAGACTAAGTTGATGCGGCGCACCAAGCATGGATGTGCAATGGTGTTCCGCACAGTTCCAGGTCATGCTGTCCATAGGCCTTGTCCTGTCTTTTCCTGCGCGGAGTTCATTCCGGAGTGAGAGCTAATGCAATCGAGCAGGGATGGTGTTCCGCTCACGCGGCGGCAGTTTGTGGCTGCAGGAGCGATGGGCGGCGCGGCGCTTGCCGTCGGCTGCGCTGGGACCAAGCAGGGAAACTGGGATTTTCTCAACGATCCTCAGGCCCGGACGCTGGCCGCAATCTGCGATCAGATCATTCCCGCGGATGACTTTCCGAGCGCATCGCAAGCCGGCGTGCTCACCTACATCGATCGTCAACTTGCCCGGCACTACAGGCGCCACAGAAATGCTTACCGGGACGGGCTTGAGCAGGCCGATGCGATGAGCAGAAAACGCTTTGGCCAAGACCTGGCGGCGTTGACCGTTCCGCAGCAGTTAGAGATGGTGAGCTCGATCGAAAAAGAGAACTCTGGATTCTTCAACCTTGTGCGCAGCCACACGCTTGAGGGCTACTATGGCGCGCCGCGGCATGGCGGCAATCGCGATGCTGTCAGTTGGAAGATGCTTGGCATGGCGGAGCCGCCTGTTCGCGGCCGCGCGCAGTACGACCAGAGAAAGAGCCCGGCCTCATGAAGAGAGTGAATGCGGTTGTTGTGGGCGCCGGCGCAGCCGGAGGCATTGTAGCCAAGGAACTGTCGACAGCGGGCCTGAGCGTAGTCCTGCTGGAGCGCGGCAAGTGGTACACGGCGAACGATTGCCGCAAAGACGACCTGCGCAATCAGCGCACTACTTTGCTTGGCAATGCCTTCGGGCCTGAGGATGAAGGCAATCCGCGCGTTGTATTCGATCCCAAGAGCGGGCCGCGAACCTTTCTGCCCAGCGAGGGCGGCTACCAGAACAATGCCGCCTGCGTGGGCGGTGGAACGCTGAGCTATGGAGCCATGGCGTGGCGCTTTATGCCGCAGGATTTCCGCATGCGGTCGATCTACGGAGCGCCGCAGGGGAGTTCGCTCGAAGATTGGCCCATTACGTACGACGACCTTGAACCCTTCTACGACAAGGCCGAATACGAGATCGGCATCTCTGGAGATTACTCGGGCAGTCCGTTTTTTGGCCCGCGCAAGCGCCCGCTGCCGATGCCGCCGCTGGCACCGAATCGCGAGTTTCAAATCCTGGAGCCGGCAGCCAAACGCCTCGGCCTGCATCCCTTTCACATTCCCATGGCGCGCAACAGTGTGCCGTACAACGGCCGCGGGCCGTGCATGCGCTGCAGGTGGTGCGTGGGCTTCGCCTGCGAAGCGGATGCCAAGAACGGTTCGCAGAACACAGTGATACCCACGGCGCTGGCCACGGGAAACTGCGAGTTGCGCACCGAGTGCATGGCGAAGGAGATTCTCACCGACGACCGTGGGCGCGCGCGCGGCGTAGCCTACTACGACGCCGACGGTCACTTGCAGCAGCAGGATAGCGACATCGTCATCGTATCTGCCTGCGCGATTGAATCTGCGCGCCTGATGCTGAATTCCAAGAGCCGATTATTTCCCAATGGGTTGGGGAATCAGCATGACCAGGTTGGCCGCCATCTGCAAGGTCACCACTATACGGGCGCCGTCGGATTCTTCGATTTCGATACTTACGACGATGTAGGACCGGGCGCCAGCATCGCCGTTGCCGACTACAACCATGGCAATCCAGGCCTTTGTGGCGGGGGAATGCTGGCCAACGAATTCATCAGGCTGCCGATTCAAATGATCGAGCGGATGCCCGTGAATACGCCGCGCTGGGGGCTCAAGCACAAGCAGGCCATGCGCAATTTCTACAAGCGCAACATTGCCGTGATGGGGCCGACGCAGCCGATTCCCTCCGCCGACGCCAGGGTCACTCTCGATCCGGACGTTCGGGACAAGTGGGGAATGCCGGTGGCGCGCATCTCCGGCAATGTGCATCCGCATACGTTTGAGATCGGCGTGATCCAGGCGCAGCGTTCGGAGGCATGGCTGAAGGAGGCCGGCGCAGTGAGCACCCTGCTCAACGCGGGCAAGCCCACGATTGTATCTAGTGGTCAGCACCAGGCCGGCACTTGCCGCATGGGCAACGATCCGCAAGGCTCGGTGGTGAACAAGGCCTGCCAGGTTCACGACGTGGACAACATTTTTGTGATCGATGGGAGCGTGCATGTAACTAACGGAGGCTTCAATCCGGCACTGACCATCATGGCGATTGCTTACATGGCATCCGAGGAACTGGTTCGCAACTGGAAGGGTACGGGATTCAAATCATGAAGACCTTCCTCAGGTCTATGGCGATCGGCCTTGGCGTAGCGGCCCTGCTTGTAGTTGGGGGCACCTATGGTGCGTCGTACTACTACACGTCGCAATATGGGCAGGGCTGCGCAAGCTGCCATGAGATGGCGGCGTACGTCAGCGCGGTGCATTCTGCACCGCACCGGACAACGGGCTGCATGGATTGCCACGAGGCAAGCATGGCTACCAAGCTGCGGCACATGCGGATTCACATCTTCGGCACGGTTCCTGAGACTATCCGCTTGCGGGACGTGGATGTTCTGGCGATGACGTCAAGCTGCCAGAAGTGCCACCAGCACGAATATGCAAACTGGCACGCGGGGCCGCATAGCGCGACGTACAGCCAGATATTTGCCGATCCGGCGCACAACTCAAAACGCATACTGATGGATGATTGCCTGCGCTGCCACGGCATGTACTTCAACGGATCAATTCGCGAGGTTGTGGAACCGCTGAACATGAAAGGACCATGGCGGGTGATTCGTTCTAGATTCGCCGATCAACCGGCAATGCCCTGCATGACATGCCACCAAATGCACCGCGAAGGTGCGCAGGAGACCAAGCCTGCTTCGCGCATTTCGGTGGCGGGCGCTGCCGTGCCTGATTCGCTGGCCTTCTACGACCGGCGCGAAACGCTTCACTTTACAGCAGCGGCGCTCTCTATTCCTCAACTGCAAGATGGAGCGCGCGTGGTGAGGGTCAGCCAGGACCCGCGCCAGGCCCTCTGCTACCAGTGCCATGCGCCTCGCGAGCCGGAGGCCGGTTCCGTTGCGGCAACGAATGCATGGGGGCCGCAGGTGGGCTCGGGAGACGATCGTACGCCGATAGGCGTGCATGAGGGGATAAGCTGCGTGGCTTGCCACGATGGGCATAACGAGAACACGCGTGCGTCTTGCAAGACTTGTCATCCGCAGATGTCCAACTGTGGTATCGACGTGGAGAAGATGGATACAACGTTCGCAAATTCCAACAGCGCCCATAACATCCACTGGGTGAAGTGCACTGACTGCCATCAGCATGGGATTCCGAAGGTGAAGGCGGTTGCGGCGGTGAAGGCGAAGCTGCAGACCACTCCCGGAATGAGCGGCTTTTAAAACTTGGAAAAGGAAATAGAAGAGCACGTTGATTGAAATTCGTGCTGCCTTACGGCATTTTCGAGTTGAGTGTTAACACAACTTCGGGTGCCCCATCCTTTGTGCGTTCTTTGCGCAAAGGGTGGGAGACCACTGACATCCATCGCAACTGTAAACACCCCGGCCGAAAGCGCTCTAGCTTTGCGCGCGATTGTGGCTGGGCCTTATATCCTCTGACAGGGGGAGCTCGGTCCCGATGACGGCTGGAACGAAGATTCGCGTGGATGTTTTGCTTGTGGAGCGGGGGCTTGTTCCGAGTCGTGAGCGGGCGCGAGCTTATATCCTCGCGGGGCGCGTGCTCGTCAACGAGCAAAAGATTGATAAGCCGGGGACAACTGTGGCGGGCGATGCTCTGGTGCGGCTGCTGGGAGACGATCCGCCTTACGTGAGTCGCGGCGGGCTCAAGCTCGCGGCGGCACTGGAGCACTGGAAGATCGCGGTAGCGGGCAGGGCGTGCCTTGATGTAGGAACATCGACCGGCGGATTTACTGATTGCCTCTTGCAGCACGGCGCTGCGCAGGTGACTGCCGTCGACACCGGCTTCGGGCAGATTGCCATGAAGCTGCGCAACGATTCGCGCGTGCACTTGATGGAACGAACCAATGCGCGGCTGCTTTTGCCGGGAACTCTCAAGGCGGAGCCTGGGAGCCCTGAACTCACGATGCTTGTGATGGATGTTTCTTTTATATCGGCTACGCTGCTGCTGGGGCCGGTGCTGGCGGCTGCGCCCGCGATTTCTGAGGCCGTTGTTCTGGTGAAGCCGCAGTTTGAGGCCGGCCGCGAAAATGTAGGCAAGGGAGGCATCGTTCGCGATCCGGAGGCTCACCAGGTGGCCGTCGATCGGGTTGCCGATTGCGTCCGGTCGCTGGGCTGGGAAGTGGTCGAGACGATTCCTTCTCCCATCACAGGTGCGGAGGGCAATCGGGAATTTCTCCTTTATGCGCGGCGCGTTGGAGCCTGAATCCATTCTCAAGTCCGCCGTCGAGCCTGAATCCGTTACACTTGAGCCCATGGTTCGGGTCGCGATTGTTTGCAAACCGCATAAGGAAGAGCTCAACAGGCTGTTGCCTGAGTTGATCAAGTGGCTGCGACAGAATGGGTACGAGCCACTGCTGGACCTCGAGGGTGGCCAATACACTGACACTGCTCCGGTGCTCGATCGCGGGGAGATGCCTGCGTGGTCGCCGGAGCTGGTGATCGTGCTCGGTGGGGATGGGACGCTGCTGGCTGCGGCGCGCGTATTTGCATCGACGAGTACGCCGATTCTTAGCGTGAATCTGGGCTATTTGGGATTCCTAACTGAGGTGCGGCTGGCTGATCTCTACTCGACGCTGGATAGCTGGTGCAAGGGCTGCCACGATCTGGATGAGCGAGCCATGCTGCATGCCGCTCTGTGGCGCGAGGGCGCCGAGCACTCCAGCTATGAGGCGCTGAACGAGATTGTGGTCTCGAAGGGCGACATTGCACGCATGGGCGATTTTGCCGTGGAACTGGACGGCAAACTGGTGGCCCGGTTCCGCGCGGATGGCGTGATTGTCTCTACTCCCACGGGCTCGACGGCGTACACGCTGGCGGCCAATGGGCCGATTCTGACGCCGGATGTGGATGCCATGGTGGTGACGCCTATCTGCCCGCATTTGTTGACGCTGAGGCCGATCGTGGTGCGGGGAGATGCGCGGCTGGTGGTGAGGGTCGAGGGGATTCCCGACCTGGCGCTGCTGACTGTGGATGGGCAGCAGGCTGTCGAGTTACATCGCGGGGACGAGATACAGTGCTACCGGTCTACCAATACCGTAAAGCTGGTGCGGCTCAGCGAGAGCGGGTTCTTTGAGGCGTTGCGGAGCAAGCTTAGCTGGGGAGAGCGGTAGAAGAACAGTGGCCAGTTGTCAGGGGTTACAGCATTTTCGAGTTGAGTGTTAACACAACTTCGGCTGCCCCATCCTTTGTGCGTTCTTTGCGCAAAGGGTGGGAGATCACTGACATCCATCGCAACTGTAAACACCCCGGCCGAAAGCGCTCTAGTGTTGCAATTCGCTTAGGAGGACTTTGGCTTTGGCGGCAAGGGTGCTGGCGCCGTCTACGTCACCGGAGGCGAGGGCAGCTTTGGCTTGCTTGAGGAATTCACGAATGTGGGCCGCGGTCTTTTGATCCTGGTCGTTCAGGCGCTGGCTGATATCGTTCAGGCCGCGCTCAATGGACGCGATTGACTCTTCTGTCTGACGGCGCTGATCGGCGGGATCGCCCGAGGAAAGTTGGCCAATGGCGTTGACCGCCGGCGTTCCGACAGTGGCTTGTTGGACGTCGGGGGTGGGATTGGCCGGCGGCTTCTTGTGTTTTGGCGGCGGCTTGGGCGTCTGCGTCGGCAGCTTGGTGACGGAGACAGGCTGCTGGGT
>DASRLI010000388.1:0-8323 GCA_035648535.1 Occallatibacter sp. | reverse complement strand
ATTGATTGTGCCTGTTCTCTTGCTGACCTCCTCGTTAGGACTCGGGGCCCAGGATCGCTCCTATGGAAGATCCGTCGTTTCGACACCTTTCGGGATCGTGGCGACGAGTGAGGTCGAGGCCTCGCAGGCGGGTGCGCGCATGCTCGAACGCGGCGGCTCGGCGATTGATGCGGGCATCGCGGCAAACGCGGTGCTCGGCGTGATGGAACCGATGATGAATGGCCTCGGCGGCGATCTGTTTGCAATCTACTATGACGCGAAGACGGGCAAGCTCACCGGCATCAACGCAAGCGGATGGGCTCCCAAGAGCCTCAGCATCGAACATCTGAAGGGCAAAGGACTGGATGAGATGCCCAGATTTGGGATCGACTCAGTCACGGTTCCAGGGGCGGTCGACGGGTGGGCCAAGCTTCACGGCCGCTTCGGCAAGCTCCCGTGGCGCGACCTCTTCCAGCCCGCCATCTTTTTCGCCGGCAATGGCTACGCCGTTCCCGAGATCATGGATGATTACTGGAAGACTAGCCGTAGGTGGCTGATGACGAATCCGGAGAGTCGGCGTGTTTTTCTGCCTGGGGATAAGGCACCCGAACGAGGCGAGCTCTTCCGTAACCCGGATCTTGCCCGCGCGCTCACGCTGATCGCTAACGAAGGTGAGACCGCTTTCTACAAAGGCGGGATTGCCCAGGCGATTCTGAAAACCTCTGCGGAACTTGGCGGGACCATGACCGCCTCGGACCTGGCAGAGTATTCGGCCGAGTGGGTCGAGCCGATCTCGGTGAGCTACCGCGGGTGGACAATCTACGAACTACCGCCGAACGGCGACGGCATGGCCGCGCTGGAGATGCTCAATATCATGGAGCAATCCAAAGCCGATCCCGACGGCCCCTACAGCCCGGGTGAACTGCACACACGCATCGAGGCGATGAAGCTGGCCTACGCCGATGTGAAAGCCTATGACGGCGATCCACGCTTCAATAAGATTCCTGCGGAGGAGCTGATTTCCAAGAGCTACGCGGCACAGCGGGCGCATCTGATCGATCCGGGCCGGGCGAACTGCAAGGTCGCTCCCGGTGCACTCTCCAAGAGCGACACGACCTACTTCACCGTTGTCGACCGCGAAGGCAATATTCTCTCCATGATTCAAAGCAACTACGCCGACTTCGGTTCTGACATAACGGTAGACGGCATGGGATTCGCGCTGCATGACCGCGGCGGGGCCTTCTCGCTGGATCCAGAATTGCCGAACGCTCTGGCCGGGCACAAGCGGCCCTTCCACACCATTATCCCTGCATTCATGCAGATCGGGGATCGGCACATCGGCTTCGGCATTATGGGCGGCATGAACCAACCACTCGCACATGCCCAGTTCGTGTCCAACATAGTCGATTACGGCATGAATATCCAGGCCGCGCTCGAAGAAGCTCGCTTCACGGTCACAGGGACTCTGGGCTGCAACATCCAGATCGAATCCCGCGTTGGCCCGTCCACCATCGATGCGCTTACGAAGATGGGTCACATCTTCGATGTACGCAAGGAGTACACAGCAAACATGGGTCGAGGCAACGCCGTTGAACGCGACAGCGCGACCGGCATGAACTTTGGAGCTTCCGACCCACGCGGCGATGGGGCTGCCGTTCCCGAGATGCCGAGTCTAAGGTGATCGGGGCTACGCAAAGGTTTGGTTTGTATTGAAAGCAGGTCAATCGCCAAGTCGTTTGCAGCAAACGAAGTAGTTACAAAGCTGGCAGTACACGGCTGGAATTGAGTTCTTCCTGAATGGTCGCCCAACCGTACACGACCCCGATTTTCAGCCCAATGTCCGGATTGACGGTGATTCACCCGGAACCCAGGAATTTGCTTCCCTGACGCTCGATTTGCGCCTCGGCGATTTAGCATAAACGGAGAACTCCTCATGGCGACCTAGCATTTGCCAGTACCAACCTTGGGTGTTTGGCAGCGGACGCAGAACAGAAATAAAGCAAGGTGGCCGGCTCTGCCCTTATCGTCGATCAACCGGACCTGGGCCCAAAAGCTCTTCGGGGCCGGTAACTAATTGCTCTGCGGCTGCCGCCGCGATTTTCATTGTCGAGATCGCCGCCGGAACAGTGCGTACAAACGGCCGAGCAATCCCAGATGTGTCATCACCACCAGAAACATCAAGCCTGCCACCACTGACGCGGCCAGGCTCTTATGCTGCAACGCAAAGCGCAAGACCAGCGCGTGACTGGCGATGAGCACGATGGCCAGCGCCAGCAGGAGCCACCGGCGAGTAAGCGTGCGGTTGCGTCGTGTCATGACTTCCATCCTGCGGCGGAACTGGCCAAGATTACTCGCAGCATGGGGCCGCCGCGAGCACAAACTGCAGGTCGCTGATTCCCACCGCGCCGCTCTCGCCTATGCTCAGACCTGCTTCGCTGAAGATGGCGACGATTTCGGCAAGGCTGATGTGAGCATGACGGTGAAAATGAGCAACAATACCTCTTTTCTGTGTCGGGGAAGTTCCGAAATCGACGGCTAGCACTCGGCCGCCTGGCTTGAGAACTCTTCGAATTTCGCCGGCGCACTGGCGGCGTAGCTTGCCGGGCAGATGATGAAGCATCACCGTGCTAAGCACGACGTCGAAGTGAGCATCGGGGAATGGCAGCGACTCCACAAGCCCGTTCTTGAGGACAATCTCCACCCGAGCCTTCCTCGCTTTCTTATTGGCCCTTGCGAGCATCTCCGGTGAGGCGTCCACCCCGTACACGGTGCCGGTCGTCCCGACTTGTCGCTTGGCCGCGATTGCAAGAGTGCCTGTTCCGCAGCCCACATCCAGGACTTGCTCGCCGGGGGACAAGCGTGCGAGACGAAGGACCCTTTCCCGAAAGGCCCCTTCTCTGCCGAGAGACAGCAGCCATAGCGTGAGGTCGTATATCGCCGCCTTATGAAGAACCAGGCCGGACGTACCCAGTGTCTGTTTTGCTTCCGCCGTATTCGTCAATTTACCCTCCTGTGCGGCCGTTGGCCTTGGTTTCAACTAGCTCGAAATTTTTCGAACAATCGTATGAATATGGACAACTGTTCGAAATCAAGCCTAAACTTGAGCCGTGGTACGGGCAAGAACAGGGGATGCGGAAATGTGCGAAAGCGGACAACACAGGCATTTTGTCCGTTAGCACTGTGCGCAGAGGAGAAGAGTGGCCGTCCAGGTATCCAAGGTGCCAGATCGTCGGGTCGCAAGGACACAAAAGCTTCTGCGCGATGCCCTCCACTCACTGATTCGCGAAAGAGACTACGACTCCATCGCGGTAAAGGAGATTCTTGATCGCGCCAACGTCGGCCGATCCGCCTTTTACACGCATTTCCGCGATAAAGACGAGCTGCTGGCCAGCAGTATCTACGACATCCTTGGTTCTGTCTCGTCTTCCCATTCGAAAGCCGGCGACGGCTTCAATGAACGAATACTTTGGTTCAGTCTGCCTATCTTCGAACATCACGAGCGGCACCGCCGGGCAGAAGAGCTCAGGTTGGGGCCAAGGGGGCGGGCCATCCTTCATAGGAAGCTTCAAAACCTGCTCGCCGAAATGATTGCTGAAGACGTTGGCAACAGTTTTCGAGGCCGACGGAAAACGGCAGGCCGGATTCCGCAAGATCTTCTTGTCCAATATGTGGCTTCGACATTCATCCTGGTGCTGAATTGGTGGGTGGAGAGTAGAAACCCGCTTCCGGCAAAGGAAGTCAACGACCTATTTCGTGCGCTGATCTTATCGATACTTGCTTCTACCTCGGATTAACAAATATGCGCGTCTCTTTTTGCAGGACTGCATTGGCAACAAGGTGCTTCGAACTGTCACTGCACAACAGACCAAGATTGATCCGGCACAATGAATCGGCCTGGTTCTCGAGAAATGCAAACGTGGTTTTCACAGTTGACGCCAACAGCCCAAACCACGTTTCCAGATCGGATCTCCCCGGGAGCGACCGGCGGCTTCGACCGAGAATTGCTCCTGGCCACATCGGGTATGTGCGCATGCTATCGTCAATACCCCAGCAGGTCTGATGGAAGCCATTCGCTCATACTCTCCCATCAACTTCGGCTTTCCCCGAGAAGGAGGTGGGTCAGCACCTACATTGCAGGTTTCGGGGCCTGCATGACGTTTACTCTTATTACGGCCTACACACTCGCGGAGTCGCCAATGCGACTCTTTACACTGAAGGCTCCAGCGATTTCGTTGCCTCCAAGCCCGCTTCAGTTGCTACCGGGTGGAACGAACCAGTTCCCGGGCGGGTTTATCCCCCGCTGAAGAACAGTGCCTTTCACGGCGCACTCCTTCCTTCCTGCTATTCAAGCTACGGGGCTTGGACTCTTACCCCGGCGGGACTTGCTCCCACTGTTCATGCCAGCCTTCGCTGGACGCACCGTTTCCGAGGAGTTTCCGAGGACTAATCAGATGGCAGGGCGTTAGTGGACGAGATCCAGCGCCGCAAATCGGGCCATCCTAGAGCGAGTTCGGACAGGGAAACACCCCCGATCTCAATCTGCTTGCTCATGAGGTGTTCGGCACCCGTCTTCTCGTAAAAGCGGACGGCCGGATTCTGTTCAAGCACCCACACGAGCATGCTCGTGTGATCTTTCCGAACCAGAGCCTCGGCAACAGCGCTCAAAAGATCCTTTCCAATGCCACGGCCTTGTACCTCTTCGAGCAGGTAGATTGTGTAGAGCTCTGCGTCGTAGGCGGCGAGTGGTTCACGAATGGGACCACCACCGGCGAACCCGACTATCTTGCTGCCAATTTCAGCTACAAAAACGCTGATGTCCCGGGTAAGCCGTTCCTGCCAAAGGGGAACGCGTTCGGCCTCATTTAAAGAGGCCAGGTATTCCTCTGGAACCAGCCCGTTATATGTTGTCAGCCAGCTCTGGACGTGCACGTGCGCTATTGCGGCTGCATCCCGCACCTCGGCAAGCCTGATCGAAAACATGCGCATACCTGCTCAGTAAATTTCGGAACAACTCAAGCATAATGCGAAGCGCAGCATTGGTGGCCGAGGCGGTGAACTACGCGCTGAGCCAGTGGACGGAACTGAACGTGTTCTGCTCCGATGGAGCGGTCAGCATCGACAACAACGTCTCGGAGAGGGAGATGAAGCGTGTCGTTCTCAATCGAAAGAACAGCCTCTTCGTGGGCAATCCACGTGGCGGCAGAACAGCAGCGATCCTGGCCAGCCTCACCAGCACCTGCCGCCGGCACGATATAGACCCACAGCTGTATCTCACGCAGTTGCTGACTAACTTATCGCAGGTGCGCAAAAGCCAACTGTCCAACTGGCTCCCCGACCAGTGGAAACGGCTTCAAGCGGCACGCAAGCCTTAAGGAACCGGTACTTCGCATAGCGCTCACCTTGCATCTCGAACAACAATGCAATTTCGGCCATCCGCCTCTACGAAATCATCTTACGCATTAGTTCGCAGCTGTCGCGCTTTGCATAAGCTTGCGGTTCGAGATGTCAAGAAATGTGACGACAGCACCGACGAGCGCGCCGGCCTTGTTCATGGGATAAGACCAATATTCGACGGGGAAGCTGGTTCCGTCGTGGCGCCACATCACTTCGTCCGCGACGTGAGTCCCCTCTCCTTTGCGGATCGCGACATATATCTGACATTGTTCATTCGGGTACGGACTACCGTCGGCGTGGGAGTGGTGCACAAGCGCGTGCATATTTTTGCCAAGTATATCTTCGCTCTTTGTGTAGCCAAGGAAACGCAAACAGGTGGGATTGCAGAACGTGCAATCCCCGTTCATATCGATTCCATAAATCGCTTCGGCTGTGGAGTTGAGCAACAGCAAGTATTTCTCTTCGCTCTCACGAAGTGACTCCTCAACCTTCTTGAGGTCGGTAATATCGATCCCAATGCCGACCATGTGGCCCGAGCGATCAGGCATAACGACCCCGCACGCGTCGATCCAACAAGTGGTACCGTCCGGGCGCACGACTCGATATTGGGCTGCATACCTTTCCTTTCTGCCTGCCAGCACATCTTGTATCGCATGCTCGACTTTTGGCAGGTCGTCCGGGTGAATCCTGACCGTTGAATCTTCCACACGGCCTGAAAATGTGCCGCGCGCGAATCCCCACTGGCGGCATGTCTCCTCGGACCAGACCGCGGTGTTTGTTCCCAGGTCCCAATCCCACAACCCGAGGCCCAGGCCCGCCTCCTGGGCCAACTCGATTCGCTTCTGCCAATCGAGATTGGCCTGGGCCATTCGATTCCGTTCAGTCATGTCGCGCAGGACGCCCGCTGCTCCGGTTACGCCCCCGGATACCTCAATCGGAATGTAGGTGATCTGCATTTCTCGCAGGCCAAGATCGGGATAGGTAATATTCAATTCGTAATTGACGACCTTACCCTTGAAGCATTCATCCAGCTTCCCCTTTACCACATTCTCAAAGATTTCCTTGCCTAAGAAATCAGAGAGCAAACTCCCCAAGAGTTTTTCCCTTGTCGTGGCTCGATAATCTAAAAACGAACGATTGGCAAGAACGCAGCGATATTCCCGGTCAATCACCACGATCATTTCTTCCAGACCCTCGACCACGCGCTCGTACTGCTGCAGCTTCTCTTCAGCCTGCTTGCGCGCGGTGAAGTCGAGCGCTGCAACCGATACACCCACCACCTCACCGGCCTCATCGCGCGCCGGTTGATAAGAAACCAGCGAGGTCCTTGCGCCACTCGTCCCGGTAGCGGGCACATTGATCTCAAAGCCAGCAATGGCTTCGCCTTCCAGCGCTCGACGAATATAGGGCTCAAATTCCGGATACAGATCTGGCACCATCTCCTGAGCTGTTCTGCCCAGGTACTCTTCGACCGAGCGTCCCCCCATCTCCGCCAGTTGCCGGTTTAGGTTTACGTAGCGCAAGCCACGGTCGAGAAAGCCAAGCCCTACCGGGGCCCCGTCGTAGACCGCTTGCAATTGCGCCAGTTTCTGCGCTGGCAGCCCTTCCATGCCGCCAATCGACAGGTTCTTCCACGGGAACGCGATACCGGTGGCAACTTTCTGCCGGGGAGCAGATAGAACGGTGGGAAGGCTTGCCGCCGGTTCCGCCCTTCCGAAGAGCCAGCCCTGCCCAATGTCGCATCCCAGCCACAGCAGCATCTCAGCCTGCTCGTGGGATTCCACGCCTTCGGCCACGGTCGTGAGCCCCAGGCTCTGCCCCAGCCCAACAACGGCCGCCACAATCTTGCGGCTGTCGCGCTTCTGCACCATGGAGCTGACAAAACTCTTGTCCACTTTCAACTCGTCGAAGGGCAGAGATTGCAGGTGGCGCAGGCTGGAATAGCCGGTGCCGAAATCGTCCAGGGTAAGCTTACAGCCCAACTCCTTCAACTCCTCTACAATCAGACGGGCCTGCGCCAGATTGTCGGTCATGGCGCTCTCTGTGATCTCGACCATGACCCGCTCGAGCGAGAATCCAGTTAGCCTCGCGACCTCTTCGAATTGTTTTGGCAAGCTTCGGTCGCGCAACTGGATGGGGGAGATGTTGACGGAGAGCTGCAGCGCGCTGGGCAATGGTAGCGCCGAACTAAAGGCCTTCACCAGGATCTGGTATGTCAGCGCGTGAATCCATCCATCCCGCTCTGCCAGCGGGATGAAATCATCGGGCGGGATAATCCCCTTGGTCGCATGGTTCCACCGTGCGAGAACCTCAAAGCCCGAAAGCTTGCCGCTGCGAAGCTGAACTTGAGGCTGGAAGTAAGGGAGGAACTCCCCGTTCTCCAGCGCCCGGTTTACCTCCGCCAGATCGATGGCCATAAGGGGATATTATGCTTAAAGCCGCTCAGGTGCCCGGACGATTCGCGGAGGTCGGCGGGAAGGGCCCGTCACTCGGGAGGATGACCTTTTCTTCCACGCAAAGAACTCCGCGCTCCTCTGACCCCGCTCAATTCAAGATGCCGCTACACTCTGCCCGCTCTGGGCATGCTCCGCAACCAGTCCCCGCCACTTCGTCCATGCCTCTGCCTTGCGCTGTCTCATCCCTCAAGAGTGCGGCACCCTTCTTCCCGAGACAAGATGGGGTCTACGTACCGCTCACCGAAGGTCGCGGTTCCAACATCATTAGTCCTCATAAGCGTGCAACTGGCCTGGGCCAGACAGGATGTAAAGGAACGCGAGTTGAGCGATGATATTCGCAGCCGGTCGGATGACAGCTACAGCCCGCGCCGACATTGGTGCTTCAAACAGCCCGATTTTGGGAGCAAGGGTCTGGGGCCTGCGTACAGATTATTGATGACGTTCGGCCAAGCCGACGATCTCGTTTACGAGTTTGCCACACACCGCATCGCCAC
>DASRLI010000387.1:0-12108 GCA_035648535.1 Occallatibacter sp. | reverse complement strand
ATTTGGCGGATTTGGAGGCGGCGGGTTTGGTGGAGGCGGCGCCGGCGGGAGTTGGTAGGGTTTGAGGTCGGTTGAACGGGTTTTACGGGGATGGGTTTTGTGGTTTCCCACCCTTGCGACAAAGGCAAATCGCAAGGATGGGGGCACGGAGCTTATGTGAGTTGTCCAGTTTGAAATTGGTTTTTTTGGCCCCTTGAGCGGGGCCAGAGGAGAGAAACACTGTATGAGCAAGGGACTTGGTATTACGTTGGGAATTCTTGGCGTTCTGCTCGTGGTTGTTTTCATGGTGTTTGGCAGCTACATCAGCGCCAAGAACCAGATGGTGGCCAAAGATCAGAATGTGAAAGCCGCGTGGTCTGAGGTCGATGTTCAACTGGAACGGCGTGCCGACCTGATCCCCAACCTGGTGGAGACCGTGAAGGGATTCACCAAGGAAGAGAGCACCGTTTTCGGTGACATCGCCAATGCGCGCGCCGGCATGTTGAATGCGCAGGGCCCGCAGGCGAAGATCGCAGCGAACGGGCAGCTGGACGGAGCGCTGGGGCGGCTGCTGCTGCTGACCGAGAACTATCCGCAACTGCGTTCGAGCGACCAGTTCATGCGCCTGCAGGACGAGTTGGCGGGAACCGAGAACCGCATCAGCGTGTCCCGCAAACGCTATAACGACGCACTGCAGGACTACAACACGTTTATTCTGCAATTCCCGAACAGCATTTGGGCGGGGATGGCCGGGTACCACAACAACACTGCCTACTTTACGGCCAGTCCGGCGGCGCAGGCGGTTCCATCGGTCAAGTTCTAAAGTGGGCCTTTCTGTTTCTTTAAGGTCTCGCGTCGTGGTATCCCACCCTAGGCGCAAAAACAAAGACGCGCTGCCCAGAGGGCGCCCAGATGGGCCACCCAGGTCGTTCTCGTACTGTGGTCTGTCGGTCAAGTTCTAGAAAACGGAGTAGACACAAAGAAAGGCCATCCCGCGGGGCGGGATGGCCTTTTCTGAATTGCAGTTCGGAGGCTGCGTGGTCCGGGCTCAGCCCGGCCTCCGCCTATTTGAAGGAAGCGATGGCGCTGGCTTCGTCGTCGCTGATGTCGAAGACGGTGTACAGCTTGGTGAGCTGAAGCAGATCGTGAACCTTCTTGGTCAGCTTCAGCAGCTTGAGCGACGCTCCCTGGTTCCTTGCTGTGGTGTAGGCGCTCACCATCTCACCCAACCCAGAGCTATCGATGTAATTCACGTCTCCCAGATTGAGCAGAATTTTCTTCTGCCCCTTGCCGATCAAGTCGCGAATGGCATCGCGCAACTGCACACTGCCCTCGCCCAGGGTGATCCGCCCGTTGAGGTCCAGAACGGTGACGCCGTCCACTTCACGGGAAGCAATAGTAAGAGCCACGGAAATTCCTCCTTGTTGGTATTACGGTTATAGCACTTTCACAGTGCCGATTTGCAGAAAATTCCCACCTGGCCCAACCGCGGGTGCAAGCAGATGATTCACGTCAGCCCGCGCTGGTGCGCTGGCCCTTTACGTCTTTTCGCCCGCCGCCGCCAGATGCTTTACAAGCGTCAACTCGGTCCCGGGATGCAGTTGTCGAAAGTGTACCTCATCCATAAGCGAACGGATAAGGAAGATGCCCCGCCCTGTGCCGCGCAGCAGGTTTTCCTCCGCGAGGGGATCGGGCACCGATTCCGGAGTGAACCCCTTACCCTCATCGGCGATGGTAATTACAAGCGCCTTTCCCGTGTTCTCAAGACCGACTGCGATTTCCCTGGCCGGGTCGTATTCGTTGCCGTGCAGGACGGCGTTTACCGCAGCCTCCCTCACCGCCATGGTCACGTGAAATCGTTCGTCTTCGTCTAATCCTGCTTCGGCGGCCAACTTGTCCGCGGCCGCTTCAACCTCGCCGACGCTCTCCATTGTCGAGCTCAGCCGGAAACTCCGTCGTCCTGGCCTGGGTTCGCTCACCGGGTTTGTTTTCCGCCTTCTCTGGATCGGCCGCGGAAAATTTGCCCACGCCGTTCCTCACCAGCCTTGCTGGCAGTTTCATGGCTGATAAGGTTTTGTGTCAAGCGAGGGCTGATTGGAGCCCTTAAGCCGGTGGGACGCAGAGCCACTTCCCCGCGAATTGCCGGCCGGGCGCGGGGGAGATGGGGCCGGACTAGCAAGACGGGCCTGGTCCGGGATGCGGGTCAATGCGGCGATCCATCGGATTGCACTGGGGAAGAGCGAAAGGCCGATGGGCGCGAGGTTGCGGCCCGGATCGGTTACGATGGCTCGCGAGAGCAATGTTGCAAGCGACATACCTCGGCTTAGTTGATCGCGCAGTCTGCGACTGTAGAGCTCCGAACTATCGCCGGCGAGGTACATCTCCGCGGCAAGGGCTGCGCTGTGCAGGGCGATCGACATGCCGTCTCCGGTAAACGATGGGATGACCGCGGTCTGATCGCCCACGCACCAGAGGCTTGAGGGGCCTTCGGAGAGATAACCGTAAGGAATGGATGAGAGAGCCAATGGGCGCGGCCACATGGGCTTTGCACCCTGCAGGCGCTGGCGGATCAGGCGGTTCTCCTCAAGTATCGAAGCGAGCAGTTCAGCCCAACCGCCGAGGGAGCGCAGCCGGGCGCGCCGAACCACGAGGCAAAGATTGGCTGTATCTGATTCGATGAGGGAGAGCCCTCCATATCCGCCGGGGAAAAGAAATATCTCGATGAAGTCGCGCAGCGCATTGGTCTGGACGGCGTTGAGCTGCCAGTGCAATTTGAAGGCGACGAGATCGCTTTGGCCGCTGTGCGAGCGGGCCCAGCCGCGGAGATCGTGTTTGCCGTTGGCGAGAAAGACTGTGCGCGCGCACAACGGCCTGCTGTCGCGAAGTTGCGCGAACCAGAGATTGTCGCTGGTTGTGAGACCGTCAACAAAGATGCCGCGTTCAACTGTGCATCCGCACTCCTCGGCGCGTGTGAGCATGGCCTGATCGAGAGTGAACCGGGAAAGCGAAAGCGCCGTGAAGGGCAACGCTGATTCGACTGCAGTCTGCTTTGAGGAAAGACGCACGAAGCGAATGGGTGCGGCGCCGAGTGCCAATGGATCGACCCCAACCTGGCGCAGATAGTCGATGGCTTCGCGGCTCAGGAACTCGCCGCAGACTTTGTGATGCGCGGAGATTTCTTTCTCAAGCACGGTGACGTTGCGGCCGGCGGTGGCAAGTCGAATGGCAACCATTGAACCCGCAAGACCACCTCCGATGACGAGGTTGTCGACGATGGGTGTGGGTGGGGCCATCTGGGCTCTGGCTTCCTGCAGTTCTTAACTCAACAGCGCCTTGCGCCTGGTTACGCACAGGCGGCCCGGCGTGAAGCTTTGTATTTGGATTTCACCGTTTTCGAAACCAGCGGCGGTGCACATTCTTCGCCAATCATCAGGCACGAAGGAGCGCGCAATGGAGACGGGGCCGTCGTGCTGCACGAAAGGATCAAGTTGTGCGAGCTTTGCGAACACCCGGAAGAAATGGTAGGGGATGGCGGCGCGGGAGAGATCGTTGATGAACCATCCGAGTTCGGCGTGCTGCTCCATCCACAGTAAGAAACGGACGATCTCATCGTCGGCAAGATGATGCGTGAAGAGCGAACTTACAACAAGATGAATCGGCCGCGGCGGCGTGTATTGGAAGACGTCCGCGCAGACCCACTGGATTCGGCTTGCAGCAGGGCTGGCCTCGGCTGCAATGACAGCGGCGTCCGGATTGAGGTCGAGTCCGATGAGTTCGACGGGGATTCGGCGCGCCATTGCCCATCGCTCAATTCTGCGCAGGCCGTCTCCATAGCCGGAGGCAACGTCGAGGATGCGTAAAGGCTCGGCGTGCGCGGGCAACGAATATCTGACGCTCTCGAGGAAGGCGTCGAGCCATTGGTGCACGGGCCGATAGGCAAACGTCAGGCGATTCGTTCTGGCGAGGTCGCGCAGGCAGGCGCGGAGTTGGTCGCGAGTGCACGGCTCGTCCATTAATTCAGTGAGCTGGGAGCGGCGGCGAAAGTCGGGTGCGCTATGCGGCATGGAAGAGCATGGTCTCTGCGGTGAGTCCGGGCCCGAATGACATGGCACAGCCGGGTTGTCCCGATTGCGCCTGCTCCGCGAGCTGTTGCAGCACGAACATGACAGTAGCTGACGACATATTGCCGTAGCGCGCCAGCACATCGCGCGAACAGGCGAGTGAATCGGGGTTTAGTCCGAGACTCTTTTCTACGGAGTCGAGAATGGAGCGGCCTCCCGGATGGACGGCCCACAAGCCGATGGACAGCGGGTCCCGGCCTCGTGTGATTTCAGTTCCGGATTCCTTGAGGGCGCGGCCGATCTCTCCTGGAACTTCGCCGGAGAGATGCATGTCGAATCCGAGGTCGCCGACGCGCCAGGTAATCAGGTGGCTTGTGTCAGGGATCTTGAGAGCGAGAAAGCTATCGATGGCCAGCCCCTGCGGCAGAGCACTTACCAGGCTGGCCGCGCAACCATCCGCGAAGACCAGGAATGAAAGCACCTGCTCCAGCTCGTGGGTTTCTTGAAAGTGCAACGTGCAGAGTTCGAGATTCAGGATCAGGACTGTCGCATCCGGTTCGGAGCGGACGATGTGATGTGCGGATTTGAGGGCGTTGATGGCGGCATAGCAGCCCATGAAGCCGATCATGGTTCGCTCCACGGACGGAGATAGCCCGAGATGGCTGACGACTTCGAAGTCCAGGCCCGGGGCGTAGAGTCCGGTGCACGAAGTTACGATGACATGGGTAATGCCGCGGCGCTGGTCTTCAGTCAGCTCGAGCTTGTCGAGAGCGCTGTGCGCCAGGCGCGGGGCGAAGCGCTCGAACAATTGCATGCGGCGCGCAGTGGCGGGAAAATCTCCCGGCACATAGATCTGCTCTTCGTCGCGCCACGAGCCATCTTCCGTTGGGCTCGGATTCACAAATGAGTAACGGTGATCGATTGCGGACAAGCGCGCCATGCGCCGAAAGAGCTTGCGTGGCGTTCCCTCGGCGAGGAGGTTGGCTGCAAAATCGATGAATGCTGTGTGGACATTGTGTTCCGGGACCGCCGTGGCAATTCGGTTGATATAGGCGGTCGTCATTTCTGTCCCTTCATGGCATTAGGCCTTTCCCTGTAAGCATTTTCAAACAAACCGTTCTGCGATGTGTCGCGCAAATGTCATTATTTAGATGCTGAAAGTAGCAGAAGAGAGAGAAATGCGCGGGGATCGGGAAAAAAGAGCCGGATCAGCGCAAATTTGAGGATAACAGCCCTCCCCTTGACCAAGCGCGTGGATTGAGTGCACGGAGACAAGCGCTTTCAAGAATCTTCGGACTGCCTCTCCGAGTGCTGCACGGCGCACAGACTGCCCGCGAGGGAATACACTTTCCCGGTGCAACCTTGCACCTTGGCCCGCGCTCTGTAAAGACGCGCCGGGCACTCTGCGGAGAAAGCTGACGCGGTGTTTGAAATGATTAAAAAGCACTTTGCCATTCTGGTTCTTCTTTTGTTCTCATGGTTCGTCACGGGGGTTATTCCGGCCCTCGCCCTGCAGCATCCTTATCCATTCAACGATCCGGCACTGGCAATGGAGAAGAGGATCGACAGCCTGCTCTCGCTGATGACCGTGGACGAGAAGGTCAACTGTCTTGGCACCAATACCGGCGTGCCACGGCTCGGCGTGATGAGCTACGGCAGCTCCGAGGGCATCCACGGGGTCGTCCAGAGGGAAGCGCGGGGAAAGCGCCTGCCCGTTACGACCACGCAGTTCCCGCAGCCTCCGGGCATGGGCGAGTCATGGGACCCGGACCTGGTGCGTCAGGCCGCGGGCGTCCAGGGATACGAAGCGCGCTACATCACCCAGACCGCAAAGTATGACCGCCAGATTCTCATGCTCTGGGGACCGCAATCGGACCTGGCGCGCGACCCCCGCTGGGGACGCAGCGAAGAAGTTTACGGTGAAGACCCGTTCTTTAACGGAACCATGGCCGTTGCCTTTATCAAAGGGCTGCAAGGCGACGACCCGAAGTACTGGCAGGCGGCCGCACTGCTCAAGCACTTCCTTGCCAACAGCAACGAGAATCTCCGCACCAGTTCGTCTTCGGACTTCGACCAGCGCCTCTTCTGGGAGTACTATTCGGTGCCCTTCCGGATGGGCTTCGAGGATGGTGGCGCTAAGGCTGTCATGGCTTCCTATAACGCGTGGAACGGCACCACGATGGTCGTTAATCCAATTCTCCGCAGCATTGTCCATGAAAAATGGGGCGTCGACGTGATTTCAAGCGACGGAGGTGCAGTCCGCCTCCTTGTCGATCCGCGCCATCTCTTTCCGGATCAGAAGTCCGCGGTTGTCGCCTGCCTGAAAGCCGGCATCAACCAATTCCTCGACAAGTACCTGGACGAAACCAAAGCGGCCCTGAAAGATGGTTCGATCACCGAGGCGGAGATTGACGCACTGCTCCGCCCCAAGTTCCGGGTAACGATCCGTCTTGGGTTGCTCGACCCTCCGGAGATTGTTCCTTACGCGAAGATCAAAGACTCACCTGAACCCTGGAATTCGGAGCGGGATCGCGCGGTCTCAAAACAGATGGCGCTGGAATCGGTGGTGCTGCTGAAGAACGAAAACGCGTTTTTGCCTCTGAAGAAGGAGGCTATCAAGTCGATCGCCGTCATTGGGCCGCTGGCCAACTCCGTGCATTGGGACTGGTACGGCGGTACGCCGCCCTATGCCGTTACGCCGCTCAAGGCGATTACGGACGAGGTGGGACCGGGCGTCAAAGTGAACTACGCCGCCGATGAGCTCGGCAACGCAGCCATCAATGCAGCCAAAGCTTCCGATGTGGCGGTCGTGGTAGTGGGCAACGACCCGACCTGCGGCCCTGATATGGCGCACGATTGGCACGCTACAGTGGATGGAGGCGGCACGCTGGCCTGCACGGTGCCGAGCGACGGCCGCGAAGGGCGCGATCGCGAAAGCATTACTCTCGAACAGGAACAGCTGGTAAAGCAGGTCTTTGCAGTCAATAAGAAGACGGTGGTCATGCTGATCTCCAGCTTCCCTTTCGCCATCAACTGGACGCAGACCTATGTCCCAGCGATCCTGCACATGGCCCATGCCTCGCAGGATGAAGGTACGGCGCTTGCCCAAGTTATTTTCGGCGACTATAACCCCGGCGGCCACCTGACAGTCACCTGGCCGAAGTCCCTCGATCAACTGCCGCCGATGATGGATTACAACATTCGCAATGGCCGCACCTACATGTACTTCAAAGGCGAGCCGCTCTATCCCTTCGGCTATGGGCTAAGCTACACGACTTTCAAATACTCCAATCTCCGCACCAGCTCATCGCAAATGGCCAAGGATGGCACGGTCACCGTCAGCGTCGACGTGACGAACACAGGAGGCCGGGCAGGCGATGCCGTTGTCCAGCTCTACGTAAAACACCTGCGCTCGAAAGTTAAACGGCCTCGCCAGGAGTTGAAGGGCTTCAGGAGAATCGGCGTTCAACCGGGCGAAACGAAGACTGTGCAGATTCCGCTTCGGGCATCCACACTTGCCTGGTGGGACGAGAAACTTCCTGGATTCCGCGTCGAGGCAGAACCTGTTCGCGTGACGATCGGCAATTCGTCTGCCGATATCGAACTGTCCACCGAGGTGCGCGTCCAATAAACCGTCGTCAACTGCATTGCCCATTCGGATGCGCCACAGTGCGTAAACTGACGGCAGGGGAATAAACTCACTTCATGCAGCCTCGCACCACAGCCCGGGTAAGCCTGACCGCGCTGCTCGGCACTCCTGTGACCGACTCGCAGGGGCAATTGCGCGGGCGCCTGAAGGACATTGCAGTAGCCACCGGACCCGACGCCGGCAAGGTGGCCGGCCTGGTACTGAAGACTCGCGTGGGACTTTTCATTGTTCCCTCGCAGGATGTGATGGAGACTCCGGCCGGCACGCTCGAGTTGCGCTCCGCCGGTGCAATGGTTCCGCTGCAGGACCAGGGCAACTATCTTTATCTGCAGCAAGACCTGGTGGACCGCCAGATCATCGATATTCAC
Organism: Occallatibacter sp.; assembly: GCA_035648535.1. Taxonomy (GTDB): domain Bacteria; phylum Acidobacteriota; class Terriglobia; order Terriglobales; family Acidobacteriaceae; genus Telmatobacter. The sequence goes on along the minus strand of DASRLI010000387.1, from coordinate 4,051 downwards.
GGACGAAAAGTGGTCCGCGTGAACGATGTGGACCTGGAGTGGATGGGCCAGGGGGCGGCGCATCTTTTGCGCGTGGCCGAAGTGGAAATTGGCTTGCGCGGAGCCTTTCGGCGGGTTTTCAAAGGCGTGTTGCCGCGCGCGACCCTCGAGTCGATTTCGCGCAAATTTCACGCGCACGGCATTCCCTGGCATTTTGTAGACGTGATCGAGGTCGATCCCGCACGCCGCGTGAAGCTGCGCATTGCGCACGAGCGCCTGGCCGATATGCATCCCTCGGAACTGGCGGATATTCTCGAAGACCTGGCGCCGGCCGAGCGCGAAGCTGTTTTCACTTCGCTCGACGAAGAAGTGGCCGCCGATGCGCTGGAAGAGGTGGAGCCCAAGCTACAGAAGGCTCTGCTGGCAAAACTGGACGAAGAGAAGATCGCCGATATCGTCGAGGAGATGGACCCAGGGGCTGCAGCCGATCTGTTGGCAGAGCTGCCCGAAGACCAGTCCGACGCCATTCTCGAGGAGATGGAGCCCGAGGAGCGGCAAGAAGTGGAAGAGCTGCTCGAGTTCGACGAAGACTCGGCAGCCGGAGCCATGACGACCGACTTTGTCTACCTGGGAAAAGAGTCGACGGTGGCCCAGGCGGTCCATGCTTTGCGAAGCTTCGATGGCGACCCGGAGAGCGTAACCGAGATCTACCTGCTGGACGAAAAGCGTGTTCTGCACGGCGTCATTCCGCTGGCTCGCCTGGTGATGGCCCAGCCGGAGACGCGGTTGAGTGTCCTTGTGGAGAGTCGCGTTCTCTCCTGCCCTGCCGATATGAACGAGAACGAGCTGGCGGAGTTGTTCGACAAGTACAACCTGCACGCGATCCCGGTGGTGGATGGCCTGGGGCGCATGGTTGGCGTGGTCCAGGCAGACCAGGTGATCAGCTTCCTGCGCGAGAAGATATAGCCGGGGCGGATTAGATGCCAAAAGTAACTCCGCAAATGCCACAGAATGAGCAGAATTGCTCACTTTCGGTCAACCATCTGCCGAATCTTGGATAAAACCTGTGGAATCTTCAGAATCTATGAAACAATTCATAGATGGTCCAGTTCCCAAAAATAATTCAGGGCGGTATGGGTGTAGGCGTATCTAACTGGCGTCTTGCCCAAACTGTCTCAAAACTCGGCCAGCTGGGTGTGGTCTCGGGAACTGCACTCGATTCCCTTTTTGTGCGCCGCCTCGCCGATGGCGATTTTGGCGGCCACATGCGCCGGGGGCTGGATGCCTTTCCCTTCCCTGATATGGCCAGGCGCATCTGGGCTGAGTACTTTACGCCCGGAGGCAAGCCGAGCGGGACACCGTATCCGAACATCCCCATGCACCAGAAGAACCCTCCGCGCAAGCTGATTGAGCTGTGCATGGTGAGCAACTTTGTCGAGGTTTTTCTGGCCAAAGAAGGCCACAAGAACCCGGTGGGAATCAATTTTCTCGAGAAGGTGCAGATGCCCCACCTGGCATCGATTTATGGTGCGATGCTGGCCGGCGTAGGCTATGTGCTGATGGGCGCCGGTATTCCGCTGCATATTCCTGGCGTGCTCGACGCCTTTGCCGCCCACCATTCGGCGGAGTACAAGCTGCAGGTGACGGGCGCGTTGGCGGAAATGGATGCGCTGATGGTTCTCGATCCGGCTGAATACGCGGAAGGTCCCCTGCCTATCCTGCATCGGCCCAGGTTCCTGGCTATTGTTTCCTCCAATACACTGGCGACGACCATGTTGCGCCGGGCGAGCGGCCGAGTGGACGGACTGGTGATTGAGAGCCCGACGGCGGGCGGACACAATGCTCCTCCTCGCGGCAAGCTTCAGCTCAACGCGGCCGGCGAACCGGTTTATGGCGAGCGCGACCAGGTAAACATTGCAGAACTGCGTAGGCTGGGCGTTCCCTTCTGGCTGGCGGGCGGGTATGGCAATGCCGAAAAAGTGCGTGAGGCCCTGGACCAGGGAGCGGCGGGCGTGCAGGTTGGAACTGCCTTTGCTTTCAGCCGGGAATCCGGTATGCGCGCTGACCTGAAGCGGTCGTTGCTGGCCAAGGCAGTTGCTGGCACCGGTGAGGTGTTCACGGATCCGCTGGCTTCGCCGACGGGTTTTCCGTTCAAAGTTGCGCAGTTGGAAGGCACTTCTTCGGCATTCCCCATCTACCAGGAGCGCAAGCGGGTTTGCGATCTGGGGTATTTGCGGGAACCTTACGCTGCTGGAGAGGACAAGATCGGCTACCGCTGCTCTGCCGAGCCTGTTGAGAACTACGTAATGAAAGGCGGCAAGGCTGAAGATACGGTGGGCCGCAAGTGCCTTTGCAATGCCCTGATGGCCAACATAGGGCACCAGCAGACGCGCAAGGATGGTTCGGTTGAGCCGGCGCTCGTAACAGTTGGCGACGACCTGAATACGGTTGCACAGTACCTGGCGCCGGGACGGACTAGCTACAGCGCCGTGGACGTGGTCGAATCGCTGCTGAGTTTGAGCATGGACGTGGAAGAGCCGGTTGAGCAGGAGTATGCGGTCTCTGCCTGAAGGCCAATCACGCTGAAGTTTGATGTCTTGAACTGGAAAAGGGTGGATTCATCGAATGGATGAATCCACCCTTTCTGCGTGGTACCTACCCTAGATCACCCCTATAACCGCAAGAACAGAGACGGGAACTCGGCCATGTAAGGCTTTCTTTCTAAGATTGTCGGGCAAGCGCTGAATTATTGACTTCCGAGTAGGCGGTGATACGCGGGTAACGCACAAACTTGGACCGGAAAACGGAAGATCGAAGTCCGTGGATTCCCACCCTTCCGCGATAAAACTGCGGAAGGATGGGGCACCTTCAGTGCTGTGGCAAGCTTAAGGGCGGACCACCCGCCAAAAGGGCATGGCGTGAAGGGTCATGTCCACCGTTCACACTTATCCGCAGCACCCGTGTTCCTGTTGCATCGGTGGGCACTTCACCGAGCCGAAGGAGCAGAAGACGCAACAGTCGCCCGGATTGGGGCGCAGCACCGCCTTGCAGTTGGCGCACTCATAGTAGAACTGGCATGCATCCGTGGGCATGGTTTCCTGCTTGGCAAATCCGCAGTGTGGGCAGGTCAGCACAGATTCGAGAATGGTTTCGCTCATCGCGCTGTCACTTCCGCACTGTGGACGGAAACCCCGCGTCTGTGGTGGCGTGGGTCAATGCATCGGGCTTGGTCTTGTCGGGGTCAAAGGTGACGGTCGCAGTCTTCTTGCCGTAGTCGACTTTGACGGTGCTCACACCAGAGACTTTCTCCAGTGACTTTTTGACGGTGATCGGGCAGGTCGCGCAAGTCATGTTTTTCACATCGAGCGTGATCGTTGTGGGTGTGGCCGCCATCGCGATCAGAGGCAAGAAAGTTAGCGTGGCAATCAGCAGTTTGCGCATGAGATTCCTTTCAATAGAACAGCGGGGCGAACCACGGCACGACCAAGAGACCGAGCAGGAGCGTCGCAACAATCCAGAAGGTGATACGTTGGCGTTTGAGCACGGCTGGGTTGGCGCAGGTTGAACCTGGGGCGCAGGGCTGCGGCACCAGATAGAGCCTGCGAAATGCCAAGCCGAGAAACAACAGGGTCAACCCAATGAGGTACGGACGAAATGGCTCCATCGCCGTCAGGCTTCCAATCCATGAGCCGCTGACTCCGAGCATCAGCAACACCAGCGGCCCGACACAGCATACCGACGCGCCCATCGCGGCAACCGCGCCTGCGACAAGCGATCCTCTTCCGGTGAGCAGCACCATCCGAATCTCCTTGGGCCTGCCTACCCAGGCAATATTGTAAGCTCCGCACTGGTTCCGGTCGGATTGTCGGCAACTCGGCGGTGTCGTTAGCAAGTGAAAATGTCCGCTTTTGAGAACAAATGAAGTGTCCGGTTTAGTTAATTGTCAGTCGTCGCAGAGGCGGTGGTAAAGTGCGAATCCCGCGTTGTTTGCGGGATTTGCAAGTTAAGAGGAAAAGTCTGTTTTGTGACTTTTCCTCTTAACGTCTTTTCCACGGCCTTGATTTGTTTTTTG